>UQEM01000075.1 GCA_900540005.1 uncultured Ruminococcus sp.
GCTTCTCCTCCATTGCCGCATAAAGCTCTGACGGCGCACCGAAACCCTCTGCCTCAATGCCCGAACGCCCGAGCGCGTATATCACAAAATTGCGTATTCCCTCCTCGTCCTCGAGAAGATATATCATCAGACCGCCTCCCTGAGACTGCACCGACATCTTGCGTGTGCTGTCCTGAATTTTCACATAATCCGTTTATGTATGATCCTTTCATATAATAGTATAAGGCTTTTTCGCGAAAAATTCAAGTAATGACAAAAGATTTATGTTGCGTTTTTTGAAAATGTATGGTAAAATAGAGTACAGACATAATTTAAGCGCAGACATCTGCGTATTTTGGAGGTAAAACAAATGAACGAATTTGAAAATAAAAATCCCGAGGAAATGGACGAGGAAGTTCCTGAGAACTACATCACACTGACAGACGATGAAGGAAACGATATTTCTTTCGAGATAATCGGCACAGTTGACTACGAGGGTCATCTCTATGCAGTTATGATCCCTTTTGACGATGAGGACGATGAGGTCGTTATCCTCGAGATCATTCCCACTGAAAATCCTGACGAGTCGGAGTTTCTTTCCGTTGATGACGATGATCTCCTCGGTGAGATTTTTGAGGAATTCAAGAAGAACTACGACGGCGAATACGACTTCTCGTGATAAGCCGCTGACTGTTCGGCAGATTTTCCCACACTTCTCAAAATGTACTACATATACATTATCGAATGCGAGGGCGGACTGCTTTACACGGGAATAACCACCGATATTGTGCGCAGATTCGCGGAACACTACGAAAAAAGCGGCAAGGGTGCGAAATATACCCGTTCACACGCAGTTAAACGCGTTGCCGCGCTGTGGAGCGCTCCCGACAGAAGTCGCGCCTCAAAGCTTGAATACAGATTAAAACATCTGACGAGATCAGCAAAGCTTGAACTCATCTCCCACAGCCGCGAGATCCGCGAACTATGGGACGAGGAATTTGCGGAGAATTTCAGCCGTGCTGAGATCCCTGCGTCTTTGAGAGTGACAGCAAAGTGAAATTATAGTGGTGATACGGTGACTTTTTGTCAAAGAATTGATTACAATTCCTGCTCCGCCTTGACAAACTGCCTGAGCGTGTGTATAATATATGTATGCAATTATGCGGAGTTTCTTTGTCCGCAAAACAATTCTATGATCGAAAGGAAATTTTTAAAATGAATGATATAACCAAAAAGATAATTGCTGTTGCGGCAGTTGCCTGCATGGCTTTCAGTTCAGTCACAGCCTGCTCGGATAAGAACAGCAGCAGTTCATCAAAAAATGACGACACAAGCGCTTTTGACTCAGAATATGAAGTAATAAAGAATGAGGACAACAATGTTGTTGGTCTGCCTTTCCAGACAGGTAAGTCGGGTGACGGCAATCCTTTTACTTCTGATTCGGGTGACGTTGACCTCAACGAGGACGATCCTGTTGCAGATACTACTTCTGCCAATAACTCAGGCAATGCCGCAACTACGACCTCTATCGTTACTGTTACCGATTCAAACGGAGAGACTGTTACAGACGCTCAGGGCGAGCCTGTTACGGAGATCGTAACTTCTCCTGCAAACTCCGATAACAACAGCGGCAACAGCGGAAACAACAACAACAACAACAACAATAATAATAACAATGGCGGAAGCAATAACGGCGGCAACTCAAATACTGTTACAACAACACCTTCCGCCGAGGACTATGTCAGCAGCACAGATAAGATGTACTGCCTCTGGATGGACATCTCCAAGGACGAGCCTTTCTACTTCGAGGGCGAGTTTATCAAGATCACTTTCAAGCTCAAGGATAATATTCCGGAGCGTGATTACCCTGTAAGGATCAACCCCGATTTCTCAAGCATTGCCGGTCAGACGATCACTGCCGATCAGGTAGGTCAGGGTACTATCAGAGTAGGCTCTGATATCGAAGCACAGGACTTCTCCTCTGCAACAGGCTTTGTTACATATGCAGACAACGTTTCAGCTAAGCCCGGCGAGACAATTGACTATTACATAAACATCAAGAACAATCCCGGTCTTGCAGCATTCATCGTTTGGTTCTATTATGACGCAAATGCTATGGACGTTGTAAGCGTAACCTCTGCCGGTGAGTTTGAAGATATCGCAAGCAAACCGCAGACAGGTACTTCACCTGCGGCTAACGCAAACTAAAAGTTTAAGATCCTCATTTCGCATGAAATGAGGATCTTTTCATATAATAAGCGATACTGCCGAAATAAGTGCAATTGCCGCTATACTGCGGTATTTTTTAAATTCAGGCACTATTTTGCGTATAAGATACGCTGCTGCCGCAGACTGTACGGCTATGGAAAATACCGCAAAAACTGCGAAGATCATAAGCAGGATCGAGTCTATCCTCTGTGACTGAAACGGCTGTGAGAGCTGTGCGGCAGTTATAACGGGAAAATCCGTTATCGCTGATATTCCGCCCTCTACGAGAATTGCCGCGGTTATCACCACCGCGCTCATAATAACGCGGATAAGCAGGTATTCCGTAAGATCGCGTATTGGCTCGCCTTTGGTTATGCCTATGAGAGCCATTGCACCGCCAAGTCCGCCTGTGAGCAGAAAACTGTCGGCAAATGCGCCCCAGAAACCGTCTGTCTCCCATGTGCGCGCAATATTGGTAAAATCCGACTTTGCCGCTGCGCTTACTGCAAGAATAACAAGATACAGCGCTCCTACTGCTATGGCTATGACCGATGCACGCGAGAGCGCTTTTATTCCGGCAGAGGACATATAGATACACACCAGCGCCACAAGTCCGAGTATCAGCCATGTAACAACTCCGCCGCTGATCTCACCGCCTGTCTCGTAGGGAATGTACAAGGCTTGCAGAGATATGCGCAGACGGTTCATGAGAAGTCCGCCGCAGAATATGACGTATGCCCCCACGACAGACATCGCCCACTTTGGCGGTTCTTCCCTGTCTCTGAACATCAGCATAAACGGTATCACCACCGCCGCCTGCACGACAGCTCCGGCCGCTATGCCGATGACAGTCATTAGCGAGAGACTTCCCTGTATGCAAAGCAGCAGAAAAGCGTCAGGTATCAGCAGCATGGCGTGAAACTGATGCTTTGTTATTCTATTCATGGTATTCCTCCACAGTAAAATCTCGGCTCTGCATAGTCCGGAAACTCTGCCGAATAAGCGTATCGCCCATTCCCCTGCCCGAAAGCGGAGATATGGGAGCAGTATACGGGAAACCGTAGTCCTCCGTTGCGCATATATTTACCAGAACTGCACTTGCAAGCAGAGCAATCCCGAAAAATCCGAGAAGTCCGCCTGCCGCGAGGAAAGCAAACCTCAGTATCGTGACTGTCGGATCAAGCTCGGGTATCACAAAGCCGCTTATAACGGCAATAGCGGTCACTGTGAGCAGCGGAGTGCTTATAAGTCCCGAATTTACCGCAGCATCGCCGATTATGAGTCCGCTTACTATGCTTACAGCTCCGCCGACGGCTTTTGGCAGACGCACACCAGCCTCACGGATTATCTGATACATCAGAAGTACACCCACCGATTCCGTGACTATCGACAGCGGAGCTTTTTTCTCAGCCTCGACAAGCAGCATAAGCATCGTGCTGTTGAGCAGCTCGGGGTGGTACATCACTATCGCCGCATATACCGCAGGCAGCATTACCGATATTATAAGAGCAGCATACTTTATCCACCGCGTAAATGTAGCGTAATACGGCTTGAACGCGTAATCGTCAAGTGTCTGAAAACTCTCGCAGAAAAGCTTGGGAATAACTATCGCAAACGGAACTCCATCCACAAGGAGCGCAACGCGTCCCTCTATCAGCTTGGAACACAGCACATCGGGGCGTTCGGTCGTCCCCGTTGAACTGAAAAGCTCAAAGCGCCTGCTTTCCACAAACGGGCGGATATAGCCTGTTGAAAGTATCGACTCCAGCTTGATTTGCCCGAGTGAGCGGCGGATATCCTGCATCAGCCTTTTGGGAACGCGGTCTTTCATGTAGCAAAGGCATAGGTTAGTTTCGCTCTTGTCACCCTTTATGAAAAGCTCCATAACAAGCTCCGGTGTTTTGAGCCTGCGCCGAATCTGCGACATATTCGTGCGTATGACCTCGGAGAATCCCTCGTGCGCGCCCATGAGATTTCCCTCGCCCGACGGCTCTTGTATACTGCGTGACTCATATCCCTGCGCTCCGAACGCGAGAGCACGGTCAACGCCCTGCGCTATCAGGATAGCAAATCCCGAATTCAGCAGCCGAAAAAAAGTGCCGTAATCCTGCGCCTCGGGTCTGTCGGTAGAGAGCAGCAGGTATTTCTGTATATGTTCGATCAGCGCGGAGGAATTCTCCATTGGCGGAATATTCATAAGCGGTTCAAACACAAGCTCCGTCAGCACCGAGGTAGAGACCATTCCGTCACAGCTTAGCAGAGCGCACCTGACTCCGCCGGCTGTAAATTCGTTTACAAGTACATCTGACGAACCGCCGGATATTTCCTTTATCCGCGCCAGATTATCCTCAAGGCAAGGCAGTATCGGAAGTTCATCATAATTCAGCTTTCCCATTTTTTCACTCCTTTTTCGTAGTATGCGCATTTTTTCCGCCGCTATACGGTGCAGGCATATAATCTATTGATTTTGACATCTGAATATGATACAATATAATCAAGGCAATTTTGGGAAAAGCTGCCTTAACGGAGGTACTGCTATGAATGTTAAAAATAAACTTCTCTATGCGCTTGCAAATGCAGGCAATGAATATATATCAGGAGCGGCACTCGCGGCACAGCTCGGTGTCAGCAGAAATGCCGTGTGGAAAGCCGTAAAAGCTCTCAACGCTGAGGGATACGGAATAGAATCTGCTCCCTCGCGCGGTTATCGGCTCACGAGCGACAATAATCGTCTCGCGGCGGAGTTTATCACGCCGTTTCTGCGTACAAATGCGCTCGGACGTGTCATGAGCGTTTACAGCGAGATCGACTCTACAAACAGCCGTGCCAAGGAGCTTGCGTCTGAGGGAGCAGTCCACGGTACGACAGTTGTCGCGGATATGCAGTCGGCAGGCCGCGGCAGACTCGGCAGAGCGTTTGTCTCGCCGTCAGGAAAAGGACTTTACATGAGCGTGATAATCCGCCCCGATTACTCGACAGAAACAGCTTCGCTCATCACATCGGCAACTGCCTGCGCGGCTGCTGAAGCTGTGGAAAATCTCTGCGGCAGCGAAGTGCGTATCAAATGGGTCAACGACCTCTATATGCATGAGAAAAAGATCTGCGGCATACTTACCGAGGCATCTCTCGGACTTGAAATGCGCACCCTTGACTACGCTGTCATCGGTATCGGAGTAAATGTCCGCAAAATAGGCGAAAGCTTTGACAGCGACCTGAGTATGCGTGCTACCTCGATAGAGGACGTTACCGATCTAAAGCTCAACCGCAACGAACTCTGTGCGGAGATACTGAACTGTCTTGAAAAATACCTCGACAGTCTTGAGGAGAGAGGTTTTCTCGCGGAATACCGCCGCAGAGAACTGCTCACAGGTAATCTTATCACGGCAAACATCGGCGGCGAGACCATTACTGCAAAAGCTGTCGGAATAGACGATAATGCCAACCTCATAGCCGAACTTTCTGACGGCTCGACCCGTCACCTTGGCTCGGGAGAAGCTAATTTGTGCCGAATTAAAACTTGATATGCTGCGTATAATATGGTATAATGTGCATAATATGGGACTTCGCCCGCGAAGCCCTTTCAAAAGGAGCATTACTTTATGAACATAGAAGTTACAAGAATCAACGCACAAATTCAGACAGATCCTGCAAAATTCGTCAAGGAAGTCAATGAGGACTACATCTACAGACTCAAAAAAATTGCGGACGACATAATCGCTAACCGTGAACAGAAACCCGTTATCCTTATCTCAGGGCCTTCGGGTTCGGGTAAGACCACCACTTCTTTTCTTCTTGAAAAGCTGCTCGATGACAGCGGTCACCCAACACACACTCTTTCAATGGATAATTATTTCCGACCGCTTACGGAAAGTGAAAAGGCTCTTGCGGCTCTCGGAAAAATGGATCTCGAATCTCCCGACCGGGTTGACAAGGAACTCCTCAATGCGCAGATACACGCTATAAATATGGGCGAGGAGATCGAGATACCGC
Organism: uncultured Ruminococcus sp.; assembly: GCA_900540005.1. Taxonomy (GTDB): domain Bacteria; phylum Bacillota; class Clostridia; order Oscillospirales; family Ruminococcaceae; genus Ruminococcus; species Ruminococcus hominiciens. The sequence goes on from UQEM01000075.1 coordinate 6,178, forward strand.
GCTATAACTTCAAAACATCTTCGCGTGACGGAAAAGGTACTCCCTTCCGCCGAAACAAGGACGAACTCGTTATCTTCGAGGGTATCCACTCGCTCAATCCCGATGTTATCACCGTGCCGGACGAGGAGCTGTGCAAAATCTACGTCAGCGTCCGCACCCGAATCACCTGTGGGGATATTATCCTCCACCCGTCAAAGGTTCGCCTTATGCGCAGAATGATCCGCGACAAGAACTTCCGCCAGCGCTCGCTGCGTGAAACCATGAATATGTACGACAGCGTTGAAGCAGGCGAAAACAAGTACATCATGCCATACAAGCACCGCTCGGACTACGATGTTGACACGTTCATGGCTTACGAAATGAGCGCTTACCGCGACCTTATTCTTCCTCAGCTTCGTGAGATGAATGACGTTGCCGAACTCCGTGACACTATCGGCGTTTTCGAGAACCTCTCGCCGCTTGCTCCCGAATATGTCACCCCTGATTCACTTATCTGCGAATTCGTGGGCAACGGTCAGTTTAAGTATTGACATCAACCGCGGCACTGCTGCAAAAACTATAAAATCACGGAGAGTTCAATAAATGAATAAGTACAAAAAGCTTGCAATGAATACCATGGTATTCGCAATAGGCAGTTTCGGCTCAAAGATACTTGTCCTGCTGCTGACAAGACTTTACACGGGTCATCTCAGTCCTGCGGAGTCGGGCGTAAAAAATATGCTCGAACTTACCGCGCTCTTTCTACAGCCGATTTTTACATTTGCGCTTCAGGAATACCTTATACGTTTCGGTCTGGATAAAAATTATGACAAGCGCGAGGTTTTCACTACCTCCAGCACGATCACACTCGCCGGTATGGTGATAATGGCGTTCATTATCCCTATACTGCGGCTTATCCCAACCACCAACTTTGTAAAGGGCTATACCGCGCTGCTGACAATTTACGTCATTACCTCGTCGCTGAGAATGCTTTGTCAGCAGTTCGTCCGCTCGCGCGATATGGTCAAGCTTTTCTCGCTTGACGGTATCCTCGCGACCCTGACGCTGTTCACATTCAACCTCGTTTTCATTGCAAAGCTTGAATGGGGCGTAAAGGGCTTTATGCTCGCGGTTATCCTCTCCGACCTTTGCTCTTCGATATTCCTCTTTACCGCGGCAAAGCTATGGGAGTTCCTTGACGCCCGCTGCTTCAACAAGGAACTTGGCAGAGAGATGATGCACTTTGCAACTCCGCTTATTCCGACTATCGTAATGTGGGCGATCACGAGTCTCTCCGACCGCCTCTTTATCAATCAGATGCACAGCGACCGTGTTCAGTTGGGCGAGGGCGCTGTCGGTATCTACAGCTACGCCAATCAGATACCGAACCTTATCTCGATGGTCTCGACTATTTTCTTTCAGGCGTGGAATATGTCCGCGATAACAGAGAACGAATCCGCCGACAGAACACGTTTTTACAGCAGGGTTTACTCGGCTTATGAGGCTATCCTCTTTATTGCCTCGGCAGGACTTCTCCTGATGATCAAGCCTGTTACCGCTATTCTCATCAACTCCTCGACCTACTCGGAATACGGCGATGTATACATCTACACGCCCATTCTCGTGATCGCCGTGCTGTTTATGAGCCTGAACCAGTTCCTCGGAAGTATCTACTCCGCAACCAAGCACACCCGCAACTCCTTCTGGACTGCGCTTGCTGCCTGCATTGTAAATCTTATCATGAACTATTTTCTCATTCCCGAATGGGGAATCCAAGGTGCGGCTATTGCAACGCTCCTCAGCTACTACATCTGTTTCTGGCTGAGGATCGTCGATGCACGCTACTATGTGCCGTTCAGTTTCAACGGCGGAAAGTCCCTGCTCAACACATTGGCGCTCGTTATCATGAGTTGGCTCACCATTTCAGCTCCTAAATTTTATATTCTCTGGGAGCTTATCATTGTGGCATTTGTAATGCTGCTTAATTATGAGGCTGTTATGGCTACGGTCAAAAAACTCCTCAAAAGAAGCTGAAACCATAAACTATCTTAACCAAAGGAGGAATATCCATGTCCACACCCCACAATAATGCAAAAAAAGGCGATATCGCCAAAACCGTTCTCATGCCCGGTGATCCGCTGAGAGCCAGATTCATCGCCGAAAACTATCTTGATTCACCCGTCTGCTACAATGAAGTCCGCGGTATGCTCGGCTTTACCGGAACATACAAGGGAGTTCCCGTTTCCGTTCAGGGCAGCGGCATGGGTATGCCGTCAATCGGGATATACTCGTGGGAGCTGTTCAATGAATACGAAGTTGAAAATATTATCCGCGTAGGTACGGCAGGAGCGGTTTCCGACAGCGTTGCTCTCCGTGATGTTATCATCGGCATAAGCGCAAGTACAAACTCCAACTACGCCTCACAGTATCGTCTGCCCGGAACCTACGCTCCGACCGCGTCGTGGCAGCTCATATCTGCCGCAGTCAAGGCTGCCCAAACCAAAGGCTGCACCTACCACGTCGGCAACATCTTCTCAAGCGATACTTTCTATGACGACGCCAACAGCCTTGCAGAATGGCAGAAAATGGGCGTTCTCGGTATTGAAATGGAAGCTGCCGCACTCTACATGAATGCTGCTCGGTCAGGCAAAAATGCTCTTGCGATCCTTACTGTCTCGGACTGCCCGCTCAGAGGACTCTCAACGACCGCAGAAGAACGACAGACAAGCTTCCGTGATATGATGGAGATCGCTCTGGAAACGGCTTTAACGGTCAATTAATGCATTATATAACAACAAGGGACGCTTAATGCGTCCCTTGTTTTATGTGCGATGTTAAGTTTTATCAGGGTGATAAATTGGAAGTTGTTTGATAAATAGTTATTAGTCCAAATCGCAATCAAAGACCGCTTTGTCGAAATTGCGGTTCTTTAAATCTTCATCTGAAATAATCCAAAAGATATTCCACAGACAGCCAACACCAAAATCATATTGAAACAGCAGATGCGTTTTTTCGTCTACATTCGGAATATTGCCGCCCGTAGGATAACCGAATAATTTGTTTCCGTTATACGAAAGGCATTCGATATCATAATCTGGAGCAACTTCTGCAAGACGGTCAAATTGGTTACAGTCAAGCACATATCCAAGGGACTGATAATCTGTGGCGAGTTCAAACTCAACAGCTTTTTCCTCAAAAGCTTCTGTAAAATACTTTGTATAATATGGAACTGGCGGCACAGTTCTCTTTAAATCCGCCAGTTCGCCGTTGTACCAGATCACCTTGTGATAAGCCGAGTTCTCAGGGTCGTCAGCAACGCTTTCAACCCATTTGTCGGTTTCGTGAATTGAGTAAATTTCTCCGCTCCAGAAAAAATACAAAATACCCGTGTGTGGAAGCCTGTTTTCAATATCCAAGTCGGCAATGTCCGCAAGATTGATTTGAGCAACAAGCTGCATTGCTGATTTTTCGTACCGCTCAGTGTTATCTCCACGCTTGCAGGAATAGCCCGACATTGTGGGATATGGAATATCGGGCGGAAGGTCAGGAAAGCCACCGATTTTACTTGTGCCTTTTGCAATTACATTTCCCATATTCTTCACACGCATTTTAATAGTATTTTTTCGGTAGTCTTTAATACTTTCTGCAATATCAGTGTGTCCTTCTTTAATAAGAAATTCAACCAAATCAATTTCGGGCATTTTCATCTTATACCTCCAAATTCATATTTATCGAAAAAAGCAAGTACCTTTTTCTCACAAGTAATTATATCATATCCTAACAGAAAAATCAAACGCATTAATATTTAATTTTTATCAGGGTGACAAATTGAAATTTGTTTTGCGTTTATGTTTTATGATTAAAATTGACATCCGATAATTTTTCCGTCACTTCCACGAACCATAAGGAATGTTCCGTTTTCGTATGGCGTAATAAATCCAGTACCATCTTCAAGTTTTCCCGATGGCATACATGGATATATATACCAAACATCCACTTCATCACAGTATTCAACATAGTATAACGGGGTAGTTCGTTCTGCAATTGCAAGTTTTACTCCATTTTTAATTGTGTAATCTGCTTCAATGCTTTCAATAAAATTTTGACCCAATACTTCAATAAATATTTCTCTGGATTTTGAAATTAAATCTTGTTCATCAGTTATTTCGCCTAAAGTACTGTTTTTAACTTTTGAGACTTCAGCTCTGAAAAATTCTATTTCGTTATCATAAGTAATGTGCTCAGTTCCGTTAAAAATATCGTAAGGTTCGTTAATATATCCGTTAAACACTTGATTGCAAACACATTCTATATCATTGAAGATCTGCTCACTTTCTTCAATGCTTTCATTTACGACAGGTGTTTCGGTCGTTATTTTCGTTGTTAAAGTTGTAGTAACTGTTGTAATAATCGATGTCGTATCAGAGGTAATCTGCCCAGTTACTTCTGCTGTATTAGTGTCAATTTTACTTGAGGTGTTTTCTTTGTTATTGCATGAACAAAGAAATAATATTGACAATACTAATAATATATGTCTTGTCCATTTCATATTCTTCAATCCCTTAATACATGAATTATAACTTATAAAGAAAAGCAATCACCTTTCCCTCACAAGTAATTATATCATATCCTAACAGAAAAATCAAACACATAATATTCAATTTTTATCAGGGTGACAAACCGGAAGTTGTTGGGTTCTTTACATAGATTAAATATCAATTTATAAATCAAACTCGTCTTCTATCTTTTCCTGTTCGTCTATAATATTCATCCTTATCTGCATACATCAACTTATCAGCCATTGCCTTAATTTCTTCAAAATTAAGTTCTATATGTTCTGAACAAACAACTACTCCCTTAGACACACTAAGTTCAGAAATAAGATTTCCCTGGAAGTTTTCAGTTAAATAATCGAATGTCTTAACTGCATCCTGTGCTTCTTCTCGCGTTCCTCTCAGTAATGCAACAAACTCATCGCCACCTAAACGATACGTCCTTCCAAGACCTGAGAATGCATTATCCATACACTTCGAAGCGCCAATAATTAACTCATCCCCTGCTTCATGACCAATATTATCATTAGCTGCTTTTAAACCGTTCAAATCCATCATAATAAGAACGTATTCTATTAAGTTATTATTTTTCTTGATTATTTCACAGTCAACTTCAAACCCTCGTCTATTATATAAGCCTGTAAGCTCGTCCTTTATAGATGCTTCATATCTTCTGTTGTATGCATCCTTTGCCTTCTTCTCTCTCATACTAATAATAACAAATGAAGTTGCCATTATTAATACGTTTGCAATAAAGATTAAAACAATTGGAAGTATAATTTTATTTACATCCAATTTAACAGGATTATTATCTCTTATTACTATATACCCTGTCTCTTATACACATCTCCGAGCCCACGAGACTCGACGTCATC
>UQEM01000076.1 GCA_900540005.1 uncultured Ruminococcus sp.
AACTCCCGAACACATCGCCAAAGACAGCGTATCCGATGAAAAATCCTCCGAAAATGAAATGTTTCCGTTTGCCGTATGGGCAAAGCTGATGCGCGAGGAGCTTTCGGGTAATCAGCGTAATCTGCTCACAAAGCCGCCCTTTGAGGGCGTTTACGAACTGAGATACGCAATATCGGAGCACCTGAAGCAATTTCGCAATATAACCGCCTGTCCCGAACAGATAATAATAGGCGCGGGCGCGGAGTATCTCTATATGCTGATGAATATTCTCTTTGGGAACAGCTACATTTTCGCCGTGGAAGAACCCGGATACTCCAAAATTGCCGAAATATACGCGAACTACGGGATAAAGTGCGAGAGAATCCCCGTAATGACGGACGGGATAGACGTTTCGTATCTGAAAGAACTTAAAACCGACATTATACATATTTCCCCCTCACACCACTTTCCTACCGGAGCAATCACTTCCGTTGGCAAAAGGTACGCTCTCCTTGAGTGGGCAAGCCAATCCCCAGACCGCTTCATAATCGAGGACGACTATGACAGCGAGTTTCGTCTTTCCGGCAAGCCTATCCCCTCCATGTACAGCATAGACGTAATGGACAAGGTAATATACATGAACACTTTCAGCAAAAGCCTTGCGTCCACGATAAGAATAAGCTACATGGTTCTTCCGCCGTCGCTTTTGCATAAATTCAGAGAAAAACTCGGATTCTGCTCATGCCCCGTTTCGACCTTCGAGCAGTACACTCTCGCTCGATTTATCAGCGAGAAATACTTTGAAAAGCACATCAACCGAATGCGTGTACATTATAAAACGTGCCGCAGTCAGCTTTTTGAAAGAATGAAGGATCACAGTATTTTTAACAATTCAAGTATTTCGGGCGAAAACTCGGGACTGCACTGCGTTGTAAAATTCGAGACCGACCTTTCTGACGAAGAATTGCTTGAAAAAGTCACACAACTCGGATTCAAGGCGGCAATGATGAAAAAATACTATCACAATACCATACAAAAGAATATGCACACGCTGGTTTTCTTTTATTAACACAAAAATACCGCACCCGGAGCAATGCTCGCGAAGCCCTGCTCTGCAGCATACCGATAAAGGTGTTTGCTCCGACTCGCGCACAAATATCGTTGCTGCCGCAGAACTCAACCAAACACTTTGCCGCATCGGTTATCGCGTCTATCTTTTCCATTTCTCTCAAAGCTGAAAAATTCTTCTCAAACAGGCATATCTGAAGTCCTACAACATAAAGATCCGTCTTATCCGCAGAGCAAAACGCTTTTTTAAGTCCCTTTTCGTTCAGTATACCTGTCAGAGTATCACGCTGTTCGGCAATATTCTGACATTGCATCATATATTGTATATCGTTTTTCATGCGCAGAAATTCAAGAGTATTTGAAAGCGCTTTCATCAGGTTGCGGAAAACATGATCGTATGTATCAGGACTGTCAAAGCGCAGAACAATAACGCCAAGCTCTCTGTTACCGAAAAACAGCGGACTGAAATAATAAGGCGCGGCAGATCCACCAAAAACAGCCGAAAATCGATTCTTATTGAACATAAGTGTGTCATCATAAGTAAGCAGATCGTACCTTATCATGTTTTCGCTGTTCGGTTCTTCATTATACCAATTCTCGTGAAGGCACATATAAAGCTTATCCACATTGCGTATCATGAACCTGAATTCCCGACAGCAGGCAGCAAATTCATTTACGTTTCTGCATTCGGTGAACCTGTGCTCAAACTGACAGAACAGGTTGAGAAAGTCATAGTCGGATCTTGTCCTTATCTCAGCAATTTCCTTCCTTATGTCGTTATTGCCAGCGCCGCAGCCGCAGGTATTGCCATAAATAAAGCGTCCCCTCGGAGCGAAAAAGTCCCCGTATTCACCCGTTTCAAGCTTTTCTCTGAGCAGTCTCACCGCCTGCCTGCCGAGTTCCCTTCGATTTCGCTGATAGGTTGTGAGCAGAGGGTCGTGATCGCGGCGTTCGTGTATATACTCGTAGCCCGTAATGGTGAGTTTTTCGGGAATCTTCACATCATGTTCCATAAACACATCAAGCATTCCGTATGCCATATAGTCGTTGCAGCAAATTACCGCCTGTGGGAAAACAATCTCTCCGCTGATATATTTTTCAGCCTGCAAACGTCCGGAATTAAACCAGAAATCGCCAAAAAACGCCTTATTTTCATCAAATGGTATGCCGTGCTTTTCAAGTGACTCACGATAACCCTCCACACGCTTGACAGACGCGTCTATGAAATCATACCCCGAAAGAATATGAATGTCCGTGAACCAGTGAACCTCTATGAGATGATCGGTGATCTCCTCAATATCCTGCCTGTCGCTCGTATTTATAAAGTGAAAGTCAGGGAGCACAAAATCCGGCAGCGGCGTTCCTACCGCAGCCACGGGTATGTCTGCTTTTTCCGCAAGTCTGCTGATAACGCATTTCTGCACGTCCGAATTAATGATTGACTCGGATATCAGGATAAAGCCGTCAAATTCATCTGACGATATCATGTCATATATGCGGTTCTCGGTTATCAGCACTTCATCGGTCTCGATAGGATTATAAATGTTTGAGATCACGGCGATATCTATGTTAAACTCCTGTGCCGTTTCGATTATCCCTAAAAGTATCTCTCGCTGCTCAATATCAGCGACCTGTGCCGCAATAACACCGTAAATCGGTCTGTTTTTCATTTTGCGCCCCCGAATTAAAATTTGCTTGCGGGAATAAACCTGCATTCCGCACGAATATTTTCTTAATTTATTATATTATAAGCTGCAATTAATATTTTGCCAACGAAATTCTTCGTTTTGTCCACCTCGAATGCGCTTTATGAGTTGACCCTTTTTGAAAAATACATTATAATATAATCACAAAAACAGAAAACCCTCAGGCATATTCTTATGAATAATGATAGGAGGAAACCTTATGCGGCTTAAAAAAAATGTGTACGACACTGCTTTCGGGAATAATAGCATTCGGCGCGATGGCAGTTCCGCTGCCAAATGGAACGGGGTTATTTTCCATTAAGAATATTGCTGTCACAGCCGAGGCTGCGAGTGCGATGCGTAGACCCTGCGACCCAGATCACCCCATGCTGATCGTACACATCGACACATGGAATACCGCCGACCCCGCAAAAATTATTGCAACGATCCCGGAGGACATCAAACCCTACTGTGTATTCAACATTTCCATGTCGATAAACTGGAGCAACGACAAGCACGAGTGGCTCATGACACAGGACGGATACGAGCTTGCAAAATCATGGCTCAAAACCTGCTCTGACGAGGGCGTATGGTGCATGGTTCAGCCTGCGAGCGGCGGACAGTGCCACTTCCCCGACTATGACTCATCGGGAAATATCGTGAATTTCACGAACAAGGGCGAATTCACCGCTCATGCCGATGATGACTACGAAAACACCATTTACGCCGAATTTTTCCGCGATTACCCCGGATTTATCGGCTTTAACTACAGCGAGCAGTTCTGGGGATTTGAATCAAGCGACTTCCCCGTAACGCCCATTCAGCGCTATCAGCATTTTGCAAAGCTGCTGAAACTCTGCAACAAATACGGCGGATACCTCAACATCAATTGGTGCGCAAACCAATGGAGCGCGCCGCTTAATCCCGTGGCAATGCTCAAACGCTGTCCCGAGTGGAAAACAGCCTGCGAACAGTACTCAGATAATTTGCAGCTTGAAGAAAAATACACTCAGGGAAGCTTTATCGAGGACGTTGAAAGTGAAGTTTTAGGTGCTTACCTTTCAGGATACTGCGGTAATTTCGGCGTTCGCTATGATGAAACGGGCTGGACAGACCGTTCCGAGGCCGATAAGCCTCTCTCCACCAAAGACCAGTATCGTCCTATTACGGGACTGCCGATCCATGCCGAGAGAATGCTGCTCAACGGTGCGACCATTATCGACGGTCCGGAGCTTATCTGGTCGGACGACTTCGGCGAAACATGGGGCGGCGTAAAGGACAGCGAGGGCTACTCCTGCCGCAACTGGTACACAAAAGACCAGTACGTTAATCCAACTCACATATGGCACTATGTAACTGACGGCGATCACGGCGGAAAGACTATCCGTCCGCATATGTACAATTTCGTCAGAAACATTTTTAAAGCGTAAACTTTACAGCAGTTATCTTCTGCACATATGATGACCGCTGTAAATATATTACAGTATTCCTTGAACCCTTTGTAAGAGGGCAGTCAGAACGGCAGTTCTATCTTCCTAATAAGAGGACGGAACTGCCGTTTCGCAGTACAATTGAATATTCCGGAATAATCCGGCATTGAAATTCAGACATAAACAAGCCGCAGAGAATGAACTCTGCGGCTTGTTTCAGCATCAATATAAGCGTAAACAATTGATTACTATACATATATAACATCATAGTAAGTTATTATCGAATTCAAATGGCAAACGAACAAATACCAAAATGGCAGTATGCAAGGTATTAGCAAAATTCGGCATTTTCTTTTCTTCTTTTTTAGCTTCAAGTAAAATATGAATGTAAATATCGTCAATGCAATTGTTATTCCAAAAATCTGAAGCGGCACAAGATAATTGCGCTCAAAAAGAATATACTCATTAGTTAAATCCACAACTATCGATCCGTCTATTGTGGAGTCAAAATAAAACACCAACCAAAATACCCAGCATAACGCCGACAAAGCAATAACTGCCACAATAATAGTAAAAGCAATTTTCTTTTTATTCATTTTCTTCGCTCCTCATTTACTAGGGAGTGTTGACACTAAGATAATATGCAGATTTTCGAGCATAAATTTTACGTAGACAAGGCAAAAAGTCGCAGGCAGGCTGTCGCCTGTCAAGACTTTTTAACGCAGGATGCGTGAAATTTTGCCGAAAAGATGCGTTGTTAGGCTTAGTGTCAACACTCCCTAGTTTGCAACACTCATATGACTTGAAAAATTAATCGATATGTGATATAATGAATGCGAGATTTGCAGAAATATGTAAAAAGCGGTCATTGCAGGAATCTGCCGTCAGCGGCAAACTATACTGAAAATCAACATATATTCCCTATGCGGACAGGTTCTAATCTTCTGAAAGGAGTTTAATTAAGACTTTCCCGATCCGGTATGTTTTAATTACACATAAAAACAATGCAGACAAAAAAATTCGATACGCAGGTGCAGTTCATAAAATACAAGGTTCTTTGCGAAGTTGCAAAACAGGCTTGGCAAGGTACTCTGCTTGAAAACGTACTTGACATACCCAAGATAATAGTCCCCGGTAAAAAGCCGACTATCCGCTGCTGTGTATACAAGGAACGCGCCGTACTTGCAGAGCGCGTAAAGCTTGCAATGGGAGGAAATCCCAACAATCCCAACATCATCGAAGTTATAGACATAGCCTGTGACGAATGTCCTGCGGGCGGATATGTTGTAACAGATTCGTGCAGAGGCTGTATCGCCCACAGATGTGAAAATGCTTGTCCGCGCGGAGCAATTTCCTTTGACGAGCATCACGTTGCACATATTAATAAGGAGAGATGTGTTGAATGCGGTAAATGCGCAAGTGTTTGCCCGTACTCTGCCATTGCAAACCGTAAGCGTCCCTGCCAGAACGCCTGCAAGATAAAGGCTATCTCAATAAATGAGGAGCAGGCGGCAGCTATAGACAATGATAAGTGCATTGCCTGCGGTGCGTGTGTATATCAATGTCCGTTCGGAGCAATTACCGATAAGTCGTTCATTCTTGACACGATCGAACTGCTCAAAAACAATGACAAACATCAGGTTTACGCGATCGTTGCGCCGTCTATATCGAGCCAGTTCACCTACGCAAAACTCGGACAGGTCATAACAGGACTCAAAGAGCTTGGTTTCTACAATGTAGTTGAAGCGGCTCTTGGTGCGGACATGGTGGCACAGGCGGAATCGCTCGAACTGACAATGAAGGGATTCCTTACCAGCTCATGCTGTCCCGCATTTGTAAACTACATCAGAAAAGCTTTTCCCGAGCTGAAAGATCATGTATCTCACAACCTTTCGCCAATGGCAGCCATTTCGCGCTACATTAAGGAAACTAACGCAAATGCAAAGATCGTTTTTGTCGGCCCTTGTACGGCAAAGAAAGCAGAGATCCAGCAGGACTTCGTTAAGCCCTGGGTAGATGCAGTTATCACATTCGAGGAATTGCAGGCGCTTTTCGACAGCAAGAACATCGACCTTACAACTCTTGAGGAGGGCTTGCTCGACAACGCTTCCTACTTCGGACGCATATTTGCGCACTGCGGCGGACTCGCAGATGCGGTGGCTCAGGGACTCAAGGAACAGGGATTCGAGGACTTTGAGTTAAAGGCTTGCAGTTGCGACGGAATCGAAGCCTGCCGCACAGCTCTTATGAAGAAAAAGCGAGGCATTCTCGATGCAAACTTCATCGAGGGCATGGCGTGCAACGGAGGCTGTATCGGAGGTGCAGGCTGTCTTACTCACGGCGAAAAGAACAAAGCCAAGGTGGACGCATACGGCAGGCTTGCAATTGAAAAAACGATAAGCGATGCGGTAAACGTTCTTGATTCGATAAAATAACTTCTTCAAATGTCGGAATTTCGCTGTATTGTGTCAAAATCAGTTGACATCTGTCTGTTTTCGTGCTATAATTTATTGTTACTATTTTTATGAACGGAGTGCTTAAATGGACAAATTAAACGAGATCGTCAGCAAGATTGACGGATTTGTCTGGGGACTGCCTCTGATTCTGCTTATAATTACCTGCGGAATCATTCTTTCCATAAGGATCGGCTTTCTCCAGATACACAAACTGAAACTTTCCCTGAAGTATATGCTCAAAAATGAAGATGAAGGTCACGGTGACGTTTCAAGTATCGGAGCGCTGTGCACCGCTCTTTCCGCGACAGTCGGAACCGGAAACATCGTCGGAGTCGCTACTGCAATAGCGGCAGGCGGTCCCGGTGCTTTATTCTGGATGGAAATCGCGGCTTTCTTCGGAATGGCTACGAAATACTCCGAGGGTCTGCTCGCAATAAAATACCGCAAGGTCGACAGCGAGGGACACATTCTCGGCGGCCCGTTCTACTACATTGAGGACGGTCTGGGCAAGAACTGGAAATGGCTCGGCAAGCTGTTTGCAGTTTTCGGAATGTTCGTAGGTCTTATGGGTATTGGTACGTTTACGCAGATAAACGGTATTACATCGGCTGCAAACGGATTCTTTGACAAGTCTCCCACAACGACTATTTTCGGCAGAGAATATACATACACAACTATCATTGTCGGACTTATCGTAACAGTTCTCGTTGCATTCATCGTGATCGGAGGGATCAAGAGGATCGCTTCTGTTTCGCAGGTAGTCGTTCCTGTGATGATACTCATTTACCTTGCTTGCTGCATTATCATTATTTTCAGCAACATCACAAAGATCCCTGACGCTGTTGTCACAGTTGTAAAGAGCGCATTCGGCATAAGACCTGCTATTGGCGGTATTGTCGGTACTGCGATGATAAGCGCAATGCGAAACGGCGTTGCAAGAGGTATTTTCTCCAACGAGGCAGGTCTCGGTTCAGCACCTATCGCAGCGGCTGCCGCTAAAACCAAAGAACCCGTAAGGCAGGGACTTGTAACAATGACCGGTACATTCATTGACACCATTATCGTTTGTACAATGACCGGACTTTCAATAGTTATGGCAGGAAGCTATAAAAAAGAGAGTCTTGAGGGTGTTCAGATAACTACGGACGCTTTCTGCGAAGGACTTCCCTTCCCTGAAAAATTCTCGGCATTTCTCCTCATGATATGTCTTGCTTTCTTCGCGTTCACTACGATACTCGGCTGGAATTACTACTCCGAAAGATGTCTTTCTTACCTCACCGGCTCAAACAAGATCGCGACCATTGTTTTCCGCTGGCTCTATGTCGCAGCAGTTTTCATCGGCCCTTACCTTACCGTTGAGGCTGTATGGAACATCGCCGATATTTTCAACGGACTCATGGCTCTGCCGAACGTAATTGCGCTGATCGCGCTGTCAGGTGTTGTTGCTCGGGAAACAAAGGAATTTTTCAGCCGCTACAACAAAAAAGACGGAATAATTGCCGAAAAGGAAGAAGTTCCCACAAAATAAACAAAAAATTTACAGCAGCCGAAAGGCTGCTTTTTTTGTACTATTATAATGTATATAAGCCATACTATACTTATCAGTCATCAGCGTGCAGAAGTCTGAATCGGCTGCGATCAAATTCTATCAGTCCCTCATCGCGCAGTTTTCCAAGCTCGTTTGACATTGCGCTGCGGTCAACCGAAAGAAAATCCGCAAGCTGCTGGCGGTTTAACGGTATCACAAAGCTGTCGCTGCCTTGTTTCTGCGACTGCTCGGACAGATAAGACATAAGCTTTTCGCGCGTTGAGCGATTCGCCATGTGCCCGAGTTTCTGTACAAGCTTGCGGTTTTTATCGGAAATTGCATAGAATAGATTTTCAATTACCATATTATGGAATTTGCACGATGATGAGCAGGTGGTCAGAATTCGCCTGACATCAAAGAGCATTATAGTGCTGTCCTCGATCGCTATTACATTGTTCAGTATCTCGCGTCCACGCGGAGTAATGCATGACTCGCCGAACATCTCGCCGATGTCAATAGTGCTGATAATGTTGCTGTTTCCCCAGAAATCATCGCGCTGAACGTGGACTCTTCCGCTCACAAGCAGCATGATATCGCCGACAATATCGCCGCGGTGATAGATATACTCGCCCTTTTTATATTCAGATTCGCGCGCATTCAGACAACCGAGCATTGCTGATATCTCATCTTCGGAGACTCCGAGAAAAAGCTGCGTGTCCTTTAAAAATTCAGCGCGGTTTTTCATAAAAAAATTCTCCTTTCGTCGTAAATACAACATACTTTATGTTTTAAGTATAGTATAATGACATCATAAAGTCAAGGGAAAGAAACGGTTTGTGTGAAACGACCTGCGGCAAATGCCTCTTTTATCGGCAAAAAGTGCAGAGATAACTGCTGTAAGGAGCGTAAAACAGGTAAGATCCGTTTATCCGCCCTGACTTTTAAAGTGAAAGGAGCGGCGAATTATGATCCGTAAAATTATAAAAATTGATGAAGAAAAGTGCAACGGCTGCGGCGCTTGTGCAAGCGCTTGTCACGAGGGCGCAATAGATATGGTGAACGGCAAGGCAAAGCTCATGCGCGAAAACTACTGTGACGGACTCGGAGACTGTCTCCCTGCTTGTCCCACAGGGGCTATATCATTTGAGGAGCGTGAAGCTCCTGCCTATGACGAAGCTGCCGTGCTTGCTGCAAAGAAAGCAGCGCAGGAAACTCCGAAACCGTGCGGCTGTCCAGGTTCACAGGCAAGAGTGCTTCACCGCGAAGTGCAGAACAGCGTTACCGAGGCGGTCTGTCCCGTAAGTCAGCTTGCGCAATGGCCTGTTCAGATAAAGCTTGTTCCGCCCACCGCACCGTATTTCAGCGGAGCAAAACTCCTCATTGCAGCCGACTGTACGGCTTACGCGTATGCAAACTTTCACAATGAATTCATGCGCGGTCATGTGACGCTTATCGGCTGTCCGAAACTTGATGATGTGGACTACTCCGAAAAACTCACCGAGATCATCAGACTTAATGACATTCAGAGCGTAACTATCGTGAGAATGGAAGTTCCCTGCTGCGGCGGACTTGAATACGCTGCAAAACAGGCACTTCAGGCAAGCGGAAAATTCATTCCGTGGAACGTGGTCACTATTTCGACAAACGGAATTATTCTGGACTAAGAGAACATAAACGATCATTAATATTTTATCAGGAGGATATATTATGGCTAATCAGATGTTTTGTTTTCAGTGCGAACAGACAGCAGGCTGCAGCGGCTGTACAGGAGCAGCAGGCGTATGCGGAAAAAAAGCCGATACCGCTAAGCTTCAGGACAAGCTTACGGGACTGCTCATCAACCTTGCCCGTGCAGCAAGCGAAAACGAACACCTTCGCAATGACAGCACCGACAGACTTGTGCTCGACGCGCTCTTTACGACAATAACCAATGTAAACTTCAACAACGAAACTATCAAAGATCTTATCTCACGCGTTGAGGCGGAAGTCAGGCGGCTGTCGCCAATGTGCCCGACCTGCGCCGTTCCGTGCGGCAAGACCGAGCAGTTCGACATGGATACTATATGGACGGCTGACGAAGATATCCGCTCTTTGAAGTCGCTCATTCTTTTCGGTATCCGCGGAATGGCAGCCTACGCTTATCATGCGGCTGTCCTCGGTTACACTGACAGCGAAGTCAACTCGTTCTTCTACAAGGGACTCTTTGCTGTCGGCGAAAAGGACTGGGGCATGAATGAGCTGCTGCCGATAGTTCTTGAAGTCGGCGAAGTGAACCTCAAGTGCATGGCTCTGCTCGACAAGGCAAACACCGAGACTTACGGAGATCCCGTCCCCGTGAAAGTTCCGCTTACCGTTGAAAAAGGCCCGTTCATCGTTATCACGGGTCACGACCTCTACGACCTGAAACTTCTCCTTGAACAGACTGAGGGAAAGGGTATCAATATCTACACTCACGGAGAAATGCTGCCGGCTCATGGCTATCCCGAGCTGAAAAAATATCCCCACCTCAAGGGAAATTTCGGTACGGCATGGCAGAATCAGCAGAAAGAATTTGCTGATATTCCTGCGCCCATACTCTTTACCACAAACTGTCTGATGCCGCCTAAGCCAAGCTATTCTGACAGAGTTTTCACAACAGAAGTCGTTTCCTATCCCGAGATTGTTCACGTCGGCGAGGACAAGGACTTCACCCCTGTTATTGAAAAGGCTCTTGCGCTCAGAGGCTACCCCGAGGACAGACGATTCACGGGGATCAACGGCGGAGACAGCGTAATGACCGGTTTTGCGCGAAATGCCGTACTCTCGCACGCCGGAGAAATAGTTGAGGCTGTAAAGGCAAAGAAAATCAGCCGATTCTTTCTCGTTGCAGGCTGTGACGGAGCAAAACCCGGACGTAACTATTACACCGATTTTGTAAAGCAGACTCCCGAGGACAGCATGATCCTCACGCTTGCCTGCGGAAAGTACCGTTTCAACGACCTTGACCTCGGTGAGATCGGCGGTCTGCCGCGAATAATGGACATGGGTCAGTGCAATGACGCATACAGCGCGATTCAGGTGGCTGCTGCGCTTGCCGATGCATTTGGCTGCGGAGTAAACGACCTTCCGCTGTCAATGGTTCTTTCATGGTACGAGCAAAAAGCGGTATGTATTCTGCTGTCGCTGCTCCACCTTGGAATACGCAACATTCTCCTCGGCCCTACGCTCCCTGCATTTATCTCGCCCAATGTTCTCAATTTCCTTGTTGAGAAGTATAACATTGCGCCTACCACAACTCCCGAAAACGACCTGAAAAAAATTCTCGGCTAAAGCTGTTCCCAATAAGCAGATATAACAACTCCCGAAGTCACTGTATTGCGCTGACTTCGGGAGCTTATTTTATTTAGGTCGTGTTGACACTAAGCCTAACAACGCATCTTTTCGGCAAAATTTC
>UQEM01000077.1 GCA_900540005.1 uncultured Ruminococcus sp.
TTGGAATCCGCTAAAGGGTTAACAACCCTTTAGAATCCCATTATTAGTTAAACAGGCTTTTGGCGTCGTTTTATCTATTCTTCGTAGACCTTCATTATGCCGTCAGATAGCTTTTCTATCAGGTCGAGGACGGCTTTTATTCCATAGTCGCAGTATTTAAAATAGGTATAATATCCGCCGTATATCAGGTATGTCATCATCATGCGGCTCTTTATACTCGGCTGATAATCAGGCTGAACACTCAGTATAACAGCGGTAAGTTCCTCCTCAAAAAGTGACAGGAAACTTCCGCTCCGGTTGCCCTCGAAAAGCGTTTTCATAAGCTGCTCGTTGGCTACGAACGAGGTCGTAAGTTCGCGGATAAACTGCTTATTGTCGGTCAGAATGTTCTCGGGGTGCTCAATCCCGTGCAGGACTGAGCGAACCACTTCGCGTTCGAGCGATTCCGACAGCTCGTAGATATCGCGGTAGTGCAGGTAAAACGTAGCCTTGTTTATCTCGGCAAGAGCGGAAAGCTCCTTGACCGTTATCTTTTCAAGCGGCTTCTGAGCGCGTAGCTGCAAAAACGCATTTATTATGCTTCTTCTTGTTTTTTCGATCCTCATGTCCATAGTAATACTCCATTAAAATTGACGATTTTTGACGACCGTCGCTTTATTGACTTGTGTAGAAAATCGTTGCTTGAAATTTTCTACACTTATGTATATAATTATATTATAAACTAATAAAAGACACTTGTCAATCTTGGAGTGATCATATGGATATTTACGGATTTTACAAAGGCGAGGCTTTTGAAGCCTATGAGTACCTCGGAGCACACGTCTCGAAGAAGGAGACGGCATTCCGAACCTATGCTCCGAATGCATCAAAAGTCTCGGTAATAGGAGATTTCAGCGGCTGGAAGGATATTCCCATGGAGCGTATCGAGGACGGCCGTTTTTTTGAACTGCACTGTCCCGAGGCTAAAGAGGGAATGCGCTATAAGTACCGCATTTATGACAGACAGGGAAAATTTCTTGACCACTGCGACCCTTACGGATTCGGAATGGAACTTCGCCCGGGGACTTGCTCGGTCATTCGCAGCATAAAGGGATATCGCTTTCACGATTCCGAGTGGCTCAGCCGCAGAAGCGACTGCCGGGACAAGGCACTCAATATTTATGAAGTCCACCTCGGCTCGTGGCTGAGAAAACCGGGCAAGGTCTACCATGACAAGACGGAGACTGTTGAAACGCCTGTGCTCACTACACCCGAGGAGATACTTGAGTACGAGGGCTGGTACAACTATGCGGAAATAGCCGATAAGCTTGCGGATTACGCGGTTGAACTCGGCTACACTCACATTGAACTTATGCCTCTAAGCGAGCACCCCTCAGATGAATCGTGGGGATATCAGAACACGGGATTTTTTGCGCCGACATCACGCTACGGAACGGCAAAGCAGCTTATGCAGCTTGTTGACAAGTGCCACAAAAAGGGCGTAGGCGTTATCATGGATTTTGTGCCTGTGCACTTTGCGGTAAACGACTTTGCACTCTATGAATATGACGGAACGCGGCTGTACGAGTTTCCGGACGATAAGGCGGCTTATAATGAGTGGGGAAGTATCAACTTCATGCACTCAAAGGGCGAAGTCCGCTCGTTCCTCCAGTCTGCGGCGAACTACTGGCTTAGCGTCTATCACTTTGACGGACTCCGCATGGACGCGGTGCGCAACCTCATTTACTGGAACGGCAATGAACATCTCGGCGAAAACCGCTATGCAATAGAGTTTATCAAGAATATGAACTGCGGACTAAAGGCTCGCCACCCCTCGGCTATGATCTCCGCAGAGGACTCCTCCTCGCACCCAAAGGTAACTGCGCCCGTTTTTGCAGGCGGTCTTGGTTTCGACTACAAGTGGGATCTTGGCTGGATGCACGATACGCTTGAATACTTCCAGACTCCGCCGATGTACCGCACAAGAGATTATCACAAGCTTACGTTCTCCATGCTCTATTTTTATAATGAGAACTATATCATGCCGCTGTCGCATGATGAGGTCGTTCACGGAAAGGCTACCATTGCGCAGAAAATGTATGGCCATTATCCCGAGAAATTCCCGCAGGCGAGGGCACTGTATATGTACATGATGGCTCACCCGGGAAAAAAGCTCAATTTTATGGGCAACGAGATAGCTCAGCTCCGCGAATGGGACGAAAAACGCGAGCAGGACTGGGATATGCTGGAATATCCGCTTCATGACTCGTTCCGCGAGTATATCAAGGCGCTCAACAAGATTTACCTTAAATATAATGCGCTCCACTATGACTATGACCCGACTAATTTCAAGTGGGAGGACTGTAATTCGGAGGAACGCTGCGTTTACGCTATCCGCCGAAAGAGCAAGGACGGAGATATCCTCGCAGTCATGAACTTCTCCGACTGGGTTCAGTTTGACTACAGCGTAACGATAGGCGAGGACTTTTCGGCTGAACTCCTCCTCGATTCCGACAATCAGCTCTACAGCGGAAAAACTCCCGACGGCAAGACAAAATTCAGTCTGAGCGGCGGAAAACTCGTCATGGATATCCCACCGTACAGCGGAAGAATGTTCCTGCTCAGACACGAGACAGGCTCTCAAAAATAAATAGGGGAAATTTTGCTCTCCGTAGTTGCTTTTTGCGAAATGGTGTGTTATAATATTAGATGTACGACTTCTCGAACAGCTTATTATATATAAAATATTATTTCGGAGGCAATAATGAATAACTTCTTGGGAAATATCTGGACAAAAAGAGTTGTTGCAGTCCTGAGTCTGCTGTATGCGCTCGCAGTATGCCGTCTTTGTTACTTCTCGATATTCTACGAGATACACGTCAGGGACAGGGTCTCGCTGTGCCTTACTGTCACAGTTGTTTCAATAATTGCCCTTGTGGCAATGCTCTACACGAGAAAACAGGTCATTACGCGTATCGCAAGCTTTATAATCCTGCCTGCAATGCTGCCGGTGGTGCTGCTGTATTTCGGCGAGTGGGGAATGATAATCCCTATCATAATCACCGGTGTCACGATACTTCTGCTTTCAGGAGCAGGTGAGGGCGGCAAGACCGCAGTCGGCACGATAGTACTGCTTATGTACATTTTCGGAGCGCTCGGCTACTTCGTATTCACATCGTTCTTTGTTTCCTCCGCCAAGGAGACTCTCGTTGAAAAAGGAACTTCGCCCTCGGGACGCTATCGCTACACCGTTATAAATACCGAGGATACCTCGAACGGAAGCACGGCGGTTTATGTTGAACCAAATTACGCGGACGAGGATTTCCCTTTTGTCAATTTCACTCTTAAAAGCATGGACAGAGTGGTTTACCGCGTAAGACCCATTGCTGAGGAGATAGACATTGAGTGGACTACGCAGAGCCGACAGGACGTTACGCAGCAGATAGAGGCTATCTCCGATAATATCAAGATAACCCTTACCGATGATGAACTTAAACAGCTTGGTTATACATACGATAACAAGCTGACACTTTCCGATGTCGATATAGACATGAAGCTGCAAATAGGTCTGGACGGTTCAAATGTTGACCCGATACTGCTCGATTCGCTCAATGATGAACAGCTTGCGGTTTTCGGGATAGGCAGGGATCCAAACGAAAGATATTACATTCTTTCACCCTCGGCTGAGGTAATAGACAGCGCAGGAGCAGGTTCCGGCAAAAAGATTTATTTCAGTGAGATAGACAGCGATACAATAGAGAAATTCCAGAGCGAGTATCTGGACGAGTATTACGATTATAAGTTTAAGGTGACAAAGGACAGGACGGTGCTGCTCAACACGCTTACTGACGAACAGCTCAAGAGTTTCGGCGTTTCCGACCAGAGTGACGTCATGACGTTCAACGGCAAGGTCTGCTTCCGTTCGTATGTTGCCGAGATAGAGGATTACTACGACGTTGATTCGAGACATCTCTCAATCGACCTTTTAACATGATAACAGAAAAAAGTCTCTGCTTTTGCAGAGACTTTTGTTTATCGTGAAATATGGCAAATCTGTATTGACATCTATGCACGAATGTGGTAAAATAACCATATAATTAAGCTCTCAAATTAAAGGAGTTAAATATTAGGAGGCTATAAATTATGAGCGAATTTTTTAAAAACATAGGCAAGATCCCCTATGAAGGAAAGAACTCCACTAACCCTCTGGCATTCAAGTACTACGATCCCGATGAGGTCATCGGCGGCAAGACAATGAAGGAGCAGCTCAAGTTTGCGCTTTCATGGTGGCACACTATGGGCGGAGACGGCACAGATATGTTCGGCGTAGGAACTACTGACAAGAGCTGGGGCGAGTCCGACCCTACTGCAAGAGCTAAGGCAAAGGTTGACGCTGCTTTCGAGATCATGGACAAGCTCTCTATCGAGTACTTCTGTTTCCATGACCGCGACCTCTCTCCCGAGTACGGTGACCTCAAGGAGACTAACGCAAAGCTCGATGACGTTACCGATTACATCAAGGCTAAGCAGGCAGAAACAGGCTTTAAGTGCCTTTGGGGTACAGCTAAGTGCTTCGACCACCCGAGATATATGCACGGTGCAGGAACTTCTCCCTCGGCTGATGTTTTCGCATATTCAGCAGCACAGATCAAGAAGGCTATCGAGGCTACAGTAAAACTCGGCGGCAACGGCTATGTTTTCTGGGGCGGACGTGAAGGCTATGAGACTCTCCTCAACACAAACATGGGTCTTGAGCTTGACAACATGGCTCGTCTTATGAAAATGGCTGTTAAGTATGCTCGTTCTATCGGATATACAGGCGATTTCTACATCGAGCCCAAGCCCAAGGAGCCTACAAAGCACCAGTATGACTTTGATACTGCTACAGTTCTCGGATTCCTCCGCAAGTATGGTCTTGAGGACGATTTCAAGATGAATATTGAGGCTAACCATGCTACTCTTGCACAGCACACATTCCAGCATGAGCTTCGCGTTGCAAGAGACAACGGATTCTTCGGCTCTATCGACGCAAATCAGGGCGATCCGCTCCTCGGTTGGGATACTGACCAGTTCCCGACAAATGTTTATGATGCAGCTCTTTGTATGTACGAGGTACTCAAGGCAGGCGGCTTCACAAACGGCGGTCTTAACTTCGACTCAAAGGCAAGAAGAGGAAGCTTTACACCCGAGGATATCTTCCACAGCTATATCGCAGGTATGGATACATTTGCGCTCGGTCTCAGAATTGCTCAGAAGATCATTGATGACGGACGTATCGACAAGTTCGTTGAGGACAGATACTCCTCATGGACAACGGGTATCGGTAAGGATATCATTGACGGCAAGGTTGGCTTTGAGGAGCTTGAAAAGTACGCACTCGAAAAGGGTGAGGTCACTGATTCGCTCACAAGCGGCCGTCAGGAAATGCTCGAAGCTATAATCAACAATATCATGTTCAGCCTCTAAGCTGTATTTGGATACTTTTAGTTGTCCGTTAATATTGTAATGCATGGACGTTCGGACGCCTCTCCGCGTGGGGACGGCGTTCGGACGTTTTTTATTTGATCGCTATAAAGCTGAATCAGGATTTATGAGGTAATATAATGAATAAAATTAAGCTGACTGCACTTCCTTGTATATGTGCAGATGTTTTTTACGGTACTGAAATAATCAGACCGGGAGGAGAAGCATTGAATTTTGCTGCTCATGCCTCGCACTTTAAGGATATAGATGTTACGCTTCTTGGTGTTGTCGGAAAAGATAAGTATGCAGAAGCGATAATGGATTCAATATCAAAGCTTGATATTGATAAAAACCATATACGCATTGATGAAAGGTATCAGACTGCAAATAATATGACTTACCTTACAGAATCGGGCGATAGGTATTATAAAGATGATTCATGGAACGGAGAAATTCTCGATAACATCGTACTGAATGATAATGAAATCAAAATCTTATCAAGGTCCGATGTAGTCTTTGTTCATTTCTGGGCCTCGTGTTTTTCGCAGGTAGTTGAACTGAAGGAAACTTTTGGCTTTAAGCTTGCGGTAGATTTTGATGTATATAGAGATTTTGCAGATATGGAACGATTTGCTCCATATGTTGATTTCTTTATGATAAGCGGCTCGGAAGAACTCCTGCCGAGGTTCAAAGAATTGTCAAACAAATACAGTTGTCTTTTCAACGTATCACTTGCAGAACGTGGGAGTGTTACATACTTTAATGGACAGGAATTCAAAGTGCAAGCTGTGAAAGTTGAAAGCATAATTGACACGACCGGTTGTGGTGACAGCTATCACGCCGGATTTGTCTGCTCATATATGCTCGAAAATAATATTGAAAAGGCTATGAATGTCGGTTCTGAAATTGCAGCAGAAACCTTAAAACATTACGGTGGATTCTGAATAAGCAGAACCACAACTTCTGGTTTATACAATAATGAAAGGAATGAATTTATGTCATACATAATAGGTGTGGACTGCGGTACGAGCGGTACAAAGACAGTCCTCTTTGACGAAAAAGGAAGTGTCATTGCTTCCAAAACAATAGAATACCCAATGTATCAGCCGAAAAACGGCTATGCGGAGCAGAACCCCTCAGACTGGGCAGATGCAATGGTCAACACTATCAAGGCGGTAATGGCGCAGAGCGGCGTGAAAAAGGAGGACGTTAAGGGTATCGGCATTTCGGGACAAATGCACGGTCTTGTAATGCTCGACAAGGACAATAACGTGCTCCGTCCGTCAATTATCTGGTGCGACCAGAGAACTGCCGCTGAAGTTGAGCAGATGAACAAAATCGTGGGACGTGAAAAGCTTGTTGAAATAACGGCGAATCCCGCGCTGACCGGCTGGACTGCCGCAAAAATTCTCTGGGTAAAGAACAACGAGCCTGAAATTTACAGCAAGGTCGCGCACATTCTGCTCCCGAAGGATTTCCTCCGCTTCGTGCTCACCCACGAGTACGCGACTGAGGTCAGCGATGCCTCGGGTATGCAGCTTCTCGATGTGCCGAACAGAAAGTGGTCGGACGAGCTGCTCTCCGCGTTTGAAATTGACAAGAACTGGCTCGGAAAGGTCTACGAATCGTGCGAGGTCACGGGTACGCTCACAAAGTGTATGGCGGACGAACTCGGTCTCTGCGATGGGACTATCGTAGTCGGAGGAGCAGGCGACAACGCTGCTGCCGCTGTCGGAACAGGCGTTGTCGAGGACGGCAAGGCTTTCACAACTATCGGCACTTCGGGAGTTGTATTTGCGCATACGTCAAGCATTTCTATCGACAAGCAGGGCAGAGTACACACCTGCTGCGCGGCTGTTCCGAATACATGGCACGTTATGGGCGTTACTCAGGGCGCAGGACTGTCCCTTAAATGGTTCAGAGACAATTTCTGCATGACCGAAAAGGAAACCGCAAAGCTTATGGGCGTGGACGAGTACTACCTCATGGACAAGCAGGCTGAGCAGGTTCCCGTTGGTGCAAACAGACTTCTATACCTGCCCTATCTTATGGGAGAGAGAACTCCTCACCTCGACCCCGACGCGCGCGGAGTTTTCTTCGGACTTTCTGCTATCCACACGCGCCGCGATATGCTCCGCGCCGTTATGGAGGGCGTAACCTACTCGCTCCGTGACTGCGTAGAGGTTTTCCGTGAAATGAACGTAAACGTCAGCGACATGATGGCTTGCGGCGGCGGAGGTTCTTCACCGCTGTGGAGAAGTATGCTCGCCGACCTCTACAACTGCAATGTAAAGACAGTGGCTTCAAAGGAAGGCCCGGCTCTCGGCGTGGGTATTCTTGCGAGTGTTGGCGCAGGTATTTACAGCAGCGTTCCCGAAGCTTGTGCAGCTATTATCAAGGCTGATAAGGTTCAGCAGCCCAATGCGGAAAATGTTCCCGAATATGAGAAGTATTACCGCCTTTACCGCGAGATCTATCCTGCATTAAAGGAGAAGTTTGCAAAGCTTGCGGCTCTTTGATTTGTTGATTATCAACAAAGATTTCAACAACTGTTGAAAAATAAGGTCCGTCCGGTTTTAACGATCGGGCGGATCTTTGCATAATATACTTCCTGAGATGAAAAATGCGCCTCACCAAAGTGAGACGCAAAGCGCTTGCGGAGTTTTACCGCTGGTACGCCTGGCAGGAATCGAACCTGTGCACACGGCGTCGGAGGCCGATGCTCTATCCCCTGAGCTACAGGCGCATAGTTAAATTAGACGCTGACAGCAGCACAAATTTATTGCATTGCGTAAATAAAAGCGCGTCTAACTATATTATACCAAAAACTATTGAAATTTGCAAGAGGTTGTGGTATAATTATTTTAGAAAAAATCAGGAGGGAATGTTTTTGGATTCCTACATATATTTAATAGTGGCTCAGACGGGAACCAAACCGGCACGATTTTTCCGATTTATGACCAAAAAGCCGTATAATCATGTATCGCTTTCGGGCGATGTGAATTTATCTGAAATGTATAGTTTCTGCCGCACATATCGTCCCTTTCCTCTGCCGGCAACATTCAACAAGGAGATAGTCGGGGAGGGAACTCTCGGAAGATACGGCAGGATCCCGTGTGAAATTTACCGCATACCTGTTACCTTGGAGCAGAAAAGGGAGTATAACCGCATTATAAAGCACTTCAACGACAACAGGAGAATTTACTCGTATAATCTTCTCGGTCTGCTTGCCGTTCATTTAAATATTGAGTGGAATCGCAAGAAAAGCTTTGTCTGTTCGCAGTTTGTGGCGTATACGATGAGCAAGATCGGCATACCGCTCGAAAAGCCGTTCAGCCTTTACATACCCGATGATTTCCGCACATTTCCGGGCGCTACCCTGATATATACGGGCGAACTCAATACTTTTTACTACGGCAGGCTTGCCGAGTCTGTGGTAAAGCGGAGATCAAATATGCGGATGCTCTGAGTTCATCGGGAGCGAGCAGGTAGGCAATGCAGTAAACTCTGCTTTCGGGCGACAATCCCGAAATGCTGAACTGCGCCGAGTATTCGAGTATCTCAACATTTGCCGTGCTGCCGGTCATGACAAGGCTCGCAGGAGCTATCTTCTCCTGCGTGAATCTGTTGTAGGAATTGGCATACGAATTTATAAACATCCATGAACCGACTGTCAGAAGCAGATATACAAAAACTGCTCTGACGGTCTTTTTTTTCTTTCTGCGAAACATTTTTATCCTTTCTTCATGGAGATAAGAAGCTCGCCGAGGGATTTTCCGATGAGCTGTCCCGAATACTGCGACTGTTCAAGGGTATTGCCGTGCGAGCCGACCTCGATGAGCAGACTGCCGGAGGTCAGATCCTGATTGTAGTGCCTGTAGTCAAAGAGGATAGGACGTGTAAGTCCCGGAAAATCGCTTTCAAGCTTTTGCTGAAAATAGCAGGCAAAGTGAAAGTTCATCATGTAGTTGGGCATATTGAGCGTTCCGTCATCGCAGCCGGATATTATCATTATCTGCGCCGCCTCCTTGCCGCCTATGTCGATGTACGGCTGATAGGCAAACCCGTCACCCGAAATAGCGTCACGGTGGATATCGAGCACGACTTTTATGCTCGGATACTGCTCCAGTATAGGCAGTATCGACTCGCGGCTCCTGTCGTATGAGCCGTTGTACGAGGGATAATCGTGAACTGTTGTGACGTGGATAACGCCGACCCCCTGTGCCTCAAGCTCCGCCTGTATCGCATTGCCGACCATTACCATATTTTTGCTGTCATCGGTCGTGCGGTAGTTGAACGAGGCGTCAAAGTTTTCGCGGACGCACGGCTCGTAGGTCTCAGTGGTGTGAGTATGGTAAATGAGCACGAGCGGCTCGTCTGTGCTGTCAACGGTGAAATTCGGCAGATAGCCGCACTCCTTCATAAGCTCCTCATTCGGGATAGAAGTCTTGTTGTTGACCTGACCCGCGTTGGGAAGATCGAAAAAAGACGCTCCGCTGTATTCTCCGTAAGTGGTGCGGATAATGCTGCCGCCAGCGTTCCATTCAGTGGGATATGGCTTTTCGCCGGGGTTGGAAGATACCATGTCCATTGGTGCAGGGAGTTTGAGAAGCGCAGAAGTGTCGGCAGTTTCCGCTGTCACACCGTAACCCTGTGATAGAAAAGCTGTCGGTATATCGCTTGTGTCGGACGCGCAATCCCCGAAGATCTCGTCAAATTCGTCCTTGCATACGGTTGACGAGGTCGGCGGAGTTCCCTTGGTCTGCATTATCTGCGTGTTGGAAAGCACGCTTTTTAGTCGGGAAGCTCCGCTGACGCTGACTGCTGCCGCGATCGGCAGGACTACCGCCGCTAAGCATTTTACTATGCCTGAAATTTTTCTGCGCTTATAACGCGTCATATCCTCACCTCATTATTATAACCTTTCATTTGATTATATTCATGAGCCGCGCGGAATATTTCGCAGGGCGGAAAATTTATCCCGTTTGGCATGATATGACATGATCTCTCATAAAATCTATGGGGTGATGATATGTATCTTAGCTGTAACTTCAAGCGATTTCTCGGACTGCTTATGCTTGATGCTCTGATTTTCGTGATATGCTCGGCTTTTTTCTTTATCGGGCGAAGTCTTTTGTTTTCTTCTGCTGACGACAGCGAGGAGCGCGGAGTTTTTCTTCCGGTCATAATGTATCACAGCGTGCATGAGGGCGCTCCGCAGGACTATGTTGTCACTCCGAGTCAGCTTGAGGACGATCTGAACTGGCTTGCAGAAAATGGTTACAGCTCGGTCACGGCACAGGAGCTTGTTGACTATACGCTCGGCAAGGGTGATCTGCCGGAAAAGCCTGTGCTGATAACGTTTGACGACGGATTCTACAATAATCTGTCGCTTGCCCTGCCGCTGCTTGAAAAGTATGATATGCAGGCAATAGTTTCGATAGTCGGCAAATTCACCGATGATTACGCCGCCGTCGATCCACACGCGGACAGATACTCCTACCTCACATGGGAGGACGTGGCTGAACTGGAAAATTCGGGCCGTGTGGAAATCGGCTGTCATACATATAATATGCACTCGGTCAGCGGCGGAGGCAGGCGCGGCTGTTCAAAAATTCAGAGCGAGAGCGAGGAGGAATATGCGCAGATCTTGAAAAGCGACATCTCGCTTGTGCAGGACGAAGTTGCGGAGCATACGGGGAGTTTGCCGATCGTTTTCGCGTATCCGTTTGGGTGCAAGAGCCGCGAGAGCGTGCCTGTCCTGCGGGAGGAGGGATTCCTGATAACCATGCTCTGCCGCGAAGCTCCAAATTATATTACCCGTGACCCGAAATGCCTGTACGATCTTTTCCGATATAACCGCAGCGGCTGCTACTCAACACAGGAGTTCATGAGCATGGCGATGAATAATTAAAAAGACCGTTGAAAAAGTTTTGTGAACTAATAATGGGATTCTAAAGGGTTTTTAACCCTTTAGCGGATTCCAAAGGCAG
>UQEM01000078.1 GCA_900540005.1 uncultured Ruminococcus sp.
CATTTCCAATTTACAAACCATGTTGCGTAGATTTTAGCTTGTGAAGACAGGTTCTAAGACTTCCGTTCCTATTGAAAGCAGAGATTCTGACGAGCGTTTGTTTACATATGGTTATACAAAAGGCTCTCAAACATTTGCAATCAGTTTTCCAGATCCCAATGACATGGCTAAGCTATTTCCCGAAGAATTTGATAATAAATTGGAATGGTATGACTTTAATGGGGAAGCACCGTCAGGCACAAAGGCTGTCTCTTTCTATTTGATTGACCGAGAGAAAGAATTCATCTATATTGCAACTGCGTGGATTTGGAATATCCACGATTATATGGAAAACTATGAAAGTGCAGCTGAGGTCTTTACTTGGATAGTATGAGATTTTGCTAACACAGAAATATATAAGGAGTAAACCACCATGAGCATTATAGGAGATAAGATACACCGCATTCGTGATTTCAGAGGAATGACGCAGAAACAGCTCGGTATGACAGTCGGCTTTGACGAGAGGTCTGCCGATGTCCGCATCGCACAGTACGAATCAGGCACTCGCACACCCAAGCAGGCAATTGTTGAACAGCTTGCCGAGGCATTGGACGTGAACCCTCGGTTTCTCGCAGATGATGAGATACTCGGAGCAGAAGGCGTTATGATGATGCTCTTTGAACTGGACGAACATTACCCGATCAGCGTTGAGGACTGTACAGATGAGGACGGAAACAAACGTAAGGGCATTATTTTCGGCTCTATTCTTCTGAACGACTTCTTTGCGGAGTGGCAGAGACGAAAAAAAGACCTTGCTGACGGTAAGATCAGCAAGGCCGAATATACAGAATGGAAGCTTAACTGGCCGAAAACGACCGATGACTGCGGTAAACATGAACCCTCGAAAGAGTGGCGTAACCTGTAAGCCACTTGTTACGCAGAATAATTTCGCTCAACTCCCTGTTATCAAATTGTTATCACTGAGATTTTGAGACTTCGGAAATGGCGTATCTACGCCGTTTCTGAGGTCTTGTTTATTATTCCCACTCAACCGTTCCCGGAGGCTTGGAAGTAATATCATACACAACGCGGTTAACGTGTTCTACCTCGTTGCACAGGCGATTCGAGATTTTAGCGAGAACATCGTAGGGGATACGAGCCCAGTCAGCCGTCATAAAATCATCGGTGGTGATAGCGCGGATAGCGATGAGGTGGTCGTAGGTGCGGTGGTCGCCCATAACGCCAACGGTATGAACATCAGGGAGAACAGCGAAGAACTGTTTGAGTTGGTTTTCGATTCCGCTTTTGCGTATCTCGTCACGGAAAACAGCGTCAGCTTCCTGAAGAATCTTTATTTTCTCCTCAGTGATCTCGCCAATAATGCGGACACCAAGGCCGGGACCCGGGAATGGCTGTCTCCATACGAGATCGTGGGGGATACCAAGCTTTTCGCCTACAGCTCTGACTTCGTCTTTAAAGAGGTCACCGAGAGGCTCGATAACGCCGTCGAAGTTGATGTCAGAGGGCATTTCTACCATGTTATGGTGGGTCTTGATTACAGCAGTACTTCCGTGACCTGCCTGATTGCCCTTTCCGGATTCAATTCTGTCGGGGTAAATAGTACCCTGTGCAAAGAAACCGTCAGTACCGTTTTCGCGGATCTTGTCCCAAAAAACGTTATAGAACTCAGTTCCGATAATTTTTCTCTTTTTTTCGGGATCGGTAACGCCCTTGAGCTTTTCGAGGAAGTGTTCCTTGGCGTTAATGCGAACGAAGTTCATATCGAACATCTTGGTGAAAGTCTGCTCGACAAAATCGCCCTCATCTTTGCGCATAAGCCCCTGATCGACAAAAACGCAGGTAAGCTGTTTTCCTACCGCGCGGCTGAGCAGACCTGCGGCAACAGACGAGTCAACGCCGCCGGAAAGACCGAGAATTACTTTCTTGTCGCCGATCTGTTCGCGAAGCTTTGCAACCGTGTTCTCGATAAAGTTGTCCATTTTCCAGTCACCGTCAAAGCCGCACACTTTCTTGAGGAAGTTGTCGAGCATTGAGAGTCCGCCGGCAGTGTGGCTTACTTCGGGGTGGAACTGAACAGCATAGAACTTTCTGTCCTTATCATACATAGCGGCAGTAGGACAGTTGTCTGTATGAGCGGCGGTAACAAAACCGTTTGGAATCTGTGAAACAAAATCGGTGTGGCTCATCCAGGAGGTAGCCTTGTCTGCAAGCTCGCTGACTCCGTCAAATAAGACACAGTTATTGTCATAGTAAGTATCTGTCATGCCGTATTCGCTCTTATCACAGGGCGAAACAGTTCCGCCGAGGGTATAAGCAATGAGCTGACAGCCGTAGCAGATACCGAGGATCGGAACGCCTATCTCAAAAATTTCCTTGGAAATATGTGGTGAAGTTTCGTCATAAACACTGTTTGGGCCGCCTGTAAAGATAATGCCCATAGGGTTCATAGCCTTAATTTCCTCGATTGGGGTATCGAATCTCTTGATTTCGCAATAAACTCCGCATTCACGGACTCTTCTTGCAATAAGCTGATTGTACTGTCCGCCGAAATCGAGTACGATGCAAAGCTGATTTGCCATACATAACCTCCTTAACTTCCGCATTAACGGCAGCGGTGCCGAAGTTGGTATTCTTTAATTATGCCACATTTTTCGGAAAATTTCAAGGGGTTTCGACATAAAATTTTAAGCCGGAATAAAAAGTCACTAAAAGGGAACGTTCATAAAGCTTGTATATCCGTCAAAACGGAGTATTAAAGGAAGGATTTGTAAATTTTCTGTGTTAGTACTTTACAATGGCGAAAAAATGTATTAAAGTATACATATATGAAAAAATTACAAATAGGCTAAAATGGAGGTAATTATACATGAGCAGAATATCTGCCCTCAGAAAGAGAACAGTTTCCGCGGTCGCAGCGGCAGCGCTCACTCTTGGAACAGTCATTCCTGCCGCAAAACTTATGATACCGCTCCGTTCCGACGCGGGCGAACAGCTTGGACAAACGAACTTCGATGATGGAGTGGGACTCCCTTGGCACATAGTAGAGTCGGCTCCCGGGGAAATGGACTTTGCCATAGAGGACGGCGTGTACAGTGTTACTATAGTGAATCCGGGCGGAGCTTCCCGCGGCGGTGAAGATCGCTGGGACTGCCAGTTCCGTCATAGGGGACTTAAAATAGTATCCGGACACCAGTATAAGGTCTCATATGAGATAACACCGTCAAATGCAGGAAAATACTATACAAAGATAGGAAACCTTGACGGAGATATAGAAGTCTGGCACAATATGATGGCAGACAACGGACCGGATCTCGGTTCAACGTGGGATCCGATCCAGATAGGCGCAAATGAGACAAAGAAAGTTGAGCTTACATTTACTGCAAGTCAGTCGCTTGAGGTAGCAGAATGGGCGTTCCATCTCGGCGGTGACGGTCAGTACACGCAGGGTGATTGTTTCCCTGCGGGAACTGTCATCAAATTTGACAATATGTCGCTGATAGACCTTACGAGCGATGAAAACGACTATGTTGCTCCTGAAAAGTGGGAACGTGCGGATATCCTCACAAATCAGCTTGGGTACTTTACAGGCAGAGCAAAAAAAGCGACTCTCCTGTCATCGGGCAGCTCCGCGGTTGACTTTGACATAATAGATGATTCGGGTGACGTTGTCTATTCGGGCAAGAGCGAGCCGTTCGGCTACGATAAGGATTCCGATGACGATGTACAGGTGATCGACTTCTCTGATTTCGATGAAAGTGGCACTTTCCACATCGAAACAGAGGACGGAGCTTCAAGCCGTGATTTTACAATTGGTGGAAGCGACACATATTCGGCAATGCTTTACGATTCGCTGAACTATTTTTATCAGAACCGCAGCGGTATTGAGATTGAAAGCCAATACATAACATCAGGTGATTCCTCGGCGCTTGCAAGAGCGGCAGGACACCCTACAGATACAGCCGAGATCGAGCAGACATGGGGCTATAGCGGCAGTTCCGGCACAATTGACGTAACAGGCGGCTGGTATGATGCGGGCGATCACGGAAAATATGTTGTAAACGGCGGCTTTTCGCTATGGCTCATGCAGAACCAGTATGAAACTGCACTGAAATACGGCTATGAGGACGTTTACGGAGACGGAACGCTTGCAATTCCCGAAAATTCCAACGGATACCCTGATCTTCTTGATGAAGCGCGCTGGGAAATGGAATGGATGTTCAACATGATAGTTGACAGCGGCGAATATCAGGATATGCTTTATCACAAGGCTCACGATGAGAAGTGGACTGCGCTTGGAATCGCGCCTGCCGATGATGAGATGAAGCGTATAGTAAAGCCTCCGACGACGGCTGCAACGCTGAATTTTGTTGCTTGTGCGGCACAGGCTTCAAGACTCTGGAAAGACATTGATTCGGACTTTGCGGATAAGTGCCTTGAAGCGGCTGAAAAGTCATATGAAGCAGCTAAAAAGCACCCCGATATGTACGCTCCTCTTGATGAGTCGATAGGCGGCGGAGCATACGGCGATACCGATGTTGACGATGAGTTTTACTGGGCAGCTTGCGAACTGTACCTTACGACAGGTGACGACAAGTACTATGATGACGCAAAGGATTCCGATTTCTTCCTCAAGCTCCCGACATCGCTTGGCGGCGGAGAGAGCGTAGATACTGTCGGAAGTTTCGACTGGGGCAACACAGCGGCTCTCGGAACAATGAGCATTGCACTGAACGATGACACAGTAAGTTCATCTGATTATGATGCGGCTGTAAAGAGTATCACCTCTGCGGCAAGTTACTACCTTGACCTTGAGTCGAATCAGGGCTACGGACTTCCTTACGGACAGAGCGAGATTTCCTATAATGATTCCGATGAAGGCTACCTCTGGGGTTCAAACTCATTTGTTGCAGATAACTCTATTATAATGGCATATGCTTATCTCCTCAGCGGAGACAATGAGTACGCTGACGGAGTGATCGGCGGCATGGACTATCTCCTCGGCAGAAATCCCATGGATTACTCCTATGTAACCGGTTACGGCACGCATACAGCAGAATATCCCCACCACCGTTACTGGGCACAGCAGGTAGACGAGGCGTTCCCGAAAGCTCCTAACGGAGTACTTGTCGGCGGCCCGAATTCAGGTATGCAGGATCCGTGGGTTCAGGGCTCAGGCTGGAAAAAAGGTGAGATAGCGCCGCAGAAGTGCTATCTTGACAATATCGAGGCTTGGTCTGTAAACGAGTGTACGATCAACTGGAATGCTTCACTTGCATGGATAACAGGCTTTACCGCACAGGAAAACGGCGGAATTGCAGCACTTTCAGGACTTACGCTCAATGATTCTCCCACAACCAAGGCTGATAAAGAGAAGTCAGATGACAAGGGAGAAAAGGAAACGATAACAAAGGCTGAGAGAAAAACCGACAAGACCGATAAAGACAGTGATTCTTCCAAAAAGAGCAGCAGTGACGATGATGAAAAGGGTTCAAATCTTGGATTAATAGCAATTATAGCGGCTGCGGCAGTTATAGTTCTGATATCGATAGAATTTTTTGTCTACAAGATGATAAAGCTTAAAAAGCAGTAAGCAAAAGGGCGAACAGTTGATGTTCGCCCTTTTTACGCCTTAGTGATTGCTCTTTTTGTTTGAGAAGTCAGGCATATTGCTGTTGGTGGGATTGCCGTTGTTCTTCTTGTTTGAGAAGTCGGGCATATTATTGCTGTTTGTAGGACTTCCGTTCTTCTTGTCCTGATAAGAAGGCTGATTGTTGTTTGATTTGCTCATAAAAGCACTACCTTTCTCCGCACGGAGCAGCATACAAGCAGATCCTGCCGTGCGGATAAACAGAACAGCCGTCAATATGCACACTCGGGGAAGGTTGGAATTTTTCCCGCTGAGTGTATTATTGACGGCTGTTTTTAATTTATTCAGTCAGGATCAAAGCTTTGTGAATCTTCTCACATCACCGGATTTTCCGACAAACATCGACTTCGGTCTTACCCATACATCGCCGTTTTCGGTGGACTTGTACACAACAAGCTCCTCCATGGTCTCGCTGTGACGTGCAACAGCCATGACCTCGTACTCGCCGCCCTTGAAATGTCGGTATTTTGCACCGATAACGATCTCTGTATCGTGATTCTCGTTCTGAGCAGGCGCTTCGGACTGATTGTTCACGATATCGTCAGAAACGATTATCATAGCGGAGTAAGGCGGCATTTTGACGTAAGCATTTCCGTTATCGACCTGAATATTTTTTGCACTGATAACGTCAACAAGCCTGCCGAGATGTGTGTTGAAGTTAAGGTCGAACTCATAGTCTCCAAGGTTAAGAGCCACATAAACGGTCTGGTCTCCCTGAACCTTCTTAAAGAGAAGCTGCTGGTTGGTTATCATGATCCTCTCATAAGTTCCTGTTCTGAGAGCAGGATAAGCGCGGTAAGTGCGTCCGAGTTTAACGATATGCTTGTAAAGTTCGGTATTCTCGCGCTCCATATCCGCAAGGTACAGGCAGGGGCGGAGATTGTCGTCGGAGTTGTTTTCTTTACGGCCCTGAATACCATATTCACTTCCGTAATATATCGAGGGAATACCGGGCATTGCATACATGAGGGTGTAAACGAGCGGCAGGTAAGCCTGATTGTTGAGGGTGCTTGCAAGACGGTTTACATCGTGATTATCAACAAAATTGTAAAGATTGATGTTGCGGTAGATACCTCCGTTAGCTCCCGACTGACGGTTGATCGAATAGTCTATCTCGAAGTAGTTCTTGTCATTGTGCGATGAGTAGAGTCCTTTGTAGCATTCATAGTTTGTAACACTGTCGAGCATTTCGGGATTTGCCCAGCGGTTGTAGTCACCGTGGATAATTTCTCCCATGAGCCAGAAATCAGGTCTCTTGCCCTTGCAGAAGCTTCTTATTCTCTTGAAAAAGTCAAAATCAATGCAATCGGCAGCGTCAAAGCGGATACCGTCTATTTTGAATTCCTCGATCCAGTAATTTATCGCATCTATAAGGTGGTCGCATACGCCCGGATTTCTGAGATTGAGCTTAACGAGGTTGTAGTGTCCGTTCCAGCCTTCATACCAGAATGGATCACCACAAGGGGAAGGGCCGCCGAAGTTGAGGTTCTGGAACCAATCGCAGTAGCCTGAACCCTGACCCTTTTCCTGAATATCGACAAACTGCGGGAATTTTCTTCCTACATGATTGAAAACGCCGTCAAGGATAACTCTTATGTTATTGGCGTGAAGTTCATCACAGATGTGCTTGAACGAATTGTTGTCACCAAGTCGGCGGTCTATCATTTTGTAGTCTGTCGTATCGTAACCGTGCTCAACGGACTCAAAAACAGGGCCGAAGTAAACGGCGTCAACATTCATTTCCTTGAAGTGCGGTATCCACTCAAGAACCTTGTCAAGACGGTAAACGACCTCGCCGCCGTCATTGAACTTGGGCGCTCCGCAGAATCCGAGAGGGTAGATGTGATAAATAATGGCATTATCGTACCAGTTCATAGTTAAAATCTCCTTTGTGTTAGATGTATAGTCTTTTGAAACTGCTCACCGGGACATCGGTGAACAGCCCTTAATTTTCGCTTCCCTCGAGGTAGTATGATGCCTCCATATCAGCAACGTTAAGAGCGAGTGCGAGCGGATACATTTCAAGTGCTCTGCCGATAGTGTTTTTGTCCTCAACTCCGGAAAAACCCATGTGATAGCGGATAGCAAAGGCTTCTTCGCGTGTGAGACGGGCGTCTCCGTAGAAATAACCCGAGAGTATGTAAACAGATTTCTCGCCGTGACCGTAGGGAATAGTATCCTTTATAGTGTAATACGGAACTTTTTCCCATTTTCCTGTTTCCTCATTTTTCTTGTTACGGTAATCCGTAACGTAAAAATTCACCTTGCAGATATCATGCAGCAGGGAAACGAGAGCAATGGTCTCATCGGAGTAATCCATGCCGTAAAGTTCCTTGGTTCTCGGCCGAGAGAGGTAATCCTTGAGGCAATGATAAACGTTGACGCTGTGCTGAACGAGACCTCCCTCGTAAGCTCCGTGGTAGCGTGTACTGCTCGGAGCGGTGAAAAAATCGCTTTTCTGTAAAAATTCGAGGAGTTTGTCTGCTCCTTCACGCTTGATATTTTCCTTGTATATGGAAATAAATTCTTCTTTTGCAGTCATCAGAAACCCTCCTTATATAAAACATTATACCATAAAAAACAAGGAAAATCAATGGTGAACGGGCCGAAGGCGAGATTTTTCATTGTTTCGTCATATTTTTATGTGCTGTTCAGCACATATTCCTCGTTTTCGGGCGAGTAATGCCTTTATGGCATTTTTGTCTGTTTCCGCATATAATGCGTATGTCTTTAAGCCAACATCGCACAAAGCCTGCCTGATTTGCCGGACCAGTTTAAAATTTCGGCATTGCTATTGCTTTTTCTTCAATTATATGGTATAATATTTCTTAATATTGAATGGAGGAATTCTAATGTCTGTAAATATACCGGAGATTTTTGCGTGTAACGTTTTTAATGAGGAAGTAATGAAAGCAAGACTTCCGAAAAACATCTACATAAATCTGAAAAAGACCTGCCGCACAGGCGCTACGCTTGATATGACTACCGCTGATGTAGTAGCGAATGCCATTAAAGAGTGGGCGATCGAAAAGGGTGCAACTCATTATACCCATTGGTTCCAGCCAATGACAGGTTCTACCGCTGAAAAGCACGACTCGTTCATTACTCCGTCCCATAACGGAATGGCGATAATGGAGTTTTCGGGCAAGGCTCTTGTCAAGGGCGAGCCTGATGCGTCCTCTTTCCCCTCAGGCGGACTCAGAAGAACAAGTTCTGCAAGAGGCTATACTGCGTGGGATCCGACTTCTTACTGCTTTGTCAAGGAGGGAAGTCTTTATATTCCGACAGTTTTCATGTCATATACGGGAGAAGTTCTCGATAAAAAGACTCCTCTTCTGCGTTCAATGCAGGCTCTTAACAAGACCGCAGTGCGTTTCCTGAAGCTTTTCGGAAACGAAAAGGTAACTCATGTTACCTCGACCGTCGGCGCTGAACAGGAATACTTCATTATTGACAAGAAGATGTTCGACCAGCGTGAGGATCTCATTCTTACAGGCAGAACTCTCTTTGGGGCAAAGCCGCCAAAGGGTCAGGAGCTTGACGACCAGTATTTTGCAAATATCAGACCGAGAATTGCTTCATACATGGCTGACCTTGACGAGGAGCTTTGGAAACTTGGCATTTACTCGAAAACCAAGCACAATGAGGTGGCTCCTGCACAGCACGAAATGGCGCCTATTTTTACAACTTCCAACCTCGGCACTGACCAGAACGAGCTTGCAATGGAAGTAATGGAAAAGGTAGCTCTCCGTCACGGACTTGTCTGCCTGCTTCACGAAAAGCCATTTGAGGGAGTAAACGGTTCGGGTAAGCACAACAACTGGTCAATGTCAACCGATGACGGACAAAACCTTCTCGACCCCGGTGATACTCCCATGGAGAATCTCCAGTTCCTCACGATCCTCTGCGCACTTATCAAGGGTGTGGACGAATATCCTGATCTGATGAGACTTTCCGCAGCTTCTGCCGGCAACGATCACCGACTCGGCGCTGATGAAGCTCCGCCTGCAATAGTTTCCATGTTCCTCGGCGAGGAGCTTGACGCTGTTCTTGATGCTATCGAAAATGACACGGTTTACAAGACCTGCACAAAGGAATTCGAGATCGGTGTTGATGCACTTCCTTCTTTCCCGAAGGATTCAACAGACCGCAACAGAACTTCACCATTTGCATTCACCGGAAACCGCTTTGAGTTCAGAATGGTAGGTTCTTCGGATAATATTGCCTGCCCCAACGTTCTCCTCAATACTATCGTTTCCGAGGAACTCAGCCAGTTCACCGAGATCCTCGAACCTTTCAAGGGTAAAGATTGCTTTGAGGCTGAGGTAAAGAAACTCCTCAAGAGCGTTCTCAAAGACCACAGAAGGATCATTTTCAACGGTGACGGTTATTCTGCTGAATGGGTAAAAGAGGCAGAGCGCAGAGGACTTCCGAACTATGCTTCGACCGTTGACTGTATGCCTCACTATACAGATGACAAGAACATGAAGATGTTCCGCAAGTTTGGCATCTATAATCAGAACGAGCTTACCGCGAGAACCGAATCTCTCCTTGAGAAGTATTCCAAGACCATTCGTATCGAGGCTCGCACAATGGTTGAAATGGCAAGGAAGCAGCTTCTTCCCGCAACCCTCGGCTATGTAGATAAGCTATGCTCGGCAATTGCCACAAAGAAGCAGATCGGTATAACTGCAAAGACTGAGGAAAAAATGGCGGCTAAGCTTACAGATCTGGCAGACCGTTTTTACGATTCGATAGAGCGCCTTGACTCTCAGGTAAAGGCGGCAGGGGAGATAAAGGGGATCCAGAAACAGGCTGAAAACTTCCATGATGTCGTTCTTGCTGAAATGGACATAATGCGTGCCATTGCAGACGAAATAGAGGTGATAATGCCTGCTGTTGAGTGGCCTATCCCCGCATATTCAGAGATAATTTACAACGTTTGATATAAAAATAAGGGCTTTTGAAGAATTCTTCAAAAGCCCGTTTCTTTTTTGTTATGCAAGATTTTTTGCCGTGAAGTAGATGATTACAAGAGAGCCGAGGATTATGCGGTACCAGCCGAAAACCTTGAAATCGTGCTTCTTGATGTATCCCATGAGGAATTTGATAACCACAAGCGAGACTGCAAATGAAACAACCATTCCGACAATGAGAACCGCAAGTTCGCTTCCTGAGAAATTAAAGCCGAACTTTATAAGTTTCAGGAGACTCGCGCCGAACATTACCGGAACTGCGAGGTAGAACGTGAATTCTGCGGCAACAGTTCGTGATATTCCTATAAGGAGAGCTCCAACGATAGTTGAACCCGAACGCGAAGTTCCGGGGAACAATGCCGCAATGAGCTGGAATATACCGATAATAAAAGCAGCCTTGTATGTAAGATCATCAATGGTATTGACCTTGGGTTTTCTGCCCTTGTTGTGATTCTCGATGAGTATGAACGCAATACCGAATACGATAAGTGCGATTGAAACGCACCACGGGTTGTAGAAGTGCTCATTTATCCAGTCGTCAAGCAGGAGACCGACTGTCTCTTATACACATCTGACGCTGCCGACGAATAGCCTTGTGTAGATCTC
>UQEM01000079.1 GCA_900540005.1 uncultured Ruminococcus sp.
ACACATTAAAGAATATAGCTTTGAAATTAATAAATCAGACACTTTCAATAAAATTAAAGATATATATTCAGATAAATATTCATTTGTTTATAAAATTGTTTGTACGTGTGGTTGCCATGACTTTTTTATATATATAGATGATCATCCTACTGCATTAGCCGAATGTGCTAAATGTAAAAAGAAAATTACTCTATATGATTTAGCATTATATCCTAACGCAATTAAATTATCTAATAAATTTGAGATGAAAAAATTCCAAACAGACAGAGGTTCAGATGTTTTTGAATTATGTGTATTGTATGAATACAGTGATGAGTTTGAATTTTCTAATAAAAATTTTGATGTTAATGATATTACTGCATTCTCACTTTTTGCTTTCGATTATGATACCAAAGAAATAATATCAGTTTTAGATGATGAAACAGCGTGAAAAATCAGGCACAAGGTTCTAGATAATAATAATGCTGTGTATGTTTCAGAAATTCGTGGAACCAAGAGAGAAATGCATTATTGGCAACATGAAAAGATATTGATTATATGTATGTTGCAGACCAAAGGCCACCATTGAACAAATCAACATGGTAGGAGATGGTTCTATGAAATTATTTATTTCAGTCGAAGCTAGTAATTCTGCTGCTTTTATTATTAACGATATTAGGAAAATAATCGAAAATAAGATGGGAAAAATTGAAGTATGTGATTATACAAATAATATCGAAAGTATTGGCATTATAATTAATTCTTGGAATCAAAGCGATTTAAATTTTGGACACGGCAAAGAAAGAAAATACATAAATTACAAACAAAGATTTGCAGATATACGACTTAATATTCCTTATGATGAGTTTCTTTCGGCTGATAAACAAAAGCGTTTTGAAATGGTCAAGAAAAATATTTATGACTCTATAAGAGTGGTAGATGAACGCATTAATAAGAAAAAAGGTTGTAGTTTTGACGGAGAAAGATTGATAGCTGATATCGAAACAAAATTGAAAAATCTTGAATTATAGATTGCGTATTACAATCTGGCCTGCGGCTATGATTCAGTATTGTCTTTGGTAGTAGGTGTAGTGGAGTTTTCGTCAAGAGAGGAAAAACATGTAAAATTGCAACTGCGTATTTTTAAGTTGCATAGCAGGATAACAAAAAATAATTAATTAAATGAAAGGATGTTTATACATGACTATGACGTATGAAGAAGTTTTAGAAAAAATAAAATCTAGTGGAAAGGTAACCATAACTGAAACAAAAGCTGTTCAACATGCTCAAGTAATCAAATTAAGCAATGGTGGAATAATTAATTGCTATAATACAGGGTAGATTACTTTTCAGGGTAAGTCACAAGATGAAACGCGGGCAATAATTGAGGACGTGCAGACTAAAATTGGCAATAGAAAGATCTTTGTAGTGTATGGTCATGATGATATTGCACGTACACAACTCGAAGCATTGCTGCGGCGTTGGGATTTGGAACCTATTATTCTTGATCAGCAGGCTTCTGGTGGTCAGACAATTATTGAAAAGCTTGAAGAATATAGTGAAGAAATTGGTTATGCTATAGTGCTTGCAACTCCTGATGACGAAGGCAAAGCAAAAAGTGAGGAATCTTATAAATCTCGTGTACGTCAGAATGTAGTGCTTGAACTGGGAATGTTTCTTGCTAAACTTGGCAGGGAAAAGGTTGCTATACTTTTAAAGGAATCATTGAACTTTGAAAGGCCTTCCGATATCCAAGGCCTGATATATATTCCATTTGAAAAAAAGGTTGACGAGGTTGCTATAAATCTTATTAGGGAACTTTCAAAGCAGGGATATATTATTGATGCAGCAAGAATATAAAACATGTTTTATTAATAAGAAAGGTCGTTTGATATATGAATGAAAAATCAAAGAAATACATAATAGTAGGCCTAATATTACTGCTTGTTGTAGGATTTATTGCCTATAAGAATGTAACAAAGATACAGAACTATAAGGAAAACGGTAAAGAGGTTGAATGCACAGTCAGTTCTGTGATTCAAGGGAGAAAGGGAAAACAGACTGTAGAGGCGGTTTATACTGATGAAACTGGTAATCAGATAACTGCAAAGGTAATCAGAAATCAGTCAACCTATGTCGGTGAAGAATTTACAGGTCTGGTTGTTCCCGAAAAGCCTGAGGAAATTTATTGTATGCCGTCCGAAGATACACAGAAAATAGTATACTGCGTTTTTGGAGCATTTGGGTTGACGGGGTTAATTCTGATTATCTGCGGCATAGTAAGTGCTGTTAAACATCGCAAAGTGTACTATTAATGATAAAGTTTATGCTTTTTCACGGGGCGCGGAGCAATCCGCTGTTCTTTTTATACCCGAAAACTATGTGGTTCATACCATAAGTAAAATAAATGTTGAAAAAAGTTGTATAATATATAGTAGAGGCGTTATTGCCTTTAGAAATTATTTGGAGTGTGGTCACTATGTCATCAGTAAAGAAAAACGAACAAATCAATGTTCCATCAATAACGGTGGATAAAAATGTAATAAGGTATGGAGAATCATTCATATGTACAGATAACATATCAATGATTTCAATTTGTCCTATTCCGGCAAATAAATCATGGTTGATAGCTATTATTTTGGGAGTAGTAGGAATATACTTGATGCAGGAAGGTTCAATTGGAATACTGCTTTTAGTTGTTGCTATAATCTGGTTGATTGCGGTATTGGTTTATAATTCAAATCGTGGAGATAATCTTGCAATATCGTTAAATTCCGGAAGCACATTGTATTTTAATTGTAAGGATAGAGCATTTCTTAATAAAGTAGTAAATGCTATGCTCGGAAGTATAAAAGAAAAAAATCAAACTACATATTCTATAAGCTTTGACAAATGTCAAATAAGCGGTGGGGTTTTGCATAATAGTAATTTGATAGAAAGATAAAGGTGTAATTAATATGGAATTAAATTTTAAAGGTTGTCAAATAGATGGCGGCATATTAAATGGTTCAAATGTAGGCGACAATAACGGGATAATCAATGGAGAAAATAATTCTATATCAAAATATTCTTTAGATGATTTTGTTGATTGTATGGATGAAATCATTATGAATTCAAATGTTAGAAGCGAACGTAATTGTGCCATAAAAGCAAAAAGATTAGCAGAAAAAAGTGACTCTGTTGGTTTAAAAAGATACGTTATGGAAAATATGGGTACTTTTTTTACAGGAACATTTGCTACAACAGCTGGCGGCTTTTTACAAGAATTTATTAAGTCATTAATATAATAGTTTGATAATATAATTGAAACAATCCTGGAGTATAACAAAAGCTTTTAAAGCCGAAAGTTATACTCCTTTTTCTTTTCAGACCTTTTTGTTTTAAAAGCAGAAAGGTCTGTTTTTATGCCCATTTTTAAGATATGGCAATGCTTAATTGCCAAATACCCATAGCCTTCGTTTTGATTCAAAAACAAAAATCAAAACGGAGGAATAAAAATGAGTAAAAACACATTGTGTGTTTATGACACAATAACCAAGAAATACGTTGAAATCGAAGTTAACGATGAGGTATACATGAATTACAGGCAAACCGGTTGGGCAATTAAAAATAACGATAGGTCATTTTTCGACCACGAGATACAGTTTTCAATGCTCAAAGGCAGTATTGACGGAGCTTTTGAGAATTTTCATGAGTTTGTTGAAGAAAGCCCGGTTGAAAAATACGCTGCTGTGGCAAGTGTGAAAAAGGCTCTGAATACGCTTCCGACAAAAGACAGAGAGCTTATCGAAATGATTTTCTACAAGGGTATGACCGAACGTGAGTGTGCAGATGAATTAAAAACAACTCAGCAAAATATACACAAAAAGAAAGAGCGGATTTTGTGTATACTTAACAAACTTTTAAAATCTTAAGGAAAAATGGTTGTTAAAACCCCGTTTTCTTACCCTATACAAGTGTAAGAGGAATAAAATATCTTCTTAAGCATCTTGAAAAATGAATATCAACTCTGCAGGTACGTTAATCACACGGCCGGTATGAAATCTCGGCAGCCGCATGAACCATACGCCATGACCTCAGATGAGAGAGCGATAAATATGACGTTCAGACCTTTGGACAGCATCCAAAGTAGGCGATGAAACGTGTGAGGATAATGATACTTCCCAATGAGGGCCAATAGAGCGGGTGAGACGCCCATGAGATCAATACGCTGTCGATCGCCTGCAGAGTTCCGCCGTGGCGGTTGTTGAGAACAAATATCATGGAAAACGTCCGAAACAAACTTGAATCGGACGAAGGCAAAACGAATTTACGTTATTTCGCACCGCATATCTCACGGTGCGGATATAGCTCAAGTGCAGAAGCTTTTTCTGCATTTGAGTTGTATATAAAAAGATTGGAGGAAGAGAATTTGTTTGATCAAAAATATATTGCCGATTGGGAAAGGATCCGCAGAAGGTTTCTTAATGACCCTGGAAAAAATATTTATGTCAAAGGAGAAGAGTGCCGAAAGTGCGTATGGTCAAATACGGAATCGGGTAAAATATTATGCACCAAAAGTTGTAGAAAGAAAGGCGGAAAAATATGATGACAAAGTACGGTATGGCGGAAATTCTCGAAAGTCAGGCGAAGATTTTCATAGAAAAACAATTCAGAGATTTCGATGAATCAGCGAAAGAAAGGTATTTGGCAGTTGTTTTAGACTACATACACAGAAACTATCCGTCTTCAAAGGAAGTGGCGTAAGGAGTGAGAAAGATGTTAGGCTTCGTGATTGGCTTATTCGTCGGTGGCACAGTCGGCGTAACAATAATGAGCTTATGCATAGCCGCAGGATAAGCCGACAAGCGTGAAAACTGCACAGATTCGGACAGATAATTTTATTGGGTTTGGTGATTCAAATTCAGAAAGAATTGTGGTATCCTTGTTGGTAAAACGGAGGTGAGAATATGCCAACTGTAACTGTGATACAGCCGACCATAGCAGCAGAACAAAATACAAAGATCCGTTGTGCCGCATATTGCCGAGTATCAAGCGATTCCGAAGATCAGCTCAACTCATTT
Source organism: uncultured Ruminococcus sp. (assembly GCA_900540005.1). Classification (GTDB taxonomy): domain Bacteria; phylum Bacillota; class Clostridia; order Oscillospirales; family Ruminococcaceae; genus Ruminococcus; species Ruminococcus hominiciens. The sequence continues at coordinate 5,043 of UQEM01000079.1, forward strand.
ATGGCACAGACAAGATACTATGAAAAGGCTTTTGAAAAGTCTGACAGAGAACAGCTCGTCGATATCTATGCCGATGAGGGAATAACAGGTACTCGTGAGGACAAGCGCGACGAGTTTCAGCGAATGATAAAGGATTGCCGCAGAGGTAAGATAGACAGGATATATACAAAATCTATCAGCCGTTTCGCAAGAAACACAAAGGACTGCCTGAAGAACATAAGGGAGCTTAAAAGCCTTGGAATAACCGTGTTCTTTGAGAAAGAAAACATTGATACCGCAAAGCTTAGCGATGAAATGATGATAACCATTATGGGTGGTCTGGCACAGGAGGAGTCCACTTCTATTTCTCAGAATATGCGGTGGTCTGTTCAAAAGCGTATGCAGAACGGGACGTATAAGAATGCTACTCCGCCGTTTGGATTTAAAAAGGTAAACGGTGATTTGGAAATTGAAGAAAATCAAGCGCTGATAGTCAGACAGATCTTTGAATGGTACATAAGCGGTTATGGACTGAAAGCAATAGCGGATATGCTAAACGGCATGAATTTGTCAAGCAGTAAACAAGCCGTTTTGTGGAAAGCGGATAATATACGATATATGCTTAAAAACGACAGATATATAGGAAACGCTATGTTTCAGAAAAGCTATGTTACCGAAACTCTTCCGCATATTAAAAAAAGGAATTACGGCGAAAAGCAGAAATACTGTGCAACTGGGGTAAACCAGCAAATAGTTGATAAAGAAACCTTTTATGCGGTACAAAAGCTGCTGAAATCTCGTCACAGAGATTTTGAAACCAACGTCTATCCATTAAGCAAAAAAGTGTTCTGCGGAAAATGCGGTGCGACATACAAACGCAGAAACCGCAGAAGCGGAGCATTTTGGCTGTGCCGGACACACGATATTTATGCAGCGGATTGTGAAAACGGCATTATTGTTGAAAGCGATATTTATTCAGCTTTCATCAGACTGCATAATAAACTGCTGAACAATTACAAGCAAATTCTCCTGCCTCTAAAAATAGCTTTACAGGATCTAAAACTCAGAAAATTCAGCGGTAAAACTCAGGTTATGGATATACACAAAGAAGTAGCTAAGCTAAGGGAACAAACTCACGTCCTTGCAAGGCTTAAGATAAAGGGATTTCTGGACGAAGTAAAATACATTGAGCAGATAAATGAACTTAACGTAAAGATAAGCAAACTTCAATCTGAACTAAAAAAGTTTACACGTTCCGACGATGAAGATGAGGCTCTGGATCAGATAGAAATTCTGACAGACTTCTTTGAAAAGCGAGAAAAACCAATGACAGAATTTGAAGAACCGGTGTTTGAAGGTATTGTGGACAAAATCGTGGTTATAGATCAGCATGAGCTTGAATTTCATTTGATAGGCGGATTGAAGTTTAAAGAAAAGATATAGCCGAAAATGCCCTGTATGCCAAATTACAGGGCATTTCTTTGTTGCTATTGATAATAGCTTTTCAAAAGAAAATGTGCTATCCTTGTAGTCTGATAGGAGGCGAGATTATGCCAAAGAACAGAACAATCCCGTTCGGATACGGCATGAAGAACGGCGAGATAACTACAAATCCGAAAGAGGTATATGCTGTTGTTACAATATTCGATGAATACTTGAATGGAAAAAGCTTGTCGGAAATAGCAAATCTGATGCAGTATGAAAACATTAGATATTCCGAGGATTCAGACTATTGGAATAAAAACATGGTCAAGCGTATTATCGAAAATGAAAAGTATCTCGGCAATGATACATACCCACAGATAATTGCAGAAAACATTTTCAAACAGGCTAACGAAAAGCGAGTACGAAAAGCTACTCGGTTAAATTTAATATCCGATGATTTACAGGAAATCAGAAACCGTACATACTGTTCCGAATGCGGTCACAGATTTTCACGGATAGGCGGCAATTCAAAGTATGAGCATTGGGATTGCAGAAATCCCGATTGTTACAGGCTTGAATATCGTCTGACAGATCAGATGATAATCGGCGCTGTACTTAATGTTCTGAATTCCGCAATAGCAAATCCAAGCTTGTTGGAATCAGGCGGTGATATAAGTATATACTTACCTACTGCGGATATAGTCTGTAAGCAAAATGAGATCAATCAGATGACAGATTCTCCGCAAGTGGATTTTGACAGAGTAAAAGCAGAGATCTTCAAGCTTGCTGAAATGAAGTATGACTGCTGCACTTACAATGAAAGTCCGCAGAAAACAGAAGAACTACGTAATTTACTTGAGAATAACAAACAATTAAATATACTCGATATTGGCTTATTCAAAGCGTGTGTTTCACGAATATGGATAAGCCATTTTTGTACCATAGAGGTTGAATTCATCAACGGAGTACATATAAAAAATATCACAGAAAGGAATGACAAAAATGCCCACAGCTCCGAATGTAACGGTGATACCCGCAAAAGTGCGGATGGCGGAAAACCGTGATAAATACCACCAGCTAAGAGTAGCGGCATACTGCCGTGTCAGTACCGAACAAGAGGAACAGCAGAACAGCTTTGCGGTTCAGGTCGCTTACTATACAGACCTTATCAACAAGAAAAAGGAATGGACCCTTGCAGGCATATTCGCAGATGAGGGTATAAGCGGAACTCAGACAAAGAAAAGAACCGAGTTTAACCGCATGATTCGTATGTGCAGAAACAAAAAAATTGATCTTGTAATTACCAAGTCAATATCAAGATTTGCCCGAAATACCGTCGATTGCCTTGAATATGTCAGACAACTTAAAGACTTGGGTATCGGAGTTATTTTTGAAAAAGAGAACATAAACACCTTAACCATGACATCGGAATTTATGATAGCTCTGTATGGAAGTTTTGCACAGGCAGAATCGGAATCCATAAGTAAAAACGTAAGCTGGGGCAAAGAAAAAGCCTACCGTGAGGGCAAGGTGCAGTTTCAGTATAAATATCTGCTTGGGTATAAAAAAGGTGAAGACGGAAAACCGGAGATAGTACCCGAAGAGGCTGAAACAGTAAGGCTGATATATACGCTGTTTCTCGACGGATACAGCATGAGCAGGATAAAAAAGCTCCTCGAGAACAAAGGCATTTTGACTTCACAGGGAAAGAAAGTATGGAACGAATCACTTATCCGCAGCATTTTGAAAAACGAAAAGTATGCAGGCGACGCACTTCTGCAAAAGACTTTTACCTCAGATTGTATCACTCACAAGATAGTTAAAAATCACGGCGAACGCCCGATGTATCTGGTTACGGATCATCATGTTCCGATAGTTGACCGTGACACTTACAACAGGGTTCAGCAGGAGCTTGCAAGGCGTTCCAGTAAACGAAAAGTTTCAGATAAAACTACAACTGAACAGGGAAAGTATTCAAGCAAATACGCACTTACCGAATTGCTTATCTGCGGTCACTGCGGTACGCCTTATCGCAGAACTACTTGGGCGGCTCGTGGAAAAAAGCAAATTGTCTGGCGGTGCATCAGCCGTCTGGAACACGGTAAAAAGTATTGCCCAGATTCTCCTACGATAAAGGAAGAAAATCTGCATCAAGGAATCATAAAAGCGATTAATAATTACTACTCATGCCGTAACGATATTGCAAGAATTCTCAAAGCAAACATTGGAACGGTTCTTGAATGTCAGGGGCAGGAAGAAATTATCGCTGCCGAAAACAGACTTAAAGAAATCGACCGAGCAAGAAACGAATTAGTTGGACTGATAGCAACAGGCGGCTGTGATGAGGACAAGCTGGACAGCGAGTTTGAAAAGCTGTATGAGGAAGAGCAAAGCCTGAGTGAAAGACTTGCAATGCTGAAATCAAAAAATCAAACTTCCGCCGAAACTCAAGCCAAGCTTGATAAGATAATAGATATGATAGAGCATGAAAAGTTTGAGTTAGAAACATTTGATAATGTGCTTATCAGAAAGCTGATAGAATGTATAAAAGTTCTGAGCAAGAATGAGATATTAGTTATCTTCAAAGGTGTGTATGAGGTCAGAGAGGAAATTGAATGATATGAAAAAAACGGCTTGCGATATATTCGCAGGCTGTTTTTGTTGGGAGGTGTAACATTGTCATCAAACTTTGACGGCATAAAAACGAGGAAATACGGCATTGAGATCGAAATGACTGGACTTACACGAAGTCAGGCGGCAAAAGCTATGGCAAATGTCCTTGACGGGCGTGTTGAACACGAGGGCGGAAGCTATGACAAATACATTGTAACTGATTCAAAGAACAGAAAGTGGGCGATAGTTTATGACGGAAGTATCAACTGTTACAATGCAAACGGCGACCGAGCTTCCAAATCCTACAGTGTGGAAATGAATTCTCCTGTTCTTGAATATGGGGATATTCCGCTTTTGCAGGAGGTTGTACGAGCTCTTAGAAAAGCGGGCGGAGTAACAGGTCCGAGATATTGTGCAGGCACGCATATACACATTTCAGCCGAAGATTATACACCGCAGCAGATACGAAATCTTGTAAACATCTTCGCAAGCAAGGAGAACTTTCTGTGGGACGCTTTGCAGGTATCATCTGCCCGTGAATCCTACTGCCACAAGATGGACAAGCAGTTCATAGAGAACATAAACCGCAAGAAACCCAAAGATATGGAGGAGATAAAAAAGCTTTGGTATCGTGGAAGGATGAGTGAGCAGTTTCAGCATTACTCGAACAGCCGATATGTGATCTGCAATCTGCACAGCTTTTTTCAGCACGGGCATTATGAGATAAGGGCGTATAATGGTTCACTTCATGCCGGTGAGGTAAGAAGTCAGATAGTGCTTGCGTTAGCTATAAGCAATGCGGCAATGACAAAGAAATACTGTTCTCCTCACGTTTCTCAAAGCGATAATATGCGGTACAGCTTTAGGGTATGGCTTTTAAATCTGGGGCTGATAGGGGATGAATTCAAAAATTGCAGGACACATCTGCTGAAACATCTTGAGGGTGACATAGCCTGGCGACACCCGGAGGACGGGATTGCTGCAAGGGCAAGGCTAAAAGAAAAACGAGAGCTTGAAAAACAAGCGGCTCGTGAGCGGCGTGCCGAGCCTGTAAGCGACAACAGCACACAAGCCGAAAATGTACCCGAAGAAAACAACGAGCCCACAGAGAACCAATGTGAGGGCGTTGAAGAGGAACTTGAAATGAGTATGTAAAATTGCAAAGGAGTTTTTATGGAATACAAAAGATTATACATCGCTTATGGCAGCAACATCAATCTTGAACAAATGGCAAACCGCTGTCCGAATTCAAAGGTCATCGGTAAAGAAATCCTGAAAGGCTATGAGCTGGAGTTCAGAGGCATTGCTACTATTGTGCCAAAAGAAAACGCAGAAGTTCCTGTTCTCATATGGGAGATAGACGGTCGAGATGAGCACAGTCTTGACAAATATGAGGGCTTTCCGAACTATTACCGCAAGGAGCTTTTTGAGATAGATGTTAATGGCGAAAAGAAAGAGTGTATGGCATATTTGATGAACAGCGGTCACATTTCACCGCCTATGAGCTATTACTACAACGTTATAAAGCAGGGTTATGAGGCGAACGGTATGGACACAAGCTATCTGAGGGCGGCACTTGAACGTTCAGTTTGCGAACAGTATTTTGATGAAATTCACGATGAAGAGCTTGACGAAGATGATGATCTTCAGATGAAGTTTTAAGGAGCGTGGTCAAATGAGATACAAAGGATTTTACATCAAGATCTCACCCGACAGCAACATTCGCAGGGTCGACAAGAAAGGCAGAGATATTCTCTGCGAAGGATTTTTGATACAGGTTTTCGCTGACGAGACCGAACGTGTTGAGATCGACAACTTTTCTGCGGCTGTGGGGTTTGAGATACTGGAGAACAGCTTTGCGGAGGCGGTGCAGTTTGCGAAGGATTATGTTGAGTGTGAAGAAAAGCTATGTAAAAATAACGCATATTGATTTCGTACCATAAAACTATACTATTCATACCGACTTTTAAAAATGTGTTGAATAAATGTAGTATAATATCTGTCTCTTATACACATCTGACGCTGCCGACGAATAGCCTTGTGTA
>UQEM01000080.1 GCA_900540005.1 uncultured Ruminococcus sp.
GCCACTGGCGAGGGTAATTTTGTATATTATGAGACACGCTTTATTTGACGCTTACGACACAAGCTCCGGAAAGAGCGTTCGGGCAGCTTGAACAAATGCATCAAAACCGCAGGTGAGTGTGACGTGAGGGTCTGTGTTTTGTAGCTTTTCGATTACTGCACTCATATTTGCAGTAAATTCATCGCTGTAGCCCTTTCCTTCAAAGAAACCTATGCACAGACCATGATGAGGGCGGAGAAATATCTCAGATTTTTGCATATTTCTTCACTCTGTTGGCAATAAGAAGAGCGAGAGCCATTTTAGCAAGGTCAAACGGTATAAAGGGGAAAACGCACCATTTCAGGGCCTGCATGAGTGTAACGGCTCCATTGGTTCTGGTAAAAACAAACATAAACCAAGTGGTTCCGAAAGCGTAGCATATTACAAGACCAATGAGCATTGACGCGATCCTTACCGCAATGTGCTTGCCGATAAAGGCTTCGGCAGCCCAGTAGACAAGGCCTATGAAAAGAAATCCGACAATATATCCGCCGGTAGTACCCGTGATCGCGCTTAAACCGCCTGTAAAATGAGCAAAAACCGGAAGTCCTACAGCTCCGAGGAGTATGTAGACGAGAATGGCAAAAGAGCCGTTTCTGCCGCCGAGAATTTCAAGAGCGCAGAAAACTCCGAAAACCTGAAGGGTAAATTCAACAGTTGCGGGAATCGAGATCCAAGCGCAGACAGCAATGACTGCGGCGAGCATAGCTGTGAGGACAAGCTCTTTTGTGGTGAAAAGTTTCTTTTTGATAGTGATTGAGTTTTCAGACATGATAAAAATACCTCCTTAAAGTACATTGCTATTATAGCACTAAACTTTACGCTTGTCAACCTTTTTCATAAATTTGGTTGACAAGTGAACGTTAGGTGAAATTTTTGCTATGTGTTGATTTGACTTCCTTAATATGGTATAATAAATTCATATCATAATTATTAATGTAATTGCAAATGTGCAGCGTAAAATTTGCGTATGCATGATCGGCGGTTATATCATGACATAATTAATTGAAAGGTTTGTGCCTATGAAAAATGGATTTGTCCCTAACAGTCACGCCTCGCAGAACGTAAGGCGCATAAAGGCAGATTGCGATAAGGGACTCACTCTTGCACAGGTCAAAGCGCGTAAGGCTGAGGGACTGGATAATCGTCCTGTTGATTCGCCTTCAAAAAGCGTAAAGGAGATAATTGCGGATAATGTTTTCACATATTTCAATCTGCTGTTTCTGATACTTACGCTTTTGCTGATTTTTGTGGGTTCTTACAGAGACATCACATTCATGCCTATCATTATTGCAAATGCTCTTATAGGAATTGTTCAGGAGTTGCGGTCAAAAAGGGTTCTGGACAAGCTTACTGTGCTCAATGCTCCTGTCACGAGCGTAATTCGTGACGGATCGGAGATAACTGTTGCATCAAAGGAACTTGTTCTTGATGATATAGCAGTTTTTCGTGCGGGAAATCAGATAAGCGCAGACGCGGTCGTGATAAGCGGAAATGTTTCGGTAAACGAGTCTCTCCTTACAGGTGAATCCGACGAGATCGCGAAAAAGCCCGGAGATACGCTGATGTCGGGCAGCTTTATTGTCTCGGGTTCATGCCGTGCAAGACTTGAAAAGGTTGGAGCGGAATCTTACATTTCAAAGCTTACGCTTCAGGCGAAAAAAAGTCGAAAAGGTGAGCAGTCCGAGATGATACGCTCGCTCAACAGAATAGTGAAGCTTGCGGGAATAGCAATTATCCCGATCGGAATAATACTTTTTTACCAGTCATATTTCGTCAGCCATGAAACCGTCAAGGCGAGTGTTCAGTCTATGGTAGCCGCTGTAATAGGAATGATCCCCGAGGGACTTTTTCTTGTCGCGAGCATGACCCTTGCAATAAGCGCAATGCGGCTTGCGATAGGCAAGGTTCTCGTACACGACATGAAGTGTATTGAAACTCTTGCGCGCGTTAATGTGCTGTGCGTGGATAAAACCGGTACTATCACGGAGAATTATATGTCCGTTTCGGAAATGATACCTGCTTCGTCAGAAATTCCTGAGGAGGCGGTATATGAGCTTATGAGCGATTTTGCCGCCGCACAGAATTACGACAATGAAACAATGACTGCCGTGAAGAACTATTTCAACCGTCCGAGCGGACTTGTGGCTTTAAGCTCCACAGGATTTTCGTCCGAGTTCAAATACAGCAGTGTAACGTTTGACAGAGGAGCATTTGTGCTCGGCGCGCCCGAATTTATTCTCAGGGATAAGTTTAACGAATATCGAGAGCTTATCGAGTCCTATAGCCGTAAAGGCTACCGTGTTCTTGCATTTGCAAGTTATTCGGGAACAATTAGCGGAAAGGCTCTGACCTCCTCGGTAGTTCCGGTGTGCTTTATAATTCTTTCAAATCCGATACGCGAAAATGCAGCCGAGACCTTTAAGTATTTTGATGAACAGGGCGTTGAGATAAAAGTAATATCGGGAGATAATCCCGTTACGGTTTCTGAAGTGGCGAAACTTGCAGGAATAAGAAATGCGAATAACTACATTGACGCAACGACTCTTACAAATGATGCATCTATAAATGATGCGGTGCTGAAATACTCGGTTTTCGGCAGAGTAACTCCCGAGCAGAAGCGCAAGCTTGTAAGAGCACTTAAAAATGCGGGTAGAACGGTTGCAATGACGGGTGACGGAGTAAATGACGTTCTCGCGCTTAAAGACGCGGATTGCTCGGTTGCAATGGCATCGGGAAGTGACGCGGCAGCGCAGGCTTCACAGCTTGTATTGCTTGATTCGGACTTTTCAAAAATGCCCGATGTTGTTGCCGAGGGTCGCAAGGTCGTAAACAATCTTGAATGTTCGGGAAGTCTCTTTCTCGTGAAGAATATCTTCTCGCTCGTGCTCTCCATATTGTCTATATGCTTTGGAATCGCCTATCCGCTGAAACCCTCGCAGATATCGCTGATAAGTATGTTTACGATAGGAATTCCTGCGTTCTTCCTTTCACAGATGCCTAACAAGGATCTTATCCGCGGAAAGTTCATGACGAATATCCTGCTTAAAGCGCTGCCTGCCGGTATAACCGATACGATAATAGTGGCAGCTATGGTGTATTTCGGCAACATATTCGGCGTAGGGCAGACGGACATTGCTACGGCTTCGACCATATTGCTCGGAATTGTCGGTCTGATGATAGTGTTTGAGATATCCAAGCCTATGAATGTATACAAGATGTGGCTGTGGATATTCTGCGCTGTCGGTTTGATTTGCAGTATGATATTCGTAAGCGACTTTTTCGACATAACCGCGATGTCAACGAGATGTGTGCTTCTGTGTATAAATTTCTCGATAATCGCCGAACCGTGTATGCGTTATCTTACTGTAATAATGAAAAAGCTGCGAGAGGTTTTCATAAAGCTTGGAGAATAAAGAACTCTCAGTGAAATTGCCGCAGATCAGAAAGCCGAGTTTCAATCTCGGCTTTTTTGATGAGCAGTACCGGAGATAAACTCGGAAAAATCGGCATTATCTGTTGATTTTCTTGAAAAAGGTATTGCATTGTAGAAATAAGTGTGCTATAATTAGAGCACGTTCTAATTTTAAGGGAAAGAAGTGTATAAAATGTCAAGAAGATATGATAAGGAGGACGCAAAAAGAAGGATCCTTTCCGTATGTGTGCGTTTATTTATAGAAAAGGGATACAGCAGGACGACAAATGCTGAGATCCTCAGACTTGCCGACGTTACAAACGGAACTTTTTACAATATATTTAAGTCGAAGGACGGCATTCTTCTGGAATTGACAGAGTTTATGTTTTCCAACCAATTCAATATTGCAAATCAGCTCCCGGGAGCAAATGCCGACCCTGTTCTCATGTATGCGCTTGAAACTTCCATTCAGATGACGCTTACAGAACTGAACGAGAATCTCAGGGAGATCTACGTTGAAGCCTATACTCACCCGCAGGTTACCGAATATATACACCGTAAAACTGCGGCGGAACTTTATAAGATCTTCAGCAGCTACCTGCCCGAGTGCAGTGAAGCCGACTTCTTTGAACTGGAGATAGGCTCATCTGGTATTATGCGCGGATATATGACGAGACGCTGTGACTGCTATTTTACATTGAAGAAAAAGTTACAGCGTTTTCTTAAAATGAGCCTCAGTGCATACAGTGTTCCTGTCGAAAAGCAGGAGGCAGTCATTGCGCAGGTTATGCAGATGGACATTACAGCAGTGGCGAATTCCGTAATGCAGAAGCTTTTCTCTGCTCTGGAAATGAAGTATGATTTTGCCCTGACAGAGGACGATAAGTAAGCATTTTTTGGAAAGCGGACGCCGTGGGAGCGGCGTCTGATTCTGTAATTGATGAGTATATGCAGGAGGAAAATATGATTTCGCCCTTTAATATTGAGATAGCAGGTAAGAGCGTGCGGATCGAGCCGATGTACGGCTGTATTCATGAGTATTGCAGGGTATTTGTTACAGATAAAGAAGCCGATACGATCGTAAGTATTTCTCAGGCGGATATAGACTTTGAAAGAAAAAAGTCAGAGTTCGAGGATATAAAAGAGGGCATTCCGATACGGCATTTCACGGACGAGTATCTCGAAACTTTAGCTGTTTACCGAAAAATAGCGGATAAAATGCTTGAGTGGGATACTATTTTGTTTCATGGCTCGGTTGTAGCTGTTGACGGTATCGGCTATTTGTTTACAGCTAAGTCCGGAACGGGAAAATCCACGCATACGGCTTTGTGGAGGAAACTTTTCGGGGAACGCGCTGTAATGGTAAATGATGACAAGCCGCTGATAAAAGTGAAAGAAAGCGGCACGATTGTTTATGGTACTCCGTGGAACGGAAAACACAGACTCGGTGCAAATATGAGCACTCCGCTTAAAGCAATATGCATTCTGGAACGCTCGGCAGAAAACCATATTGAAAAAATCACGGCTGACAGCGCATATAATATGCTTGTGCAGCAGGTCTACAGACCGCAGGATCCGCAGAAGCTGCTGAAAGTTCTTCAGCTTATCGATAAGTTTTCCGAGAACACGGAGCTTTACAAACTTGGCTGCAACATGGATATATCGGCAGCAGAAACAGCATTCAAGGCAATGGGAGGTTAATATCATGAAACTCAAGGAATCATTTGTCACACATAAAAACAAAGACGACTACATGATGATAGACGCAACAGGTGAGTTTTCAGGGCTGGTTCACAGCAATGCAACGACTGCGTTTATTGTCGGGTGTCTGAAAAACGACACTACGAGAGAAGAAATAATCGCGAAAATGCTTGATAAGTATGACGCACCGGAATCGAAAATATCTCAGGATGTTGACAGAATAATCAGTTCGCTGAAAAGCATAGGGGCAATTGATGAATAACTCTACCTTTGAAGATGAGATCAAGCGGACGGGGCGGATAATATACACTAATGTCGGCGACAGCATGATGCCTTTGATAAAGCAGGGGAGGGATGTTCTTGTCATTTCCGCAGTCAATGGCAGGCTGAAGCGTTATGACATCCCCTTGTATAAGCGAGACAGCGGTCAGTATGTTCTGCACCGTATCCTTAAAGTGCGTAAAAATGACTACGTTATCTGTGGGGATAACCGCTGTAACAAGGAATATGGTATTACTGACAGGCATATTATCGGAGTTCTGAGCGGCATTATCCGTGACGGCAGGGAAATTCCGGTTACGGACATTAAATGCCGGATATATGCTCATTTGTGGTGTGATCTCTTCCCTGTAAGAGTTTTAATTATCCGTATTCGGCAGATTTTCAAAAGGCGGCTGAAATGAAAAACAACACGCTGAAATGGCTTTCCTATGTAGTAGGAAAGCATAAAATAAGCATATTCCTGCTGTCACTGATACAAGCTGTGCTTGGCGTCAGCGGAGTAATGTATGCTCTGCTATTGAAAAGAGGAATCGACAGCGCCGCCGAAAAAGACAGGTCAGGTTTTATGCTCGCACTTGTCATGGTGATTCTGCTTGTGGTTTTTCAGATCTTGCTGAGAGCAGTCGTGCGCTGGCTCGAAGAACTGTCGCGTTCAACGATAGAAAATACTCTCAAATCAAGGCTTTTTGAGACCTTACTGAAAAAAGACTACGCTTCGGTCACCAATGTGCACTCGGGCGAATGGATCAACCGTCTTACTTCCGATACAAAGGTGACGGCTGACGGCGCGGTGGAGATACTCCCGGGAATTATCGGAATGACTGTGAAAATTGTCGGCGCACTTGCCATGCTGATGATAATAGAGCCACGGTTTCTTTATGTGCTGATCCCATGCGGTGCGGCGCTGATACTTCTTACATACACGTTCAGGAAAGTGCTGAAAAGGCTGCACAAGTCGATTCAGGAAAGCGACGGCAAACTGCGCATTTTCCTACAGGAGCACCTTAGCAGTCTCATTATCGTAAAAAGCTTTTCGGCTGAACAGCGTACCGCAGAGCAGGGAAAGCAGAAAATGTCCGCGCATAAAAGTGCAAGAATGAGGCGGAATCGTTTCTCAAACGTCTGCAATATCGGATTTTCTGCGGTTATGAACGGTATGTACCTTGTAGGCTTTGCATACTGCGGACTGGGAATCATCGGCGGTACAGTTAGCTACGGAACTCTTACAGCAACGTTGCAGTTTATCTCTCAGATACAATCACCGTTTGCCAATATCACAGGCTATCTGCCTAAGTTTTACGCCATGACAGCGAGCGCCGAAAGACTTCGCGAGGCAGAAAAATTTGAAGATGACTGCACGGAAAAGGTCATGGACAGCAGGGAGATCAAAAACTTTTACGATACCGAATTTTACGGTATAAAGGCTGATAATATATGTTTCCGATACAGTGGCGATCAGGAGTTTATTCTGGATAATGTAAGCTTTGAGATAAAAAAAGGAGAAAATACAGCCTTTACCGGGCATTCCGGCTGCGGAAAATCGACTGTGCTGAAATTGCTTATGTGTCTGTATCGCTGCGAGCATGGTAGCATTGTGATACAAAGTTCACATGGGACGGAAACTGAACTTACGGGCAAATGGCACAGACTGTTCGCATATGTTCCACAGGATAATCATCTGATGAACGGCACTATAAAAGAAGTCATCACATTTGCAGATACGCAGGCAGATGAGGAGCGGATTGCCGCGGCGCTCAAAGTATCATGCGCTGATGAATTTGTGTCGGAGCTTGAAAACGGCATTGATACGATACTTGGCGAACGCGGGGCAGGACTTTCGGGAGGACAAATGCAGCGTATTGCGATCGCGAGGGCAATATACTCAGATTCTCCGATACTTCTGCTTGACGAAGCTACGAGTGCGCTTGACGAGGCAACAGAAAGAAAACTCCTGAGCAATCTCAGGAGCATGACGGATAAAACGGTTTTGATAGTGACTCACAGACCGCAGGCGCTTGAGATATGTGACAAAGTTATCAATTTCGCCGAAAACGGTGTAGAATGGAGAAGCAATGAGCAAAGAATACTATGATCTGGCATATCTGTGCAAATGTGCCGTAAACAGTACTATTCCCTCAAAAAGCAGATTAGAGAAAATGGATATGGAGCAGGTGTACAATGCTGCAAAACATCACTCTCTGACAGGGATCGCGGCATATTCTCTTGAATCCGCAGGAGTGCAAAACGAGTTGTTCCGCACAGCAAAGGCAAAAGCTGCGAGGAAAAACATATTGCTTGATTTTGAGCGGAAAAAACTTTTTTCTTTCTGTGAGGAAAAGGGAATATGGTATATGCCGCTGAAAGGGTGCATACTAAAAGATATGTATCCTGACTTCAGTATGCGGCAGATGGCAGATAACGACATTCTTTTTGATCCCGAACACCGTGCTGAAATAAAAGAGTATTTTAAGGCGGACGGTTATCGTGTGGTAAAATATAACCAGTCCAATCACGATATCTATGAAAAGCCTCCGATATTAAATTTTGAAATGCACACTTCTCTTTTTGGAGCTTCCCATAATCAGAAGTGGACAAAATACTATAAAGGGATAAAAGATAAGCTTATAAAGGATAGCGATAATAATTACGGATACCATTTTTCTGACGAAGATTTTTATATCTATATTGTTGCGCATGAATACAAGCACTATATAAACGGGGGAACGGGGATCCGCTCGCTGCTTGACAGATATATTTATCTGAAAGCAAAGCAGGAGACCATGAACTGGTCTTATATCTCCGATGAATGCCGAACTCTTGAAATAGCGGATTTTGAACAGCGAAGTCGTGAGCTTTCACAAAAGGTGTTCGGAAACCGCGAAACCGAATTATCCGATGAAGAAAAAACAATGTTTGAATATTATTTGAAATCAGGTACATATGGAAGCTTAGATCAGAATATAAAGCACAGAATGGACGAGTTACGCAAAGAAAAAGGCTCAGGATCAAAAATCGGAGCTAAACTTAAATATATCAGATACAGAGTTTTTCCTCCGATAGAGGTATATGAGGAGTGTTGCCCGACCTTGGGCCGCCATAAACTCCTGCTTCCGGCCGCATGGGCATACCGTTTTGTGCGTGGAATGATTACCAAAAGGAAAAAGGTACATAATGAACTTAGATCCATGTTTTCACCCGAAGATAAAAAGCGATAGTTTAATGCAGGTCTGAAAGCTTGCAAACCTTACGCAAATGTGTTATAATTATGACAGTAAGACTTAGGATCTGTCTTTACAAACAGATATGTGCCGGACAGATCCTGAAAGAAGGATTTTTTTGGAAAATAAAAATAAAAACGACTATAAGCTCGGAATACTGTTCATAATCATATCCGCGTTTTGCTTTGCGTTGATGAACCTGTTCATTCGCCTTGCAGGTGATGTTCCCACCATGCAGAAGTGCTTTTTCCGTAATTTTTTCGCGCTTATAGTTGCGGTTGTGTCTCTTATAAGGACGAAAACTCCGTTCAAAATAGGCAAGGGAAACTTAAAATATCTGACTATCCGCTCGGTTTCAGGCGGATTAGGCATGATGTGCAACTTCTATGCCGTTGACCACCTTGCTATCTCTGACGCATCTATTCTAAACAAACTGTCACCGTTTTTTGCGATAATTTTCTCATACTTTGTTTTGAAGGAGACGGCTGACCTGATAGAATGGCTGTCGGTTGCAGTAGCGTTTATCGGAGCTTTATTCGTGGTAAAGCCTACATTCGGCATGGAAGTCATTCCTGCGGCTTTGGGTGTTATAGGCGGACTCGGAGCAGGTCTGGCTTATGCTTATGTGCGAAAGCTCGGAATGCGTAACGAGAACAGCATGATAATCGTTGCCTATTTCTCGGGATTCACCACATTTTTGCTTTTGCCGTACCTTATTTTTAATTATCAGCCGATGAGCGGCAGACAGTGGTTGTTTCTCATTCTGACAGGAATAGCAGCCGCCGGCGGACAGATCTTCATAACAAAGGCTTATGCCAAAGCGCCTGCAAAGGAGATATCGGTTTACGATTTTTCAATTGTAATTTTTGCAGCTATTTTCGGCTTTATGTTTCTTGGACAGACACCCGATGCGCTCAGCATTGTGGGATATGTCATAATAATCGGCATTGCAGTAGTAAAGTGGCGGTACATGATAGTAAAAAGTCAAAAATAATCCCGATCCTGACACGAATTATAACTTGACAAAGCCCGAGAAGCCTTGCACAAGTCCGGTAAAAATGAATAATAGAAAAAACGTCCCTCCTATGGTATAGTGAAATAAAAGCCATAGGAGGGAATTTTATGTTGTTTTGCCATATTATAAGCGAATTGGAACGCTTAAGAGGGAAAATGGCTAATTATAAAGGAATGATTTTACTCAGCCTTTTTGAGAGGAATATTCGATAAACTGGAATTTGTCGTTATCTTTCAGAATTAAGATATTCCTCTCCTAATATTGCATACTGATATTTATCGCACCATTCGTGATTCAAAGCACTGTTTCCTCTGTAATACTTTACATAATGAGCCTCACGTCTCATTCCGATTTTTTCCATTATCCTATATGAACCTATATTTAAGGTATTGCAATCGGCAATGATTCTTCTGATTCCTAATGTTTTAAATCCAAGTTTCAGAAGAGTATTTCCTATTTCAGTTCCGTAACCTTTACACCAGTAATCACGATGCAATTCCCAAGCCAGTTCTGCTGGGTCTTTATCTGTAAAAGCCAATTCACAAGAACCAATCAATTGACCTGTTTCTTTTATAACAACAGCGTATCTGAAGTTTATACAAGGTGTTTGTTCTGCACACTGTATTCCCCAATCAATATATCTCTGAACTTCTTCTGTGTTCTTTGGTTCACTTGAACGATATTTCATATTTTCCAGATTGCTTAACATATCATAAAAAACAGAATAATCTTCTATCTTATATTTTCTAAACAATAATCTCTCTGATTCAAGTTCTATAAAATTCATAATCACACCACCAAATTTCGATTTATCTGGCAGTATTGTACCACCAGTATTTGCATTTACATTATACCATACCGTCCAAGATTTTTCAACTTTTCTTATGCCGATTTTTCCTTACTTCCATAATATAAACCCCTTAGAGTTCGCACGTTTTTTCGCGTGTCTGCTCTAAGGAGATCATATCAAAGTAACGGCTATTTTTAAGTTCAGGAAATTAGAACTCATAAACCGCGTTCAGGTTCTCATTTATATTCGACCTTAAAATCGCTGAATTTGGCGGTGTTATTTCTCTGAGCGTAAAGACCTATAATAACTCCCGTGAAACCGGAAGCTACCTCGGATGAAAGGTACTTGGTCTGACCAATGCCAAGGTC
>UQEM01000081.1 GCA_900540005.1 uncultured Ruminococcus sp.
CCTCAAAGCGCTCCGCAAAGGGTGAATTAAAAAACAGTCCGGTGGACTGTTTTTTTAGAGGGAACGCCCTGCAAGTGAGGGCGTTCCTTTAAAATTATATTTTTGATAAAATTGAGAGCCGATATGTAATTATCGGCTCTCTGTTCATTTAATTTGCTATTGTAGCAGATGCCTGCGGCAGAACCGCTGCACCTGAGGTCGTTGTTACGGTTTTAGCGGTTTTCTTGATAGAAACCTTTGCCTTGGTCACAGACCAGACATTGTCATGTGTGAGACATGATATCGTAACGTCATAATTGAACTGATCCTGCGAAGTGTCCGCGTTGAGGAGATTTACATCGGCGGTAAAGTCGCTGGCTGTAAGCTCCGAAATA
Organism: uncultured Ruminococcus sp.; assembly: GCA_900540005.1. Classification (GTDB taxonomy): domain Bacteria; phylum Bacillota; class Clostridia; order Oscillospirales; family Ruminococcaceae; genus Ruminococcus; species Ruminococcus hominiciens. The sequence goes on from UQEM01000081.1 coordinate 375, forward strand.
ACACCCTCGGGGCCAATCACCGATATGGTGAGTTTCTGCGTCAGAATATCATAATCGTAGTTGTCATTTGGAGTGTTGCTCAGGCGGATACTGCTGCCGTCAAGAACGATCTCCTTTTTCGCAAGTCCTTCATCGTTGAGCGTTACGGTTATCGAATCGATGCCCGATTTGTTTATCATTCCGCTCGTTTCAAGAACACTGCTTATGTCGAATGTGTTCGAGTAGCCGATGTCAAGGTCGCTCAGCGGTATCTTGCCTATATCGAGCGTGTCGGGGATCTCCGAGAAACTGTTGTTGGACGCGATAGTGAGCGAATCAGCAGACATCTTTAAGTCGAGACAGCTCTGGTCGAAATCGGTAGGCGCGTTGAGAATCTGAACAACGGGTTTAACGGTTTTCTGAGTGAGTACCGGAATATTAATGGTAAATGTTGAAGTATCAAACAGGAGCGATGAAGCGTCTATGCGCGTTCCGTCCTCTGAGAATAGCTGTACCTCGTCGCTGTTGAGCGTATACGAGGAATCGAGTGTGAGACTGCGGTCGGAAACGGCATATACCGACGAAATTTTCGCAAGCTGTGCGGACGGACCTGTAATATTGATGATGTCTGGCTCGCAGGTGAACTCGTCCGGATCGATCGTCTTTCCTTCTGCATACTTGACATTCGGTATTTTGGGCTTGACCTCGAACGGCAGGGTGTCGTATTTATCAAGTTCGACAACAGCGGTCGAGGGAGTTATCGACTTGACCTCATAGTTTATCCCACTGTCGCTCTTGACTTTGATAGAGAGCGTTTTTTTGCCTGTTGAGGTAACATTTTCGTAGTCAACGTATGCGGTAAGGTTTTCCGCGTTGAGGTTGCCTATCTGGGTTCGGCTTCCGACAAGCTGTACATCGACCGTGTCCACATCGCACGAAATCACGCTCAGACCGCTGTCGGCGGCAGGGCTTCCTGCGATGTCCACCGACAGCGGAATGTTTTCAATGGTTTTGGGAATGGACGGATACAGCGTCATGGCTACCACGAGCCATATCAGTATCGCGAGCAGAAGCGAAAGGATTATCATGGGAAGATTGCCCTTGGCCTCTTTAGATCTGTGTTGGAAAAATCTCATTTATCCTTCCTCCTTTCATTGCGGGAAGGAAGCCACTTTCTGCTTGTATGCGGCTCATCGGGCGATTCGTCAAATATCTCCTCCTCAAGCAGTTTTCTGAGCTTTTCGTGAGTGTAATCGCGTGTGAGGACTCCGTTCATTGCAACAGATATCTGTCCCGTTTCCTCGGAGACAACGATAACCACCGCGTCGGAGTTTTCGCTCATGCCGATAGCGGCTCTGTGACGCGAACCGAGTTTCTTGTTTATGAGAGCGTCCTTTGCGGGCTTTGGCAGAAAGCAGGCAGCCGCGAGTATCTTTCCGTCACGCATGATGACCGCTCCGTCATGCAGGGGAGTTTTCGGGTAGAAAATATTGCCGAAAACCTCCTTGCTCGGGTCTGCGTTGAGGATAGTTCCCGTTTCGATCTGCTCACCGAGGCGAACCTGCCGCTCAACGACAATGAGTGCGCCTGTGCAGGTAGCCGAAAGTTCTACGCATGAATCGCAGATAGATTCGATAGCAGGTTTCCACTTGGTTCTCATTTCGTCCGTGTTCTGACCGATGCCGAAGAGTTTGACTCCGAACTTGGTTCTGCCTGCCTTTTCAAGAGCACGTCTTAATTCCGGCTGGAACAGGATAATGAGTGCAAGCACACCGATACTCAGCATATTTTGCAGAATATAGGTAATGGTTTTCAGACCGATGAATTTGCTGACAAAGTATCCTGCGACCAGAAGAAGAATACCCTTGGCGAGCTGACCCGCACGGGTTTCCCTTATCAGCTTCAAAAGCAGGAAAATGAAATATGTAAGAATGAAAATATCTACCGCGTCTATAGGCTCAATTGTGCTTACGACACTGATGAATGAGTCTTTTAAATCGTGAAACGACAAGATCTTCACTTCCTTTCGGTGAATTGAATAGAGTTATATCATGCCCTCGGATTCGGGCTGAGTTATTGTCATTATGTATGAGGGACATAGCCCTCATTGCTGACTGCACAATACTGCATAATAATATTGTACCACAATTTCAGATAATTTCAATAGCTTTTTTACGCTTTTCCTGAATTTTTCACCTTTTTTACATAAGAAGCAAGCGCGGCAGCATCAGTCGGGCTGCTGAAAAATGACGGTGCAAAGCGGATAGTACCGCTTTTTGTGCCCAACTGAGCGTGTGCGAGTGCGGCACAGTGAAATCCTGCGCGCAGACAGTAGCCGCGCTCCGCAAGGATCGCGGAAGCCTCCTCAGACGGCATATCGCCGATGTTGAAGGAGACTATCGGCACATAGGCCGCCTCATCTTCGCGGTATATCTTTATCCCGTCTATTCTGGAAAGCTCGGAAATAAAGCCGCGGCAAATTCTTTCCTCGTGCGCGAATATCCTTTCGATCCCCGTTTTTTCAATGAATTCGATACCTGCCTTGACTGACATTGCACCGATTATCGGCGGAGTTCCGCTTTCAAGCGCGTCAGGCAGAAAATCGGGCTGGGCAAGGCTCTGTGAGAGACTTCCCGTGCCGCCTTGCATTATCGGAGTTATCGGGAATTTTCCGTCCGAGACGAGCAGACCCGTTCCCGTTATGCCGTAGAGACCCTTGTGTCCCGAAGTGCAGAGAATATTGATCCCGTCCGTCAGCTTTACACTGATGACTCCGCAAGCCTGTGCGCCGTCCGCTATAAAGCAGATATTGCGCGCCCTGCAAAGTTCGGCGATCTTCTTATACGGCAGTATCTGACCCGTGACGTTGCTCGCGATGGTGCAGACTATCGCCTTTGTGCTGCTCCTTATCAGGGAGCGGAAACTTTCAACGGTTTGCTCATCATTGGGGAAAACCTCTGCGACCGAGAGTGTTACGTTACTCTTTTTTGCGAGTGCTGCTGCCGGTCTTGCGACAGCGTTGTGCTCAAGCGAGCTGATTATCATGTGACCTCCGCCGCTCATAACGCCCTGTATCGCCATATTCAGCGCGTGTGTGCAGTTCATGGCGAAAACAGTGTTTTCGGGCTGCGCTCCGAAGAAATTTGCTGCGGTCTCTCGAGCGGAGTAAAGCGCGGCAGAGGTTCTCATCGCAAGAGCGTGCCCCCCCCTGCCTGCATTTCCGCCGTACTTTTTCACAGCGTCAGCCAGTGCGAGGCGAACCGCTTCGGGCTTTGGAAAGGTGGTTGCGGCATTGTCGAAATTTACCGTCAACTCAATCACCTCCGTTGATCCTCAGCGTGTACGGAATGGAATAATTATCGAGTATATCAGCGGCGCTTCTGCATCTGTCGCTCACATATAGCGAAAATCCGCAGCCGCCGGAATCGTTGTTTTCTTTTCTCTTTATATTGCAGTTATACCCTCTTGTTCTCAGGAGTTTCTCGCCCTTCACGGCGTAGGTGTAAGAGGGCATTTCAAAAATACAGCTTTTCAAAAAGTATCACCCCTGACTTCCGCAGACCGCACAGTTCAGCGTGAAATGCGGTACAATTCATTATATGCGCCGAACGGCTTTTCTGCCACGGCGGCAGCAGTCTGCAAAAAAAGGTAAATATGAAAATTAATTTCAAAGCGCTTGACAAACCGTATTTTCTGTGCTATAGTGTAATCAAATTAATTGAAACCGTTGATGCGGAGATAAAGGTGATCATGCTTCCACAGAGAGCCCGAGGTGCTGTGAGTCGGGTGAAAAACAAGTCATCAAATGGACCGCTGAGGGTGCAGTCAAACGGCTGATGTCGGAGTATTCTGCAACGTTGTGGCGCGCGTTAAGCGTCGGGGGTATGTTAGTATCCTGCTAAGTGCGCAGTTTTCTGCGAATCAAGGTGGTACCACGGATAAAGTATATTCGTCCTTGACAGATCAATAATATCTGTCAGGGACTTTTTTGTTGTCCTGACAGATGAACGGAGGCGCTTTATGAAATTTTTACCGGAATTTGAAACGGCAGTTGAACTTGCAAAGAGCGGAAAATATGATATCATGCCTGTGAGCTGCGAGATACTGTCCGACATCTGCACGCCTATCGAGGCGATAATGATACTCAAGAATGTTTCCACACACTGCTATATGCTGGAATCTGTTGCGGAAAAAGAGCGTTGGGGAAGATATACTTTCCTCGGATTTGATCCGAAACTTCAGATAACCGCGGCAGGCAGCAAGCTTAAGATCGGAAGCGTTGAAATGGAGACTGATGACCCGAGCGAGCAGATAAGAAAGATACTCTCCCAGTACAGAAGTCCGAAATTCGACTATCTCCCGTCATTTACCGGCGGACTTGTCGGCTATTTCTCATACGACTTCCTCTCATACTCCGAAAAGACTCTGCGAATCGATACCGAGGATACCGAGAATTTTAAGGACGTTGACCTGATGCTTTTCGACAAGGTAATAGCATTTGACAATTTCCGTCAGAAGATAATCCTCATCGCAAATATGAGCCTTGAAGATCCCGAAACGGGATACAACAAGGCAAAGCTTGAACTGAAACAGATCGCCGATCTGCTCTGCAAGGGAACTCCGAAGAAGGAGACGGGCGGACACCTCACAAGCGAGGCTACAGCGCTTTTCAGCAAGGAGCAGTACTGCGCAATGGTTGAAAAGGCTAAGCACCACATAAAAGAGGGTGACATCTTCCAGATAGTTCTCTCAAATCGTCTCAGCGCGGATTTCGAGGGCAGTCTCCTCAACACATACCGTATACTGAGAACCATTAATCCGTCGCCGTATATGTTCTATTTTTCGGGCACGGACGTTGAAATTGCCGGAGCTTCACCCGAAACTCTCGTAAAGCTTGAGGACGGAGTTCTTCACACATTCCCGCTTGCAGGAACTCGTCCGCGCGGCAAGACAGAGGCTGAGGACAAGGCACTTGAAAAGGGACTCCTTGAGGACGAAAAGGAACTCGCCGAGCACAATATGCTCGTTGACCTCGGCAGAAACGATCTCGGAAAGATAAGCAGATTCGGTTCGGTTCAGGTCGAAAAGCTTCACAGCATTGAGCGCTACTCTCATGTAATGCACATCGGTTCGACAGTCCGCGGCGAGATAAGAGACGAGTTTGACGGACTTGATGCGGTAAGAGCGGTGCTCCCAGCAGGAACTCTCTCGGGCGCGCCAAAGATCAGAGCCTGCCAGCTTATCGCAGAACTTGAAAACAACAAGCGCGGAATATACGGCGGAGCGATAGGCTACATCGACTTTACAGGCAATCTTGACACCTGCATTGCTATCAGGATAGCTTACAAGAAAAACGGCAAGGTTTTCGTGAGAAGCGGCGCAGGCATAGTAGCTGATTCAGTTCCCGAAATGGAGTATCAGGAGTGCATAAACAAGGCGGCGGCAGTTGTCAATGCCCTTAAAATGGCAGAGGAGGCAGACGCATGATTCTTCTTATAGATAATTATGACAGCTTTTCATACAACCTTTATCAGCTTGTCGGAGAGATTTGTCCGGATATCAGGGTTATCCGCAACGACGATATGACGGTTGAGGAGATCGAAGCTCTCGCTCCTGACAGAATTATCCTCTCGCCCGGCCCGGGCAGACCCGAGGACGCAGGAGTTATCATAGAGGCTGCAAGGACAGTTTCAAAGAAGATACCGACTCTCGGTGTTTGCCTTGGTCATCAGGCTATATGTGCGGCTTACGGAGCGAATGTCACATATGCAAAGAAACTCATGCACGGCAAGCAGTCTTTCATAAGCTTCAAGGGAAATTCTCCGATATTCAGGGGAATAGGCGAGGGCGCTCCCGTAGCGCGCTATCATTCGCTTGCAGCCGCCGCGGACACTATCCCCGAGTGTCTGGAAGTTACCGCAGTTGCCGATGACGGCGAGATAATGGCTGTACAGCATAAGGAATATCCGATTTACGGCGTTCAGTTCCACCCCGAGTCGATAATGACTCCGGACGGAAGAAAAATGCTCGCTAACTTTATAGAACTTTGATATACATTATATAAGGAGGAAACTACAATGATTAAGGAAGCTATAGTAAAAATTGTTGACAAGCAGGATCTTACCTATGATGAGGCTTACGCTGTTGTAAGCGAGATCATGTCGGGAGCTACCACTCCTACACAGAACGCGGCATTTCTCGCGGCTCTTTCCACAAAGAGCACAAAGGCTGAGACCATTGACGAGATCACAGGCTGTGCCGCAGCTATGCGTGAAGCTGCAACACGTTTCGAGAACGACCTTGATCTTCTTGAGATCGTAGGTACAGGCGGCGACAATGCCCACAGCTTTAACATTTCCACCACTTCCGCATTTGTTATCGCGGCATCGGGAGTTCTCGTTGCCAAGCACGGAAACCGCGCGGCGTCTTCGCTCAGCGGAACTGCCGACTGTCTCGAAGCGCTCGGAGCAAACATCAGCCTTGAACCTGAAAAGTGCCATGAACTTCTCGATAAGGTCGGCTTCTGTTTCTTCTTTGCGCAGAAGTATCATGCGTCCATGAAGTATGTAGGCCCTATCAGAAAGGAACTCGGTATCAGGACTGTGTTCAATATTCTCGGCCCGCTCACAAATCCTGCTTATCCCAAGTTCCACCTCCTCGGAGTTTATGACAGACTTCTTCTTGAGCCGATCGCAGAGGTCCTCATGAAGCTCGGTTCAAAGCGCGGAATGGTCGTTTACGGAACAGATAAGCTTGACGAGATCTCGCTCAGCGCTCCGACAGCGGTATGCGAGTATAAGGACGGCTGGATGAAGAATTACGAAATAACTCCTGAGCAGTTCGGCTTTGAGAGATGTACAAAGGACGATCTCCTCGGCGGAACTCCGCAGGAAAATGCCGCTATAACAAGAGGTATCCTCAGCGGAGAGATACAGGGACACAAGAGAAACGCAGTTCTGCTCAATGCCGGAGCAGCTATTTACATCGGCGGCAAGGCTGATTCAATGGCAGACGGCATAAAGCTTGCGGCTGAACTCATTGATTCGGGCAAGGCTCTTGCAGTTCTCGACAAGTTTGTTGAACTTTCCCACTGAGGTGAGCGATGACGATTCTCGATAAGCTTGCCGACCACGCACGGGAACGCGTTGCGGCGGCAAAAGAAACAGTTTCCGCACAGGAGATAAAAGAACGCGCGCTCGCTCTGCCGAAGGGAGAGTTCGAGTTTGAAGCGGCTATCCGCAGAAATCCCGATATAGCGTTCATCTGCGAGTGCAAAAAGGCGTCGCCCTCAAAGGGCGTGATAGCGCAGGAGTTTCCGTACCTGCAAATCGCAAAGGACTATGAGGCGGCAGGCGCGGACTGCATTTCTGTTCTGACCGAGCCGAAGTGGTTTCTCGGCAGCAATGATTACCTGCGCGAGATAGCTGAGAATGTGTCGATACCGTGCATACGCAAGGACTTCACGGTGGACGAATACATGATATATGAGGCAAAGCTTCTCGGCGCTAAGGCTGTTCTGCTCATCTGCTCTATCCTGACGCAGAAGCAGATAGAGGATCACATTGCGGTGTGCGATACGCTGGGACTTTCGGCACTCGTGGAGGCTCACGATGAGGCAGAGATCGCTGTTGCAGTTAATGCAGGAGCACGTCTCATAGGAGTCAACAACCGTAATCTCAAGGACTTCACCGTTGACACGAACAACAGCAGAAAAATGCGTGAACTCGTTCCGTCGGATATACTTTTCGTATCCGAGAGCGGAGTGAAAGACGCAGACGACATAAAACTGCTGCGTGAAGCAGGGGCTGATGCGGTTCTCATCGGCGAGACCCTGATGCGCGCAGACAACAAGACAGAAAAGCTCGCAGAGCTGAAAGGATCAAAATGACAAAAGTGAAAATGTGCGGACTCAGCCGCATGGAGGATATAGAATACGCAAATGAAGTGCTGCCGGAGTTTATCGGATTTGTTTTTGCTCCGAAAAGCCGCAGGTATGTGAGCTTTGAGCAGGCAAAGAAACTCCGCGGAGAGCTTGACTATCGCATTGCTGCGGTAGGAGTTTTCGTGGACGAGGACATAGAGAACATTGTGCGGCTCGTTAAGGACGAGGTGATAGACATGGTCCAGCTCCACGGTTCGGAGGACAACGCCTATATCGCGAAACTCCGTGAAATGGCGGAAGTTCCGATAATACAGGCGTTCAAGATAATTGACAGCTACGATGCGGAGAGCGCGGTGCTTTCCGATGCTGACTTTGTTCTTTTGGATTCGGGAATGGGCACGGGCAAGACTTTCGACTGGTCGCTTATTAAGTCGATAAACCGCCCGTATTTCCTCGCAGGAGGAATTTCACCGGAAAATGCCGCACAGGCTGTTGAGCGATTCTCTCCCTATGCCGTTGACGCGAGTTCCTCGCTTGAGACGGACGGTGTGAAGGATCTGAGTAAAATGACTGCTCTTGCAAGGGCAGTCCGCGAATTAGTTTTGAAAGGAAGATAATATGTCAGGATCAAAGGGCAGATTCGGAGTTCACGGCGGACAGTATATCCCCGAAACTCTTATGAATGCGATAATAGAGCTTGAAAATGCTTACAACCACTACAAGAACGACCCAGAATTCAACAGAGAGCTTACAGAGCTTCTCGATGAGTATGCGGGCAGACCCTCAAGACTTTACTATGCCGAGAAGCTCACAAAAACTCTCGGCGGAGCTAAGATATATCTCAAGCGTGAGGATCTCAACCACACAGGTTCGCACAAGATAAACAACGTTCTCGGTCAGGCTCTGCTCGCAAAGAAAATGGGCAAGACACGTCTTATCGCCGAGACAGGCGCAGGTCAGCACGGAGTTGCTACAGCTACTGCTGCGGCTCTCATGGGCATGGAGTGCGTTGTATTTATGGGCGAGGAGGACACCAAGCGTCAGGCTCTCAATGTGTATCGAATGAAACTCCTCGGCTCGGAAGTTATTCCCGTAAAATCGGGCACGGCAACTCTTAAAGATGCGGTTTCCGAGGCTATGAGAGAGTGGACAAAACGTATTGACGATACGCATTATTGTCTCGGCTCTGTAATGGGGCCGCACCCGTTCCCCACGATCGTCCGCGATTTTCAGGCTGTTATTTCCCGTGAGTCGAGAGCTCAGATACTCGAAAAAGAGGGCAGACTCCCCGATGCGGTTCTTGCGTGCGTAGGCGGAGGCTCTAACGCTATCGGAAGCTTTTACCACTACATTCCCGATGAGGGCGTAAGACTTATCGGCTGTGAGGCAGCAGGCCGCGGGATCGACACATTTGAGACTGCTGCGACCGTAAACACGGGAAAGATGGGCATTTTCCACGGTATGAAGTCGTATTTCTGTCAGGATAAGTACGGACAGATAGCTCCCGTTTATTCGATCTCGGCAGGACTTGACTATCCCGGAGTAGGCCCTGAGCATGCTCATCTCCACGATATCGGCAGAGCGGAGTATGTTCCGATAACCGATGACGAGGCTGTAAATGCGTTTGAGTTCCTGTCGCGCACAGAGGGGATCATTCCTGCGATAGAATCGGCTCACGCAGTAGCTTATGCAATGAAGCTTGCACCCACAATGGACAAGGACAAGATAATAATCGTTACTGTATCAGGCAGAGGCGACAAGGACTGTGCCGCTATTGCACGTTACAGAGGGGAGGATATCCATGAGTAATATAAGATCAGCTTTTGCAAACGGCAAGGCTTTTATCCCGTTCATAACCTGCGGCGATCCCGACCTTGAAACCACAGCAAATGTGGTTCGCGCCGCTGTTGAAAACGGTGCTGACCTCATTGAGCTGGGCATTCCGTTTTCCGATCCGACTGCCGAAGGCCCTGTGATACAGGCTGCAAATATCCGTGCTCTTGCAGGCGGAGTAACTACCGATAAGGTTTTTGAGCTTGTGAAGGAACTTCGCCGCGATGTGAAGATACCGCTCGCATTTATGACCTATGCGAATGTGGTTTTCTCATATGATGCTGAACGCTTCATGGCAAGATGCTGTGAGTGCGGCGTTGACGGAGTTATCCTGCCCGATCTTCCGTTTGAGGAAAAGGGCGAGTTTTCTGCTGTTGCAAAGCAGTACGGCGTTGATCTTATCTCGCTTATTGCTCCCACTTCGGCAAACAGAGTTGCAATGATAGCCAAGGAAGCAGAGGGCTTTATCTATGTTGTGTCAAGTCTCGGAGTAACGGGTGAGAGAAGTCAGATAACCACGAACATCGGCGAAATAGTAAAGGTCATCCGTGAGAACACAAATGTTCCCTGTGCGGTCGGATTCGGTATTTCAACTCCCGAGCAGGCTGCCGAAATGGCAGGACTTTCGGACGGAGCTATCGTTGGTTCGGCAATTATCCGTATCATAGAGAAGTACCTGTCTCTTATACACATCTGACGCTGCCGACGAATAGC
>UQEM01000082.1 GCA_900540005.1 uncultured Ruminococcus sp.
GATCTACACAAGGCTATTCGTCGGCAGCGTCAGATGTGTATAAGAGACAGCTGTAGTGTTACAGGAATGTCTATATCTTCGCCGTGTCGCTCCACAGTAAGCTTGATAGTGTCGCCTGCCTTATAGGTATTCTTTATCTGATTAAGCTCATCACCGGTCGTGATAGCTTCGTCCTCGATACCTATGATAACATCGCCTACCTGAAGTCCTGCCTTTTCAGCAGCACTGCCTTCCTGAACGTTCTGAATGTAAACTCCCATGGGAAGTCCGAGGTAGCTTGAGTAGGCTTCTGTAACGTCAACTGTGGCGATTCCGATTTGCGGTCTTCCTGTGACATATCCGTTGTTTATCAGGTCGTCAATGATCGTTTTTGCCTCCTTGATAGGAATTGCAAATCCAAGACCTTCAACAGTTGCAGAGCCGTAGCTTGATGACATTTTCGCGGAATTAATAGCGATGACCTGACCGCAGCTATTGAGAAGCGGGCCGCCTGAGTTACCGCTGTTGATAGCAGCATCCGTCTGAATGAGCTTCATGCTCTTTTCATTTATAGTGATCTGTCTGTCAAGGGCTGAAACAATGCCGCTTGTAACAGAGCCAAAGAGGTCGAATCCGAGCGGATTACCGATAGCGATAACGAGTTCGCCAACCCTTAATTCATCACTGTCACCGAGCGTTGCAGGAGTAAGACCTGTTTCGTTGACTTTTAGGACGGCAATGTCGGTTTCAACATCATACGCGATAATTTTAGCTTCGTGCTCCGTTTCATCGCTGAAAAGTACGGAAACATCAACAGCTTCGCCCGCATTGTATTCCTCGTCGTAGATAACATGAGCGTTAGTGACAATGTAGCCGTCATCGGTAATGATGAATCCCGTGCCTGTAGCCACGCCCTCTCTGGTCTGGGGCTGACTTCCGCCGAATCCCCACATTCCGCCGTAAGACGTATTAGAGGTGATTTCAAATGTGGAGGAAACTCCGACAACTGACGGCATTATCTCGTCAACAATGTCTGGAATCGGCTTTGCATCGGTGCGGGAAGCAAGTTCAATGAGGCTTGGAAGTGCTTCGCCGCTGTCATCAGAAGATGAGGACGAGTCTTTTTCCGTCGAAGAATCAGATGAGTCTTTCTCTCCGGAAGCTGAAAACTCGGAAAGATGACTGTCGTTGTCGTTGAAGATCTTGTACGCCTGAACGGAGCAAGCTCCGGCAATTGCAAGGCAAAGAATAAATGCAGCAGCCTTGAGACCGACAAACTTTCTCGGTTTCTTAGGCTTTTTCGGACTCTGAGAGGTGTAGGCGTAGGAATTCTGAGAGGAATAGCTGCTCCGGAGCTGGTCGCCGTTTGAACCGGATAGATTGCCGTCAGGTGTATTTATATTTCCGTTATTATATGAATAGTGGTAGGTACTGCCATTATTTTCAGGATTGGTATAATTATCCGCCATAATAATCATCCTTTCATAGATTAACCATATACTACATATTATAGTATAACTTTTATGTGATAAATTGATGATAGCAAACAGAAAAGGGCATGAGTTATCGCATAAAAAAGCCTGAGACGGTGTCTCAGGCTTTGGGGTTAATCGGTTGTAACGAGTTCTTCTTCGGGTATCGGCGACGGTGAGTATTCCTCCATGACCGCACGGTCGATAGTTATAAGGTCAAGCTCCTCGTTATCAGGAACAGTGCTGTCGTACTCCGTTGAGTAAACGGGTATCTCCTTCATGAAATCATTCATTTTTTCAATGAAAGCATCACGCGGAGCGTCAATGATGTTGAGGATAACATAGGGAATGTAGAAGAACGATATTTCTTCATCGGGAACAAAAGAAAAGTCTGCATCATAATTGCTCCAGAAGAAGTACTTCTGCTCATAGAGCGGCGAGCAGTTTTCTCCGGTGAGACCAAGCTGATTGTATACGCTTGTTTCGCCTCTCAGGGACGGGAAGTGGTCACCAACAAAGAATACGAGTGTAGGCTCGTCAATGTCTTTGAGCTGTGTAAGGAAGTCGTCCAAGCCCTCGTTTGTGTGCTGTATCCATTGCAGATAGTTGCCGAATTCATCGTCCGGATCTTCGCCCTGATTGTACGGCTGGTGGTTCTGCATGGTCGTTGTGTGCAGATAAATAGGCTTGTCAGAGGTATTGATCTCCTCAAGTATCTGATTGAAAACTGTTGAATCGTCTACATAAGTTCCGTAGTGCTCAACAGGTACGGTAAAATCGGTAGTTCCTGCCTGATCGTCGTGATAGATCATCTTTTCAAAGCCGAAGTGACCGTAAATAAGCTGTCTGCTGTAGAAACCGCTCTGGAACGGATGAACGTATATAGTATTGTAACCCCAACTCTTGTAATACTGAGCAAGAGCAGGCTGTTCGCGGTCTGCAAGTTCACGCTGCGGCATATTCGGTGTATTGATACCGCGAACGGGTAGACCGAACAGAAGCTCGAACTCCGAGCGTACAGTCCAGCTTGCATAAGTAGGAGTTATCGCGATACCGCCCTTGCCTTCCTCACGAGCCTTGTCGAAGTTTGCATAAACATCGTCATCAATGTCAAGTTCGTCAAAAGCTCTGAAATCGGCGTAGGATTCACTCATGATAACAATGACATTCGGCTTGTTGCCGCCGTTGAAGTCCTCCTCGGTGTCAACGGGAATGTCCATGATCTCGTCTATCTTTTCCTCGTTGTAATCCTCGGGAACTACAAGACGGTTTGCGTAGCTTTCCGAAGAAGTCTGAACTATAAATGCGAGGAAACGGTTTTTAGTGAATTTCTCATTGAGGAGAAAAGTGTTTGTTGCCTTGGTAGTATCAAGTCCGAACGCTTTGTAAACAGGATTGTAAAATCCCGGGAAAATGACCATGCATACGCCGAACATTACACAGGCGACCGAGCCGACTGCTCTGTGGAGCGGTTTGCGCTTGAAAACGGGATTGAAGTAAAATGCAAGCGCAATGAACGCAATGACGATGAGATAGTAGATTATCAATCTCGGCGTTATCTTTATATAAGCGAACGACGAAAGACTTTTTACACTTCTTACAAGCTTCATATCGGAGATGATAAGGTGATTGCCGTTAGTTCCGTATTTGAAAAGCTCCGTCGTACTCAGCGCCATGTAGATGATACTTTGCGTGAGAATGGCTAACCAGCCTTTTTTCAGAATGAAAAGCAACAGCAAAAATACGATTGCCGTGACAAGAATGTCAAAGAGCATAACGGTCGGACGCTCTGCCCAGAATTTAAAATATGGAATAACGTATTTTGCCTGATTTATCTCAGCCATGCTGACAATAAAAACAGGGAACAGTATCATGAGCCACAAATTGAGCTTTTTGTATTTATCTGTATTCTGCGCGCGCTTTTCATTAAAGTGCCGCAGTTTCGCAAATCTTCTCTTTTCCTCCTGAGAAGCGGAATCTTTGGACTCGATAGGTTCATTTACATCGTTCATTGTTATCTTTTCTGCCATTATATATCCCCCTTCGGAAATTTGTGTATTAAATATATGTTAAGAGTTACAGTTATAAATATACCATAAGAAAAGTGAAAGTTCAAGGCAAATAAAAAAATATCATCTATTATTCACAGAATTCGGCGCTTTGGTAATAGTGCACGTTTGTGCAGCTCCAAATTTGTACATTTTGCTAAGCCTTGAGCCAACCCTTTGCGGCAGCGTCCTCAATAACCGATTCTATGACCTCTGCAAGCTCATGAGAGGCGTCAAAGTAGGGTCGGTTGCGGCTGAGGACCTGTTCTTTGTGAACTCCGTGCTCCTTCCACGCAATGCCGCCCTTGGTGTAATTAAGCAAAAGCGGCTGCATTCGGTCAAGAATAGAGGCAAAGCGCGATTCATATGTGATATCGTCCTCAAATTCTCTCCAAAGAGCGTAATACTCATCTCTCTGGTCATCGGGGAGCAGTCCGAAAATACGCTGTGCAGCCTTTTCCTCGCGCTCCGCCTTTGACTTATAGCCCTCCTCGTCATACAGATAGGTGTCGCCTGCGTCGATTTCCACAACATCATGGAGCAGAACCATTTTTATCACTTTCAGGGTATCAATTGGTTCTGCGGCATATTCTTCAAGCATGAAAGCAAGTATCGCGAGATGCCAACTGTGTTCTGCGTCATTTTCCTTTCTGTCCTCGTGCAGAACATAGGTCTGCCGATAGATACTCTTCATTTTATCAAGCTCAAGCATAAAATCGAGCTGCTTTTTTAGTCTTTCGTTCATGATAAGCCTCCGATTATATGATCATTCCGCCGTTTACCGCGAGAACTTGTCCCGTGATATATTCGGCTTGCTGTGAAGCAAGAAAAGCTACAGCGTCGGCGACATGGTGCGGTTCGCCAAAAAATCCGAGCGGTATTTCCTCTTTGATGAGAGCTAAGTCTTCCTGCGAGAAACGGCTGTTCATTTCGGTCATTATAAAGCCGGGGGAAACGCAGTTCACACGTATTCCCGAAGGAGCGGTCTCCTTGGCTAAGGCCTTGGTGAATCCGATAAGCCCTGCCTTTGAGGCGGAATAATCTACCTCGCAGGACGCTCCCACCTGTCCCCACATAGAGGAAATGTTGATAATGCAGCCTGATTTTCTGTTTATCATTGGCGGAAGAACAGCGCGCGCGCAGTTCATTGCTCCGATGAGATTTGTCTCCATGATATTTCGCGCATTTTCCTGAGAAATATGTGTGAAAAGGTCGATTTCCGAAATCCCCGCGTTGTTTACAAGCAGGTCGGCGAATCCGATATTTTCTATAGCGGAATTTACGGCGCGGCAGTCGGTAACGCTGAATCCAACGGCTTCTCCGCCAATTTCAGCAGCGAGCTTCTCAGCCTTATCCTTTGAGTTCGCATAATTTACAATGACCCGATATCCATCAGCTGCGAGACGGCGGCAGACAGCTTCGCCGATACCTCCCGCCCCCCCCGTTACTATTGCGGTTTTCATGACGTTTCCTCCTTTGTATGCAAATGTGCTGTATTAGATTTTACCACATATTAAAGGAAAAATCAACTGCTTAAAATCCTGCTTATCGTTTCAGCTCGGATCGCGTAATTTTATGATCTGCCCGGAGAAAAATAAACAAAATGCTGAAAAGGTCTTGCAAAAATCACTGAAAAGAGTTATAATAATATTTATCGCCGACAGGCATAACGTCTGTGCACCGTGAATCAAAATACGGTGCTCATTAATCATTAAATATAGAGTTTGGAGATAATATGGCTAAAACAAAAAATGTTCAGAGAATTTCAAATAAAAAACGCGGCAGACCGAAAGTTCGCTTTAATATTGGCGGATTTATCCTGATATTCGTACTTTCGTTCGCAGCCTGCTTTGGATTTTATATGGCGGCTGCAAATCTCAATGACAATTTCTTCAATGACGAATTCGGCGGAGTGTCGGTCGAAGGAACAACGGAAGCAACCACGTCAGCCGAGCAGACATCTCAGAATGCCGCAGGAGACGAGAATACTGATAATACATCCGGTACGGATTCTGCTCCTGCTATGCTGAATCCCGTTCCGCAATCCGCAGCAGTTGACGCATCATATTTTGATAATTGCTGTCTTGTTACCGATTCGACTTTGCTCGGCATGGGCAGCGTAACGGATTTCAAGGACGTTATCGGAAGTGACAGCCTCAGCGCGTCCGGCTGCAACACAGTCAAGGTGGAGACCAATTACGGTACAGTTACCGTATATGAAACTTTGCAGATAAAAAAGCCGATGAATGTTTACTTCATGCTGGGCAGCGATATCGGAACTGTAACAGTTGACGAAATGATCTCTAATTACACTACGCTTGTGAGCAATCTTCATGCGTACAAGCCTGATATGAATATCTATGTCATGCAGTTGCCGCCAGTCGCAGCCGATACCACCACAGTGACCAACGAGCTTATCAACGAGTACAACACAAAGCTTTTGAATATGGCAAATACAGTCGGAGTCAACTGCATTGATACCAATACGGCGCTCAAGTCGGTAGAGGGAACGCTTTCTGCTGAATACTGGTCTGCCGATACGGGGACATTTACTGACGAAGCCTATAAAACTATCGCGGGATATATACTCACACATACTGTATGATGAAAAATGCCCAACTACAATATATTGTAGTTGGGCATTTTATGATTTAACCAAAAAGCACCCTGACGAAGAATAGCTGAAAACCCGTTTTTTAATAGATAAATGTATTAAAATATCAAAAAGCTATCTTAGCTAACAGCTATGATAGGCTATATTGTACAATTGACATTGCCTTCCTTTTGGAGTATACTAGTATAGACGAAAGATTAAGAGAGATACAATATATAGTAGCTGGAGGTATGGCACCAATGATAATTCACATTATAAAAAGGGACGGCAGAAAGGTTCCCTTTAACATCGAAAAGATAGCAAACGCTATTTTCAGAGCAGCTCAGACTCAGGGCGGAACTGATTTTAATACCGCTATGGAAGTGGCTGTCGAGGTTTGCAGTCTCTATGAGAAAGAACATTCGGGAGAGACCCCGACTGTTGAAGAAATACAGGATCTCGTAGAAAAGACTCTTATTGAAAAAGGTCATGCAAAGACCGCAAAGGCATATATCCTTTATCGTTATGAGCGCACACGTTCGCGTGAGATGAAAACTAATCTTATGTGCGTTCTCAACGAGCTTACTTTCAGCTCAGCAAAGGACAGCGATATCAAGCGCGAGAATGCAAATATCGACGGCGATACTGCAATGGGTACAATGCTCAAGTACGGAAGCGTTTCCGCCAAGGAGTATTATGAGATGTATGTTCTCGACCCGAAGCACGCAAAGGCTCACCGCGAGGGCGATATCCACATTCATGACCTTGATTTCTATACCCTCACCACGACCTGCACTCAGATAGACCTTAAAAAGCTCTTTACAAACGGCTTTTCGACCGGTCACGGCTTTTTAAGAGAACCCAATGACATTTCAAGCTATTCCGCACTTGCCTGTATCGCGATACAGTCAAATCAGAACGATCAGCACGGCGGTCAGAGCATTCCGACATTTGATTATGCAATGGCAGATGGCGTAAAGAAAACCTATGCCGCGAGATATTTCCAGAATGTTGCAAGAGCACTTTCACTTATTGGCGGAGCTGACAACGAGTCAGATATCGTAAAATCAATAAAGGAAGAAATGCTTGAAAAGTATGACCTCAAGCCGGTTCTTGCAAATGATAACGGCTATCAGGAAAAGGAACTGGAACTTCTCCAGAACTACACCGACAAGGAAACTGCTGAAAAAATACAGGCTTTTGCTGTAAAGAACGCTGTCAAGGAGACAGACCGCGCAACTTATCAGGCTATGGAGGCTCTTATCCACAACCTCAATACCATGAACAGCCGAGCAGGTGCACAAACTCCGTTCAGTTCGATAAACTACGGTACAGACACATCTGCTGAGGGCAGAATGGTAATAAAGAATGTTCTTCTCGCACAGGAGGCAGGTCTCGGTAACGGAGAAACTCCTATTTTCCCAATCCACATCTTCAAGATCAAGGACGGCATAAATTACAATCCTACAGACCCGAACTATGATCTTTTCAAGCTTGCTTGCAGAGTTTCCGCAAAGAGACTTTTCCCAAATTTCTCATTTATTGACGCTCCTTACAATCTACAGTACTATAAGCCCGGCAATCCCGACACCGAGATTGCGTATATGGGATGCCGTACAAGAGTTATAGGCAACAACTACGATCCTTCCCGTGAGATAGTAACAGGCAGAGGAAATCTCAGCTTCACATCTATAAATCTCCCGAGACTCGCTATAAAGGCAGACCACAATGTCGGCGCATTCTTTGAGTCGCTCGACGCTATGATGGATCTCGCGATCGACCAGCTCATGCACCGCTTTAAGATCCAGGCTCAGAAGCGCGTGAGAAACTATCCGTTCCTCATGGGTCAGGGCATCTGGATAGACTCGGACAAGCTCTCGCCCGATGATACGGTCGAAGAAGTTCTCAAACACGGAACTCTCTCTGTAGGATTTATCGGTCTTGCTGAAACCCTCAAGGCTCTTATCGGAGCACATCACGGTGAAAGCGAGGAGGCTCGTGAACTCGGTCTTGAGATCGTCGGAGCTATGAGAAAGAGGCTTGACGAAGAAGCTAAGAGAACAGGTCTTAATTTCTCACTTCTTGCAACTCCGGCAGAGGGACTCTCGGGACGTTTTGTCAGAATGGACGCAAAGAAATACGGCGTAATAGAAGGAGTTACAGACCGCGAATACTATACGAACTCTTTCCATGTCCCCGTTTATTATCCTATCAGCGCATTTGAAAAGATCAGGATCGAGGCTCCGTATCATGAGCTTACAAATGCAGGACACATCAGCTACATTGAGCTTGACGGAGATCCGCTTGAAAATCTCAACGCATTCGAGAAAATCGTACGCTGCATGAAGGAGTCGGGCATAGGCTACGGCGCTATCAACCACCCGGTTGACCGCGACCCCTGCTGCGGATACACAGGCATTATCGGAGATACCTGTCCTTGCTGCGGACGAAAAGAGCATACAGACAATGTTGCTTTTGACAGGATTCGCCGAATCACAGGCTACCTTGTAGGAACACTCGACCGATTCAACAACGGCAAGCGTGCAGAGGAGCACGACCGCGTTAAGCATCAAGTTTGATCAAGGTGATATAATGGAACTCAGAATAGCCGGAACCGTCAATGATTCTATCGTTGACGGCCCCGGAATAAGATTTACTGTGTTTACACAGGGCTGTCCGCACGGCTGTCCCGGCTGTCACAATCCGCAGACGCATGATTTTTCAGGCGGAACGGTGACTGATACAGACGAACTGCTTGAAAAGATAAAGAGCAATCCGCTTCTGGACGGAGTAACGTTCAGCGGTGGAGAGCCTTTTGCACAGGCGCAGGCTCTTGCACATCTCGGCAGGCAGATAAAAGAACTCGGCATGGACGTTATAACCTATACCGGCTATACGTTTGAGCAGCTCTATGCCGACCGCTCTCAGAATGGCTGGGGCGAGCTTCTTTCCGTTACGGATTATTTGATCGACGGGCCTTTTATTCTCGCTCAGAAAAGCTATGAAGTGAGATTCCGCGGCAGCAAAAATCAGCGATATCTTGACTGTCAGGCAAGCCTTAAAGAGGGCAGGGCAGTAGAGGCTGAAATTTAAACATAAAAAAACGGTTTCCTTTTGGAAACCGTTTTCATTTACATAAAAAATCCGCCTTGCCGTTAATATAGCGAATAAAACCCGCACGAAGCAGGTGGGTAAACGCCCGATTGCTTCACGCTCCCTTCATCTGCAAGCAGGAGGTCTGCAATCCACAGCCGGAGCCGAATTCCCTAATTAGAAGTGTTGGATTATAAAAACCATATAAACACGAACAAGGCAGAATATTTATTTGTTGATTATATTATATCACAAGATGACTGAAAAAGTCAAGTATATTTTTATGTAAATTTATGAAAAAATCGTTACAGATTTATTCCTCGTCAAAGTCGTCGTAATCATCCGAATCTATTGCGTCCTGAAGTCTCTGGAGGAAAAAGCCTGCGACCTTTTCGTATTCATCATCGTCATCAATCGATGCAAGGAACTCTTCTTCACCGTCGAATGAAGACTTGAGGATAACCATTTCGCAGTCGGAATTGAGAAAATCATCATCTTCGATAGCCGGGATCATAGCAAAGTATTCTTCACCGTCAATTTCAGCAGCATCAATAAGCTCAAACTGCTTTTTGTTTCCGTCCTCATCTATAAGTTCAAAAAGTTCAGGGGTGTACTCGTTCATTTCTGACATAAAAAACTCCAATCCGGCAAACAGCCATATAATACATTAATTATACACTATAATCGGAGAATTTGCAAGCGGAAATGAATGGCGGAATACTTGCTTTGTTAAATTGCACAATACAATTGGCTTTGATTTGTGACTACTGCTGAAAGTGGATAAAAATCATCAAAAACTTGAAAAATACTATTGACTTTCACGAGAAGGTGTGGTAATATATAATCAACAAAAGGGAACAGAATCCCGGAGCTGAATTTACTTGGACTGAGCATTAAGCTCAATGTAAATGATTATACGCGGAAAGGTGAGTGAGTCCGATGGAAGGAACTACAGAACAGCAGCGTGAAGCCGGCGGGCTTGCTGAGTGATCAAATTAAAAAAAGAGGGAATATAAGCAGTAGCTTGTTCCAATGATTGAAGTTTCAAAAATTTAAGGTTTGATTATATAAGCGGACGTTTAGCTGTATGGAAGCGGCTTCATGACTTACTAAATTTAGATACAGGATTATCTGAAATTTCGACGTTAAGTCTTTCGATAAATCGATAAAATTTAGTTAGAGGTTGATTCCAATGAGAAATCATGTTGCATAACACGATGATTCTGGTGGGTCTTGAAAGATCCGCAATACATATTACAGTAACTAAGGTGATACCAATGGAGAATTTTGCTTGACTTGATTACTTTCCGAAAGAATGTGATAATATGAAAGTATTGAGGTACAGATTTATTCTTTAAACCGAAAGGGTGAGTCCAAAGGACAATTTAGCGAAACGATGAAAGTCGTTTTATACAATCGAATATCTAAGCCCCGACCAGTAAGTCGGGGCTTTTTATGTTATATGAATTTGAAGTTTTCTTGCATAGCAAAAAGCCCCCGCTTTGCGCAGGAGCTTTCTTATGATTTAGGTCGTGTTGACACTAAGCCTAACAACGC
>UQEM01000083.1 GCA_900540005.1 uncultured Ruminococcus sp.
TTATCATAAACAAAAGAAGGAACATAAATACGGCGAGGTACAGGGGGAGAAATTTCAAAGTTGTGAGGTTTGCAAGAAGTCCGAAAATCGGCGGCATGAATGTTGAGCCTACATAGGCGCTTGCCATTTGGATACCGATGATACCCTGCGAGTTTTCCGCGCCGAAATTGCTTGGTGTAGAGTGTATTACACACGGATAAACAGGCGCACAGCCGAGACCTATCACAACAAAGCCGATAATAGCGGTCGGGCCTGTCGGGATCGCAATGCAGACTATGCCTGCAAGAGCAACCGCGATACCGAGCCGGATCATTCTCATATCACCGAGTTTGTCGGATATGAATCCGGAAAGGAATCTGCCTGCCGTGATACCGATAAAAAATAACGAACCGAATGCGGCGGCCTGCTGTTTGGAGAGATTTCTTGCACTTTCAAGGTAACTGCTTGCCCACAGCATGGTGGTGGCTTCGGCTGCACAGTAAGCGAAAAATCCTGTCAGAAGATACGGAACGCCTTTGATTTTGAAAGCACCTTTGATTCCGAGAAATTCACCGTTTTCCTGTTCAGCGGCACTTTTATTGACCTTCCAGAGAGGTATCGAGAGGAGAAGTACGGTTGCAATACCAAATTGCAGATAAGAGACAGTTCTGTATCCGTTAGTCCATGCTGAGTGTACGAGCGCGTAACTCATTATATACGGACTTATAATTGTACCGACTCCCCAGAAGCAATGCAGCCAGCTCATATGACGGGAATTATAGTGCAGCGCAACGTAGTTGTTGAGAGCCGCGTCAATAGCTCCTGCACCAAGACCATAGGGAATACTCCACAGGCACATCTGCCAGAATCGGTCAACCGTTGAGAATCCGAACAAGGCGATAGCTGTGAGTAATACGCTTGTAATGGTTACGGTTTTAGTTCCTAAACGTTTAGTAAGGCGTTCGGACATTAGTCCTGAGATAATAGTTCCGCCTGAAATTATCATGGAAACAAATCCCATGTATGAGATTGGGACATTAAAAGCAGCGTGTATTGTCGGCCATGCAGAACCGAGCAGCGAATCAGGGAGTCCGAGACTGATAAAAGCAAGATAAATTACTGCGAGAAGCAGCAGATACATTCTTGAAAACCTCCTTCGGGCAGAAAACGAGTTTTGCCTTAATTGCTGTATCATGCTATCATGAATTGGGGTATAAGTCAATACCCAAATTTCAAAAGACAGAAAATAATAAAATTCTCCGACTGTTTTATGTCATAAATGCCATGTTTTTAATATTTATTATTAGCATTATAAAAGAATCGCCAATATTCGACAATTATTTTTACACAGCCTATTGACTTCCCAAGAGTTATAAGTATAATAGAATATAGAGGTAACGTAAATTTTAATTTATTATCTTTTCCCACATACTTTCATGCGTTATCTCGTAATATTCAAAAACGGCAGAGGAGTTATTTCCACTGCCGTTTTACTTTCTTATTTTTCTTGATCTGCAAGCCGGTTCATAGCGCGGAATTCAAATACAGCCATGAAAATCGCAACGACTCCAGAGAGAACGTCCGCAACAGGTCCTGTATAAACGATTCCGTCAATGCCGAAAAAAATCGGCAGAACGAGCAGGAGCGGCAGGAAAAACAGGATCTGCCTTGTGAGCGAAAGGAACACGCCTTTTATCGGTTTTCCTATCGAGGTGAAAAATGTTGAAGTTATAGGCTGCATACAGTTGAGCCAAGTGAAAAAAAGGAATATTCTGAAGAATTTTACACCGAACTCAAAGTAATTTTCACTTCCGTTGCCGAACGCCGAGAGTATCTGTCTCGGGAAAAGCTGGAATGCAATGAATGCCGCTATTGAGATAGCTGCGCCGATCTTTATCGCAAGCCAGTATGCCTCTTTGACGCGCTTGTAGTTCTTCGCGCCATAGTTGTAGCTTTCAATAGGCTGCGTGCCCTGAGCAAGACCGATAACTATTGAGAATATTATCATGTTTACTTTCATGACGATTCCCGAACAGGCGATAGGCTCGGAAGCTCCGTAGACCGAATTTGCTCCGTAATGGCGGAGCGAGTTGTTGAGTACGATCTGCACTATCGCGATAGCAAGCTGATTGAAACATGACGCCATGCCGATAGAGGCTATTCTGCGCGTTATCTTAAAGCTCGGGCGGAAGTGCTTGGCTTCGAGCTTTACCGTGCGGAATGCGCGTGCGTACCATATAACGATAAGTGCGGAGATGACCTGACCGATAACGGTAGCCGCTGCCGCGCCTTTCATACCCCAGTGGAATCCGAAAACAAACAGTGCGTCAAGGGCAGTGTTTATGACAGCTCCCACAACGTTGCATATCATGGTTATGTGCGGACTTCCGTCAGCGCGGATAAGGTGTCCTCCGCCTGTAGTGAGAATGAGGAAAGGGAATCCAACAGCCGTGACCCTTACATAATCTACGGCGTAGGGCATGATATCATCGTCTGCTCCGAAAAGACGGAGCAGGGGAGTGAGAAAACCGAGAGTTACCGCAGCTATCACTATACCGCTGACAACGAGCATGGTTAGAGCATTTCCTGCAAAATATCCTGCTTTTTCCTTGTTGCCCATTCCGAGAGTGAGGTTGAAGCATGACGCACCGCCGATCCCGAGCAAGAGTGCTACGGCTATGCAGGCGGTAGTGAACGGGAAAGCTATGTTGGTGGCAGCGTTGCCGAGAGTTCCTACAGCCTGTCCGATGAACAGTTGGTCAACGATGTTGTAAAGTGCACTTACGAGCATTCCAACAATGCTCGGTATTGCAAATTTCGCCATAAGCGAGCCTACAGGTTCGGTGGCAAGAGGATTATTCGTTTTATTTTCTTCCATTTTATACCTTCTTTCATATACTGCTATATACAATTATAGATCTTTATTTTACAAAATTCAACAAATTTTCCGTGAATAAGCTAAAATTTTGCGATTTTAACACATTTTGCGCCTTCTTCGGAGTTTTCTTGACATAAATCTCAATATGTGTTAAAATAATTATAAGTAAGATAATTATACGGAAAGGAACGGGAATATGAAGATAATTCTTGCTTCAGCTTCACCGCGCAGGCGTGAGCTGATGAAGTATATAGCAGGGGAATTTACTGCGGTCTCTGCGGACTGTGATGAAACTCTTCCCAGCGGAATATCGCCTATGAATGCGGCGCAGTATCTTGCGGAACTTAAAGCTAAGACCATCGCTCAGCAATACCCCGAGGATATTGTGATAGGCTGTGATACGACTGTTATCTGCGGCTCGGAGATACTCGGCAAGCCCAAGGATAGACAGGATTGCATAGACTGTATTTCAAAGCTTTCGGGAAAAACTCATCAGGTCGTGACTGGCTGCTGTATCACTTTCGGAGGAAAGATCAGTGCGTTTTCAGATGTTACGGATGTTAAGTTCCGCAAACTTTCAGCGGACGAGATCGAGCAGTATGCCTCGACTGATGAGCCTTACGACAAGGCAGGCGGCTACGGGATACAGGGCGGCGGTTCGGAGTTTATTTCCGACATCTGCGGCGATTTCTTCAATGTTGTCGGACTGCCTGTAACCCGTCTTTACCGTGAAATGAAAAAATTTATGCAGAACTTATAAGGAGGAATTCCAATGAACTCAACAGCTTTTAAGAATGCGGACATTCTCGTACCGCGTGATACCGATATGAATAAGTGGAGCGTTATTGCCTGCGACCAGTATACCAGTGAGCCTGAATACTGGCAGGAAGTCTCTGACATTGTAGGAGATGCTCCCTCAACACTGAACCTCATTCTGCCCGAGCTTTATCTCGGTCAGGACGGCGTTGAAAAACGTATTGACGCGATACATGATTCAATGGACAAATACCTTGATGACGGAATTTTCATAGAGTACAAAAACGCCATGGTCTACGTTGAGAGAACCCAGAGCAACGGCATTCTCCGACAGGGTATTGTTGGAGCTGTAGACCTTGAACAGTATGATTTCTCAAAGGGAAGCTCCTCGCAGGTCCGCGCTACTGAGGCTACTGTAATAGAGAGGATCCCACCAAGGATCAAGGTAAGACAGGGCGCACCTCTCGAACTGCCGCACATTATGATACTTATTGATGATCCCGACGGCACGGTCATTGAGCCACTTGCTGACAAGACTTCCGACATGGAAAAGCTTTATGACTTTGACCTCATGCAGCATGGCGGCAGCATTAAGGGATATCTCCTTGATGAAAAGGCTCAGGAGAAAATAGATGAGGCTCTCGCAGCACTTGCAGACCCCAAGGCTTTCTGCGAAAAATATTCGCTTGAAAACGCACCTGTACTGCTTTATGCAATGGGTGACGGAAATCACTCGCTTGCTACGGCAAAGGAGTTTTATGAGCAGCTTAAAAAGTCAGAGCCGGATAAGGACTTTTCTGCGCACCCTGCAAGATATGCGCTTGCCGAGATAGTGAATCTCCACAGTGATGCGCTCAAGTTCGAGGCTATCCACCGCCTTGTGTATGATGTTGACTGCGAAAAGCTTCTTGCAGAGCTTAGCAAGGCTCTCGGAGTTTCCGAGACGGAAGTATCTGACCAGTATACGATATGCTCGCACAGCGGCAGCGAGAAAAAACTCTACTTCCACAACAAGTCCTCGAATCTCTCGGTCGGCACGCTCCAGAACTTCCTTGACGGCTATATCAAGGAAAACGGCGGCAAGATAGATTATATTCACGGAGCAGATACTGTAAGATCGCTCGCGCAGAAGCACAGTGGACTCTCATTCATTCTGCCGGATATGGATAAGTCTCAGCTTTTCCCGACCGTTATAAAGGACGGAGCTCTTCCGCGCAAGACTTTCTCAATGGGTCATGCAGAGGATAAGCGCTTTTACATCGAAGCAAGAAAAATTACCGAATAATCAGGAGATACCAATGCTTAACCAGTTTTCAAGGACGCAGCTCATCTTCGGCGAGGAGGCTATGGAAAAGCTTGCAGACTCACGCGTTGCCGTTTTCGGCATTGGCGGAGTCGGCGGCTATACTGTAGAGGCTCTCGCGCGTTCGGGTGTCGGCGAGCTTGACCTCATCGACGACGACAAGGTGTGCCTCACAAATATAAACAGGCAGATATACGCGCTCAAAAGCACTATCGGCAAGTACAAGGTAGATGTTGCAAAGGAACGTATTCTCGACATAAACCCTGAATGCAGGGTGAACACCTACCGGACATTCTATATGCCGGATACTGCCGACAGCTTTGACTTTACGCAGTACGACTATATCGTTGACGCGATAGATACGGTTACGGGAAAACTTGAAATAATCATGCAGGCGAAAAAGGCAGGAACTCCCGTTATCAGCTCAATGGGTGCGGGAAACAAGACCGACCCGACCGCGTTTGAGGTTTCGGATATCTACAAGACTTCGGTCTGCCCGCTCGCAAAGGTAATGCGGC
Source organism: uncultured Ruminococcus sp. (assembly GCA_900540005.1). Taxonomy (GTDB): domain Bacteria; phylum Bacillota; class Clostridia; order Oscillospirales; family Ruminococcaceae; genus Ruminococcus; species Ruminococcus hominiciens. Next base: position 5,435 of record UQEM01000083.1, read on the forward strand.
ACGAGCTTAAAAAGCGCGGCGTGAAAAAGCTGAAAGTCGTTTACTCAAAGGAACAGGCTGTGCGTCCGCTGGAGGATATGTCTATAAGCTGCCGCAAGCACTGCGTCTGCCCGCCCGGAACGAGAAAATGCACCGTAAGGCGTGATATTCCCGGCTCGAATGCTTTTGTTCCTTCGGTTGCCGGACTTATCATCGCAGGTGAGGTCATAAAAGATCTTTGCGGATACGACGAAAAGGCTGCGCGCCTGAGAAGATGAGGGGGATATTATGAAACGAAGCGATTACATCAGTTGGGACGAATACTTCATGGGAATTGCGACCCTTTCTGCTCAGCGCAGCAAGGACAATTCAACGCAGGTCGGCGCGTGTATCGTGAACAGAGAGCATAAGATAGTTTCAGTTGGCTATAACGGAATGCCGACCGGCTGCTCTGATGACGATATGCCGTGGGAGCGCAGCGGAGATTCACCTCTTGACACGAAATATCCCTTTGTCTGCCACGCCGAGCTGAACGCTATCCTCAACAGCAATATCGGAAACCTCGGCGGCTGTACGGTTTACGTTACGCTTTTTCCGTGCAACGAGTGCGCCAAGGCGATAATTCAGTCGGGAATAAAGCGTGTGGTGTATTTCAGCAACAAATATGCCGATACTGACAGCGTAAAGGCATCGTTTTTCCTTTTTAAGAAGTGCGGCGTTGAGGTAGAGGAATACACTCCTAGCGGTAAGGAACTTATACTCTCGGTGTAAATATTTTCTTTCGCATGAAAGAAACGCGGCAGGAACGTCTTTGTTTCTGCGGGAAGGTGGAATTTATATGAAAAAGAAGATAGCCGCTCTTTGTGCAGCACTGTGCGTGATGAGCCTTGCAGCAGGCTGCGGCAAAAAGGAGGACGTGCTGGATAAGAATGATCCGGTCACTATAACTGTGTGGAACTACTACAACGGCGCGCAGTTGGACAGCTTTAACGAACTTGTGGAAAAATTCAACAGCACGGTCGGCAAGGAAAAGGGAATAAAGGTCGAGGCGGCAAGTCAGGGCAGCGTTGACGACCTGCAAAAGAATGTCATGGATTCTATAAACGGTATAGCAGGAGCTGAGGAAATGCCCAATATTTTCGCAGCTTATGCGGATACTGCCTATGAGATAGACCAGATGGGAAAGCTGGCAAACCTCAGAGACTACTTTACCGAGGACGAGTTGAACGAGTACGTTTCCGGCTACATAGAGGAGGGCTGCTTTAACGGAAGCAGCGAGCTGAAAATTCTGCGATAGCCAAGTCCACCGAGGTGCTTTTCCTCAATGCTACGGACTGGGAAAAATTCTCCGAGGCTTCGGGCACTGAACTTTCAGATCTGTACACATATGAGGGAGTTACTGCAACGGCTCAGAAGTACTATGAGTGGACTGATTCACTGACACCCGAGGAGAACGACGGCAAGGCTTTCATGGGCAGAGACGCTATGGCGAATTATTTTGTCATCGGTTTCAGGCAGCACGGCAAGGAGATCTTCGAGGTCGGAAATGACGGCAGCGTCAAGCTGAATTTCGATGAGGACATCGTTCGCAAGCTTTGGGACAACTACTATGTGCCCTATGTCAAGGGTTATTTCACACTTCTCGGCAGATTCGGCAGTGACGATGTAAAGACAGGCACTACCATTGCATTCATAGGTTCGTCATCGGGAGCTTCGTTCTTCCCGAAGGAGGTTTCGCTCAGCGATACCGAGACATACCCGATCGAAAGCGTGATAATTCCGTGTCCTGTTTTTGAGGGCGAAGAAGAAGTCTCGGTTCAGCAGGGCGCAGGCATGGCAGTGACAAAAGCTTCCAAGAGGGAAGAACTTGCAAGCGCGGAGTTCCTCAAATGGTTCACTGAAAGCGAGCAGAACGTTGAGTTTTCCGTTGAGAGCGGATATCTTCCCGTAAAGAAAGCTGCAAATGATGAAGAAGTGATAAATCAGTATATAGATCAGGCTGATGATACTCTTAAAAAGACTCTCAAGGCAGGTATTGAAACGGTAAGCACGAGGGAACTGTACACCTCAAGTGCATTTGCACAGGGCTGGGACGCACGTCAGATACTCACATACAGTCTCTCCGATCGTGCACGCGAGGACAGGCAGGAAATAGAGGAAAGTTTGGCATCAGGCACAAGTTATGAGGACGCGCTCGCACCGTATCTGACAGATGAGTACTTTGAGAACTGGTACGAGGAGACAAAAGCCGAACTGGAAGATTGCATAGAATAAACAGCCGGCAAAGGTTGGAAAGAAGGTTCACGCGTGGGGAAGAAAAAACAAAGCGGCAAGTCCATATTGACCTATATACTGATACCTTTCTGCATTCTGACCATTGTGGAGTCGCTGGTGTTCTTCGGAACTATCATTATAGGCGGCGTAAGGACTCACATGGAGAAAAACGCCCGCGATATCGTGCGCGAGAGGATCAGCACCAGATTAATGGATCTGCAGACGGATATGCTTGTATCGTGGACTAATATCGACGAACTGGAAACTTACATAAACGACATGGCAGAGACTCTCGAACAGGAGGGAGCTATCGACCTGAGCAGCATTGACAGCGACTCTGAGGCAGCCGAACCTCTTTTGAACGCTGTTTCGGATAATATGGTAAGTACGCTCAGATCTCTGCGTGTTAACAGCATTTATATTATCCTTAATACCTCAGATTCACAGCAGACGCAGTCCAATAAGCCGGGTCTGTATATTCTCGATCAGGACGCGGATTCATCTCCGTCAAGGAGAAATCAGGATCTGCTCATTGAGCGCGGAAGTCAGGCTTTAGTCAAAAAGCTCGGCATTGCCACAGCAGTAAACTGGAAACCGAATTTTCTTTTCGAGACTGACGGAGCGTTTCCCGATTTTGTGTATAAACCCTCTGTCGCAAAGGTGAACGGCAGCTATACCGACAGCCGTGACCTTGGTTACTGGTCTATGACGAGAGCACTCCTTAGCGATAAGGAAGATACGCTGACATATTCCGTTCCGCTGAAAACGAGAGAAGGAAAAACCTACGGCATTCTCGGTGTTGGAATTACAGCGAGCCATTTGAAAAATACTCTCCCGAACGCAGAGATACACGAATCGGGCAAGGGCGGCTATTGTCTTGCAATACGCGACGGAGACAGCGACAATTACAGGGTCGTATACTCGGACGAGAATTGCGTTCAGAATGGAGAAGTGTTACAGCTTCAGCCGGGAGCAAATACATACAGGATATCAGACGAGCAGGAAGAAGTCTATATCTCGGCGCAGAAGCTCGGGCTTTACAACCGCAATACACCGTATGAATCCGAGCGCTGGTATCTGCTTGGAATGGTCCCCGAGAAGAATCTCATGGAGTTTTCCAACCGCATTTACCTGACGCTGATGTTTGCAATGCTGCTCATGGTGATTGTCGGAGTATTCGGCGGAATAGGTGTTTCACTGAGACTTTCGACTCCTATCAAAAAGCTGTATATGCACATGGAGAAGTCGGCGGGCAGGCAGGAGGAGAATCTGCCTAAAACCAATATTAGCGAGATAGACCACCTTGTAACGCAGATAGAGATTCTTAACCATGAGCTGAACAGGGACAAATCACACATTATCATCGGTCTTACGCGCGATTTCCAGAACGTTTATCTGGTAACTCCTGCCGAGGACATTGCAAAGACGATAAAGCTTGAGAATGACGCAGTTAAGAGCATAGATATTGACAGCAGCGGCACGTACTCGTTCCGTGAGATGATGAGTTGCTATGTTAAAAACCGCGTTTATAATGAGGACAGCGAGAAGATACTGTTCGCGCTCAGCAGTGAAGGAATAGCGCAGAATCTTGCTGACAGGGACGAATACAGCCAGACATACCGCATTATCGAGAACGGCGATATCCATTATTGTCAGGTGAAGATAATCAGGGCGCAGCAGGACGGACAGTACATAATCGGATTTCAGAATATTGATTCGCTTATCCTTGAGGAAAAGCGGCAGCAGAAACTCTACGAGGAGGCTCTCAGCGAAACGCAGAAGGCTTACGAGGAAGTAAAGCGCGCGAATGTTGCAAAAACGAATTTCCTCTCGCGTATGTCGCATGATATCAGAACGCCTATCAACGGAATTGTCGGTATGACGCACATCATGGAGACAGAGATCGACAGCAGGGAAGTCGTTGAGGACAGCCTGCAAAAGATAAAGATACTTTCGCACCAGCTTGAACTGCTCATAAACGATGTTCTTGAAATGGGACGTATCGAGAGCGGCAAGTTCTCATTCACTCATGAAGTCATGGACATATCCGAGAATATGAAAGAAATAACTCTCGCGATACAGGTCATGGCGGAGGAGCGCGGAGTTACATTCACGGGTGTGCACTTTGATATTGAGCACAAGTGCGTAGTCAGCTCGCCTGTTCACATTCAGCGTATCGTGATGAATATTCTCTCCAACGCAGTTAAGTACAATCTGAGCGGCGGAACGGTCGATTTCAATATTGAGGAGCGTTCCGTTGATGATTCCCACAGCAGTTATGTGTTCACCGTGCGAGATACGGGAATTGGTATGTCACAGGAGTTTTTAAAGCGTATTTACGAGCCTTTCAGCCGTGAGCAGTCTGCTCCGGAGACAACTTATTCGGGAACAGGACTCGGAATGGCTATAACGAAGGAGCTTGTTGACCGGCTTGACGGAACTATCAATATCAGCAGCAAGCAGGGTGTTGGAACTACCGTCACAATAAAGCTTCCCCTTGAACTGAGCGATGAAGTTCCGGCAGGAGAGGTAAAGGCTGAAAATGTTTCTTTGGAAAACAAGAGAATACTGCTTGTTGAGGACAACAAGGTCAACCTCAGAATTGCCAAGTATATGCTGGAGGAGGAAAAAGCGCTCGTTGACGTAGCACGGAACGGTCAGGAGGCGGTAGATATGTTCTCGGAGAACAAGGTCGGCAGATATGACCTTATTCTCATGGACATCATGATGCCTGTCATGAACGGGCTTGACGCAACAAAGGCTATACGAGATCTTGACCGTGCGGACGCGAAAACCGTGCCGATAATTGCAATGACTGCAAATGCCTTTGCAGAGGACGTGGCACGTTGCAAAGAGGCAGGCATGAACGAGCATATCGCAAAGCCTATTGATATCGTTGACATGAAAACAAAAATAGCGCGCTCAATGCGCAAAAGCCTGTAGGCCTGTCTCTTATACACATCTGACGCTGCCGACGAATAGCCT
>UQEM01000084.1 GCA_900540005.1 uncultured Ruminococcus sp.
CAGCTTTTCGAGCTTCTCGATCAGTTCCGGGCTGTTCAGTGTCTCATGCTCCTTATCGCACTTACAGCGGAACTCGGAGATATTGAAGTGCGGAGAAAGCTGTGTATTATCCGAATACTCGTAGGTCTTACTCATTTCTTATCATCCTCCATATTGTCAATCATTTCCTGAATCTCATCATCGATATGTGCCGCCCTTTTCTGAAGCACCTCGATTGCCTTTTTGATTGCAGGCGGGTACGGGATGCCCATAAGACTGGTGTTCTCAATAATCGAAAGCAGCTCATTCACACAGAATCCGATGCAGGTCGCATCGCGGATATATGTTGTACCGATCAGAATGTCCATACGGACAGCGACCACAACCATGAGCAGGATGCAGAACTTTTTTGCAAGTCCGACCCAACCTGCCTTTGAACTGAGCCTGCCGGTCTTGCTGTGCTTGCTTCTGCCCATAGATGCAGCGATCAGACCTGTCGTAAAGTCAATCGCCATGAACAGCACAAGTGTAATGAGAGCTGAATCCCAGCCGCCGAGCAGTGCCGCAAAAAAGCCGCCGATCACTCCGGCGGCAGTACAGATATTTTCTTTCATATTCAGACCTCCAATACCTTGATATTCCGGATATACGGATGTGTATTGTCTGTGACAGCCTTCCACGCAAGATAATAGTCACCGGCTGTGATGTTGCCACAGTCGATCAGCACAGTTGTGTAGTTGTCTCCCGTTTGCAGCCATGTGAACGGGACTGTGACAGCCTGTCCTGCTATGATTGTTTCGTGGATATATCTTGCGGTCTCCGCCGGAGACAAGGACTGGTTACTCTTCGGCACAAGCCACATTTCTCCCACATCCGCAGCACCGGAACGATAGCTGAAGAGGATACTGCTTGTCTGTGTAACCAAAACAGGTGTCACGCACTGCGTGTAGATTGTCTGTCCCCAGTTGAAATCCGGCTGATTATAAAACAGTGCGTAGCCATTCTCCTCGCAGCAGAAATTCGGATAGGATTCTGCAAAGCCTGTGAGGGAACGATAGCCGTCATTATAGAAGGTGTAGAGCTTTTCGCCGTAGTCATGGAGCGTGTCGATGGATGCTTTGAACAGCGTGATATCCGGCTTGGTCTGCGGAATTTGCAGCACCTTCGGTACGAGCGTATTCAGCTTTTCAGTTTCCGAAGCGGATACACCCATTGTGGTCAGATTTCGGGCTAAAGCGTCTCTCTGCTCATCGAGAGCTGTCAGATAATTTGCAATGCTCATTCGCCCACCTCCACGACTGCCGCAAGTGCGTTCTCTACACCGGAGAGTGCTTCTTCCACTGCCGCCAGATGGGTGCTGATTTCCGTGATAGAGGTCTTTGCCCCCTCCATATCATAGAGAATTTCCGTCTTGAAACGTTCAAAAACGCCCTCATTGACACCCACGCGCTCGTTCAGGTTCATTGCGGCGGTGTATGCTTCATTCCAGCGGGAAACGCTGGAATCTGTGATACCGTTGAGCGTTGTGAGATTATGATGCCAGTGCGCCTGCCCGACCACAGTCGAGATGGATGCAATGTCATCGAGCATTTCCTGTGTGATAGAATCCAGAATCGCCATGTTGGCATGAGAATGCGCCTGTGCGGAGACTTCGCTCAGTCCGGTAGACAGCCCATGCAGAGCGTTTGCTGTGGATGCCTGAAATGCCGTCAGATCTTGCATATACTGCTCTGTGATAGAATCCAGAACAGCCTTGTTCTCATGCGTGTGTGCGGTATTGGAGAAATTGTTGACGGATTCAAACAGCGTGTGGATCTGCTCTCTCGTCCAGTCCTCGAAAGGTCCATACTCCTCCATTGCAGTCACAAGCGCTTCGGTGATGTGCTCAAGCACAGCCTGATTGTCGTGCCGATGCTTGTACTGCTGAAGATTCAGGATCTCCTCGTTGACCGTCTGGATATCATAGACCGTGCTGTCCTCGAACTGCTGCAGCTCATACAGCTCTGCGAAAAGCTTCGGTGTCAGGCTGTCCAGTGTAGCCTTGTTGTCATGTGTATGAGCTTCCTCTGCCACCGGAGTGATCTGCTGTTCAACAATCGTCTGCACTTCTGTTGTCTTGGGATACTCGGACATATCCGGAGTAATGCCGTCCTTGCCATGCAGACTTGCCAGCCATTCCTCCTCAGTACCGATATAGCCGTGATCCACTGCGATCTGGTAGGCAGATTTTCCGTCCAGTCCATGCTCGGCATCCTCGATGCGTTTCAGAAGCTGTGTATACAGATCGGGCGTCGTCGGAATCGGAGGTTCTTCACCCTCAAAGCCGGATTCTCGGATATTCAGCGTTACCGGAACAGTTGTCGCTCTGACAGTGGTATCCGATGCGGTATCGTAGCCGTATATGTCCATTTTCACCGCGCCCACATGAAGCTCCGCAGGCAGATAACAGCTTGTGCCATCTGTTCCCAGAACAACGGAATACACCTCATCACACTGGCTGAACTGCACGGTTTTATGATACCGTTTCCAGTCACCGTCAAATGTGAACTTGAACTGCACATACTGAATTTGATGATCTGCGAGAACCTCTCGCTCCAGAATCTCAATGCTCTGGTTTTTCACAAGGAATTTCCACATTATTCACGCACCTCCGTCCATTCCTTCGTTTCTGTATCATACTGCATATATCCGTCAAGGCAGATGACCTTTTTGAGTGTGCCATCAACCTGACCGCCTCTGCCGTCCCAGTTGCCGCCCTTTACAACGGCAGCCCATTCATCAAGGCTTCCCTCATAGGTAAGCTGAGTAAGGCTGTTGCAGTAGTTGATCCAGTGAGAGCCGATTTTCGTCACATTATGGCTGAGGGTAAGGTTACGCAGGTTTGAACACCATACGAAACAGAATCCCGGCACTTCGGAACATTCTACTCTTGCAGTTGTCAACGTGTCACTGCCGTCAAAAATATAGGTGCCGAGCGTAGTGAGCGTTGCAGGCATGATGATAGAAGTCAATGCCTGATCAACAAACGCCTTCTCACCAATTGTTGTAATAGTCGGAGGAATCGTCAGGGAGGTAAGACCACCCTGCGTGTACATAAAGAATGCACGTGCTTTGATGGTTGTCAGTGTACTGGGGAATGTGACCGTTGCCATATTGTAGCATCGCTCGAACACACTGGTACCAATTGCTGTGATGCCCTCGCCGATCACAAGCGAACGGATATCCTCTCGTTCCCAGAACGGCGATCTGCCGATCTCATAATCGTAGGTCTCGCCTGTACCGTGAAGCAGGAGCTTTCCGTTTTCATAAAGAACATAATGGATATTCTCGCCGCAGGTGCCGATCTCCACAATACCGCCGATGATATCATCGACCTCCGTCTGTAAGGTTTCAACCTGTGTAGTCAAAGCCTGAACAGTCTCGTTATACTCCTGCATATCCGCTTCGATTTGTGCAAGCCGTGCCAACATATCCGTCACTTTGCACTTGCCGAGGATACAGCGGCAGTAACCGCAGACATTTCTGTCCTCTCTGTAGTCAAACCAGTCTCGCTCTGTCAGTGATGTTGCACCGGGATTCAAACGCACCGCATACATGAGCAGCCTCACATGATCCTCATCCTGCGGAATGGTAGGAAGCTGCGGATTCTCTGCCGGAGTACCGGGAAAGAGCTTCAGTGTCGCGCTGCGGACAGATTCCGTGGTATCCAGATAGATCGTAATGCCGACATATCTCGGCAGTGACTCGTCCTGATACGATGTGAGGTCGATCACATACCGGGAGTCGTTAATGAAATAATGGCCGTTGATCCAGGCTTTACCAGTACCCAGAACTACCCCCAGACCACTGCTTGCCGCTGTCAGCTTAAAACTCTGTCCGTAGGTGTCAAGGATGCCGTTGCAGATAATACTCGACAAGTAGTCATTAAAATTTTCTGCTGTATAGGTTCTGTCAAGGTTCTTTGAATTGAAAAAACCGCATGAAAAAGCCATAAAAAAATCACCCCTCTTTGAATGTGGGCGTTAGACTGCGCCCGTTCTGGTCGAAAGCCTCTATCATACCGATGAGCTGAATGCAGGGCTGTATCATGCCGAACCGTTTATGCTCCACAGTCACATAATCACCGACGAAATAATCACGGTTGTAGACATACTGTGAGTTGTGCGCTGCGATCTCCGACTCCGATGCTGTTTTCGGCAGCACCAGCTGTTCCGAACCACGGGTGCGCAGCAGTTCCAGATACTTCTCCTCCGGAATCGGCACAGTCTCACCCTCAACCTGTTCTGTCTCGGAAATATCGTCTGCATCCACATACAGCTCGTAGCGGTCAAGATAAGCCGGCTCAGTACCAACACAATATGTGGTGCGTTTGCGCTCTTCGCCCTTACCCTGACCGAAGATGTAGGCGAAATTCCGCTGCACAGAAGCATCTGCGGCATAGCTGAAGGACAGCAGATTGCTGTACGCATCGGAAAAGATGATGTGTGGATTATCCTCCTGCATTAGACTTCTGTCCTCTCCCTGTGCCAGATCGAACACCATGCGGTACTGCTCGCCTGTATCCTTCACAAGCCGGACATTCGCCGTGCCGCCGATCTTCTCACAGATGGTGTATATCCATTCCATCAGATTGGCATAGGAAATTTGCAGCGTGGTTGTCTGCTCCCAGCAGGTGCCGGATACTGTGCCGAGGGATAAGCCGGGAATCTTCCGGCTGTCATTCAGCAGCGTGTTCTGCGTGACGACCTCTCGGACAATCTCAGAATATGCCTTTTCTGCGGTCACATTGTAGGTCGGATGAATGATACGCCGTTCCAACAGGCACATGAGGAATCTGCCCTTAACTGTCAGGTAGTCGCCGTTCTCCACATCGGTATTGATCTGCACAGATTCAATGATGCCGAAATGCTGGTTGTCATCATCTCTGCCGACAATGCGTCCGGGCTGGAAGATGTCCACGTTCTGCGGATTGGCGGCGATATACACCTCAAAGCTGCCGCACTTGTAGTATTCAATATCCCACAGCAGACTTGAAAAGGTGTCGCAGATGGCTTCCAGCGTGATCGTGAGAGCATCGTCCTCTGCTGTCATCTTGTAAACTTCAATCTGCATCGTTATACCCCCAGATACGCATTTGTGTGAATGATCTTCACCCTCAGTTTCGTCAGTCCTGTGCCGCGCAGATAAAAGCGGTTCTTGCCCTCACGCAGCGTCAGCCATGTCGAGCCGGAAACAAGGCGGTTGATGATATTCGTCTTGACACCGCCCCTGCCGAGCGTTACCGTTTTGTTTCCTGTTTTGGTAGTGATCGTCACAATATCTCTGGCTCGCAGATCGCCTGTGATCTGTAAATATTCATCTGTATCCGCATTGTACAGCGTAGGCGAACGGACATCTTCGAGGGCTTCAATTTCGAGCGTGAAGCCAGTCTCGTCGCCGTCATTGATGATCTCCATGACATTGTTGGTGTTGTATTTGCCGAGAACGAAGGGCTCCGGGTTGCTTTCCGTTGGGAACGGGAATGTGAAGGCTCCTGTGATCTGCGAGTAATACGCCATGACCGAGGTCGTGGAATACCAGTAGATGTCAGGACACAGAATAGAAATCTGTCCAGTAACAAGCTGCTCAAAGTTGCTGACCTCGCAAGTCTCCACATAGCCTTCGGTAAAAACATCTATGCCTGCGGTCTTGTAGTAGATCTTGACATAGCGGCTCGGTTTCACCACCTTGTAGAGCTGATGGCGGCGCTTTTCTACGCCGATTCCTCGCATCTCAAAGGATATGACCACATTCCGCTTTTCGATGAAGGCATTGTTCAGATAGCTGCCGTCCATGCCAGCGTAGCTGGAGGTGCTGATCGTTCCGGGCGGCGGGGAAAGCCCCTCGATCTTTGAGGTCATATACTGGTTTGCGGTAGCGGTCATGTCTACACGATCGCCGTTGGCGTTTTCAAGGATAAGTTTGAAAAACATGGTATCACCTCCTTGCTTTTTCGGCTAGAATGATGTATAATTAGGCTATATGGTTACAACGAACGTTGAAATACTATAAAACAATAATAAAGGATGAAACTCAGTTGCAAATCAAAGATTTCTTTTTTCGTGAATTTTGTAGATTCTTCCGTGCTGAACTCGAGTCTCTAGTAAGTGAATTTAAATCAGATTGTGGTATAGAAATACAAAAAATCCAAAGAGAAGCCAAAAGGGAAAATCGGCTCTATGAAATAACAAAAGAAGTATTGAAAGAAAAAAATCACATTATTGTTGGTATTGACACAAATAAAAATGGTGATGAAGTTCTTGTTGTTCAATGGTGTTTTGGAAACAATGTATGGTTTATGCTATACGGTGAAAAATATCAAACGATTAGTAATCATCCAAGAATTATGGCTACGATTCACGAAAGCTATAGTGAGAATATAAAATACATCATAATCGATGACATCTTAGTGGAAGACAACGACATTGGTAACGGTTCAATTCTTATGCCATTCTTTTTGGATTACTGTAAAAAAACAGATGCACAATATATTCATGGTGAATTATCTTCTGTAGATAAAAGTCATTTTGATAGATCAATTCATTTTTACGAAAAGCACGGTTTTAAATGCAAGCTAAACGATGAAAAGACATCTGGGAGTATTCACTACGATTTATCTGTATGATTTTGTTTAAGAAAAATAATCACAGTAAGTATTGGGGCGGGTTTACGCTACCCAATTACACCTTCAGCGCATTCCGCGTTTGATGATGGATCTCCAACTGTGCAGCGATTTCGGACTATTAATGCTCTGATTCACTGTGCGGCTAAAGATTAGTATTAGTGAAGGAGGATTTATAATGGATGCTGGTTCATATCAAACAGGCTTTTTCATCACTGAGTTAAACGTTGATATTGAGTTACTAAATCAATATAAAGAAATGGCTGTACAATATATCGCGCTTTCTCAGTTTACTCAAAAATTTATGACGCAAAAAGCGGTTATGAGTTTGGATATAGATATGCAAAGAAAATTGAAGGAAAATTCTGATTCATTTCTAAAGCCCTATAAAGATGCAATAGAAAAAATAGCGACTTTTTTACATGAATATATTCATTTTCTTCAAGATATTTCAACATTAACAGGACTTACAATAATTGACCTTTGCTCGAAAAAAATCCAAACAGCAATGAATATTGTTGCTAAAAGCGAAGGTTCTGAAGAAAAGAGTATCATTCTTCCGTTACAAGAATGCTCCTCAAAAATAATTGAAGCGTGTTCAAATTACTATTCTATCTTTCGTGGGAATAGTTCCAATTTAACGTTTAAGAAACTACACCACTATAATAGATTCTATATTACTTCAGATGAATGTTTGGAAATTCTATCCGACGAAGATCCAATAATGTATCCAAAAGACATACTAGAATCTCTTCATGAGATCAAAGTAGTATTTAATGATGGAAAAGATGAATACCAATTGGGCTCATATATTATCAGTGAGAGCATGGCTTATCTGTTTGAAAGTACTGTATTTAATGCTGAAAAAAGGAATAATCAATACCCATATAACATATGTGAAATGATAGTGAATAAAGAATGTCCTGCAATCGCAGAAAACAGATATCTAATACTTGCAATTTGTGAACTCTCACTTATGCATGAACATAGTGGTGAAATGTTTTATAACATAATCGAAGAAATCAAAGAGAAAAAACTGTCATTTAAAAATGTTAGTGAATTTGAGAAGTATTTCCTTCCCAGAATTACACATTTGTCGAAAAGCTTAGAATACAAATATCAACACTCAATAATACCGGATATAGATTTTCTGTATCCCGGCATTCAGCAATTTAATACTCTAAATCATCAGATTAAACATATGATATCTGCTGGAATTCGACTTCGTCGAAGTGGATTGTTTATTGCTAAAGCCGCAGAAAACAGCAACAGAAATGGTGAAATTAATATCTGGTTTGAAAAATGTGGAATTCCATTAATAATTGATAGCACTAATAGCACATTCTCAACTACAGCATTTGATAATTTGTCATTTAGTATTATTTGTCCCAAGGCTTTAGATAAACTGTTATTTGAGCATGAAAAGAAGTGCTTTATGTTCAACATTTGCCAAATGCAAAAAGAATCCAATGTCTGTTTTGATAAGAAGATATGTAGCCAGGAGCCTTGGACACAAACAGACAAAGAGCGAATATGCCCCTTGGCCACATACCTGTATCATTATTCAATTGATTGGAAGCAGATAATTAAATAGCATCACACATTCAGCGCATTCCGCATCTGACGATAGATCTCCAGCCAATGACGGACGTTCAACAGAACTTATCAATCTTCTGATTTGTGAGACTATGTTATACACATTTAAAGATGATTATATTGATAGCCGTGAAAAAATAAGCAGTTTTAATGGCAATGCAAGTACATTATTTACATATCTTGGTATTCCTTGTCTCTTCCTTGGACCACTTGGTAAGGCAGGTACTATAATAGGCGGAGTAGTCACACTCCTTGGTGCAGGAACGACTTCTATTAGTATCGGCGCTGGAAGTTATAAGAATGTGTTCAAGGATACATTAAGTAGTTCAATAGCTGATTGCGATTATAATATTTACTTGAAAACATATGACAGTGCAGTATCCTCATCTCCGTTTAGCAATTATATCGATCCTTTTGGTTCTGCAAGGTGGGATAATTGGACTCCTGGTTATATCAGCAGAATTAGAGGTAGCTCTGTTCTTGATATTGCTACTGGACTACAAATACATGGTATTGCTGATTTTGATAAAGTAATGAACAGTTAACCAAATGAAAAAAGTAATGAAAAAAGTAATGAAAAAAGTAATGAAAAAAGAATTGTTTCTCCTAACAGCAGTAGTTATTGTTGTTATTGCCAGTTTGGTTTTCAGAGATAAGTATGTTTATCTGGAAAAAACATTTGTAGAGAGAAAAACTGAGAATATAGACGTGTTTCTTGATGAGGTAAATATTAAGGAGCTGAACAGATGCTCGAATATAAAGAGTATGATTGTAGCTGACACTACTAATGACCGATTTTCGCAGCTTACAGTATTTGAACATCTTGAAACACTAGAAGTTTTCCTCTCAAAGGAAGAAATTTCAGCCGACGGTGTCGGCATGATAAATAAACAGCCGAACCTAAAAGAACTAGGCTTTACATACACTGAAGCCGATTTGAATGGTATCAATAACAGTTCTGTTGAAAAGATGATAATATCAGCTTCTTCTGTAAAGAATCTTCAAAGTGCTGCTGACTGCGGCGCTTTGAAGGAGCTTATCCTGAACAGCTCTAAAGTAGACGGTTGTATTATTGCTGAAGAAAATACTGGTAATGATAAAGAACCTTATAATTTCTATCTTAGTGATAGCTCAGAACTTTCAGCTCTTAATAATATTGAAGAGCTTAGCTTCTACAATATCTATGTAGAAGATATTTCAGGGGTTGCATATATGGATTCTTTGAAAAGGGTGACTGTTTCAGAGGGCTTTATTTCAGACGAAGTAAGAAAGCTCCTTGAAGACAAAGGAATAATCGTCGTTGAAAAATCCAAAGGAGAATGATATTAAAATGTATGACGTTGATAACGATAGGATATTGGATTTTGATTCTGTAAAATGAAAATCATATGAAAATAAAAAAACATTATTAACAATAATTGCGGCACTCATACTTCTGTGCATTGCTTCGGGTGCTGTTTATTTAAGAAAGAATTATGTAAAGATCGAGGGCAGGATCTGTAAATCAGATATAAAAAAATAAGCCCAGATCTGCGGTTTACTAAGATCAAGGAAATTAACAGATGCACAGATGTTGAGGAGATGCTGTTGTCATTAGCTTATGAAAATGCTATCAGCAGCTTTGCAGATTTTAAGAAACTTTCTGTATTATCTCTGTCATTTTCCAGAGTGAACAGCTCTGATTCAAAAAAATGAGTACATTCAGCAATTTACAGGAACTATATATTTATAGAACAGATATTGACCTTAAAGGAATCGGTAACAGCAATCTGTCTTATGTATGGATGCTGGATAGCGATGTCAAAAACTTCGATTCACTGGCAGAGTGTTTAGCACTCAGAAACATATCATTAACAGATACGATTGTTGATGACTATATAATCAATTCTGACGGAAACTTTACTATGAAGGACAGTGGATTCTTGTCTTCTTTTGACAATGTAACCGAACTGGGAATATACATTGATATTATTGAAGATGTTTCAGGAATTTGTGAAATGGATTCTTTGAAAAGTCTGAGCGTTTCAGAGGGAACTATTTCGGATCAAGCAATAGATCAGCTTGAGAAAAAAGGAATAAAAGTCGCTCAGAAAAAAATTGATGATTGATATTTTCTGTTCAGGCAGATCTGGTATGTCAAGGAAAATTCGCCGCAGGATAAAATATCTTGCGGCGTTTTCTTTGAATAAAGAAAACACATACCACGATTTTCGGAAAGTTTTGTGGTGTGTTGCATGAAAACAATCGTAACCGCCAACCAGACCAGCGGGCAAAAAAATGAGCCGAGATCAACCTCGGCTCAAATCC
>UQEM01000085.1 GCA_900540005.1 uncultured Ruminococcus sp.
GTTTGATTTTTTATGCGGGGTAAATGCCAATATCGCTTAAGTTGTTGGCATTGTGTAGGGGATTCTGAAATAAAGGATTATGAACTCGAATTCAGAGGTGTTGCAACGATAGTACCAAAAGAAAATGCAAGCGTTCCAGTTTTAATATGGAAACTTGACGAAAGGGATCTGCCGATCCTTAACAGGTATGAAGGCTAGCCACGACTTTACAGACAGGAAAAAATGTCATTTGAATTGAACGGAAAAACCTGTGAGGGAATGGCTTATCTGATGAATTGCGGAGAAATTTCACCTCCGAGTCAGCAGTATTATAACACAATTTTGCAGGGGTACAGGGAGAATGGCTTGGACGAATCTTATCTGCAAACGGCTCTTGAAAATTCAATCCGCCAGGAACAAATTATAGATGATAATTTTGATATTGATGAATTTGAAGATTTGGATTTTGACGATGATTTTCAGATGAAACTTTAAGGGGAAAACAGTATGAAATATAAAGGATTTTTTGTGAAAATCACACCGGATGAATACCTGCCAAGAGAAGATAAGGATGGCGAAATCGTTGCCGGCGAGGGATTCAGGATAGAAGTATTTGCCGACGAATCCGAAAAAGTAGAAATTGACATTTTTTCTGCTGCAGTTGATTTTGAACTGATCAAAAACAGCATTGATGAAGCAGAACAGTTTGCGAAAGATTATATTGACTGTGAGGAAAAAGAATATCAAAGGCTGTTGGAGGAGTTTAGAATATGAAAATATTATGGTAAGTACTTGATTTTACTCAGGAAAAATGGTAAACTAAGATATGAACGGAGGTGTTACATATGGGGATTTATTTGAACCAGAATAATATAATGTTTTCTAAGGACATTAATTCGGATATTTACGTAGATAAGACATTGCTTATTGAACAAACAAATAAATATATAAACACAAATAGTCAATATGTTTGCATAAGCCGACCGAGGCGTTTTGGCAAATCAATGGCAGCCAATATGCTGACAGCATATTACAGCCGGGGCTGTGATTCAAGAGAAATGTTTGAGAATCTTAAGATTTCAAAGGCAGATTCTTTTGAAAAACATTTGAATAAATACAATGTTATAAGTTTTGATATGCAGAAGTTTCTTGTAAAAACAGAAAGTGTAGAAGAAATGATACAGGAAATGGAAGAAGAAATTCTTGATGAAGTTCTTGCAGAATATCCGCAACTGGAAAAATACAAACGACTTGATTTATCAAAAGCATCCGGAAAAGTATTTGCAGAAACAGGAGTACCATTTGTGTTCATTATAGACGAGTGGGATTGTGTTTTAAGATACTATAAGGATGATGAATCAGCTCAAAAAACATATCTGGACTATCTTTATGCATTATTTAAAGGACAGCCATATGTGGCACTTGCATATATGACGGGTATATTGCCTATCAAAAAATACGGTGTTCATTCAGCACTTAACATGTTCAATGAGTATTCAATGGAAGGAGCTTATCCATTTTCTGAATTCACAGGATTCACAGAAGAAGAAACAGAAAAGCTTTGCAATGAATATAACATTGATTTTAATGAAGCAAAGAAATGGTACAATGGTTACAATGTTGACGGAGTTGCAATATATAACCCACGCTCAGTTGTGGAGGTGTGCAGGCGAAGAAGATTTACAAATTACTGGTCTAAGACAGAAACCTATAACGCATTAAAGATGCCTATAAACCTTAATTTTGATGGACTGAAAGAAAAAATTGAAAAAATGATAGCAGGAGAACAGATTGTTCTTGATACAGGTACATTTCAGAATGATATGTCAAGTTTTCATTATGCAGATGATGTGCTGACGCTCCTTATTCACCTTGGATATCTTACTTATGATTTTGATACCCAAAGCTGCTGGATACCTAACATGGAAGTACAGCAGGAATTTGTGCGCAGCATAAAAGGCGGAGGCTGGGAACCGGTTATTAATGCGATAAATCAGTCTGAGGAATGCTTAAAAGCAACCCTTTCAGGAGACGAAGAAGCGGTTGCGAGAATTGTTGAGCAGACACATCAGGAAAACACTTCGATTATAAAGTACAATGATGAGAACGCTCTTGCTTGTGTAGTGACGCTTGCGTTCTATACAGCAAGAAACCAGTATGAGATAATAAGAGAGCTTCCGACGGGTAAAGGGTATGCGGACATTGCGTTTCTGCCAAGACCGAATGAAAATGTTCCTGCAATCGTTGTCGAACTCAAAAAGGAACAGGATGCGAGCATTGCGCTTGAACAAATCAGGAACAGACAGTATACTGAAAAATTGTCAGCATACAGCGGAGAAATAATCCTTGTCGGTATTAATTATACCACTGATCCAAATACGGAGTATAAGAAGCATACTTGCAGGATTGAAAAAATAGTTAAATAAATGTGAAGAACAGCAGATCTTGATATATAAAGATCTGCTGTTTTTATAGAATTTTGAATGTTTTATACCGTTCAGGACGAAAATTTGTTGTTTGTGACAGAGATATTGACAAGTGAAATATGTAAAATAAATATAAGCAAGAAAAAATTACCTTTATCATAATATTTCGACATTTCACCGCAAACAAAACCGGATTTCACTTCAATTATCAGCATAGATAGGAAGTTTATGATATAATAAAACAAAAAGTATAAGCTAATATTGGCAATTTAATATTAAAGCTCTATTTTAAACTATTTTCAAGAGGAAAAACTATGAATAGCAGAAATATGTAATAAAATTAAAAAAAGTGGAGCCTTTATTTTTATAATGGCATTATACTGCTATCCAACTATCATTGCTACTCGTGCGAATCAAGTGAATAGGGGAACATTTAAAAACACCTTTGAATCCTTCATAACATTCGGATTGACATTTCTCCGAGAATTCAAAGTACGTTTTAAGTTCAACTGTTTCGTTGGAAAGTTGAACGTACTTTGTTATGATTTCAGAGGTTCTCGCCGTTTTACAAAAGACTTTTACTCTGATGCCAAGTGTATTATTTCTCATATTCATACATTGTCGCGTAGGTTTTGACTTTATGCGGACAGGTTCTTAATGTCATTGGAATTGTCAAGAAATGTGCAGTCGGAGAATACCCAAAATCTTGGATAGGCAGGAGTCAGGCGGCGTGATGAGAGATCTGTTTTGAAGTTCTTAGTGTCACAGGTGGGAGACCGCCTTCATTGAAGGTGTTGATTCTCTGGGTGTTGTAGTAGCCGAAGATGTATCGGAAGATGACAGTTTTGACCTCTTTACGCTTCATTCGGTATGTAGGTATCTGATACAGCTTTTCTTTTTTCAGTGTGGCAAAGAAGCTCTCCATACGAGCGTTGTCATAGCAGTGAGCAGTACCGCTGAGGCTCTGGATAGCCCGTTTGTAACAAGTTCCCTGCGGAAGGCATAGCTTGTGTACTGGCAGCCACGGTCACTGTGAAGGACAGTTCCATCGAGCCTGCCGTATTTCTCACGCAGCTGTTTTACGGTGTCTATGCAAAGTTCCTTCTTCATGTTATCACGCATTTCAAGAGCAATTATCTCACCGTTGAAGCAGTCGAGAATCGGTGAAACATAGAGCTTTCCGTCAGCGCACTGGACCTCGGTAATATCGGTTAGCAGCTTTTTCATCGGCTTATCTGCACTGAAATTTCTATTGATAAGGTTTTCTCTGTTCTGAGTTTCAGTATCAGCCTTTGTGATGCCGTGAGGTATGCGATGCCTGTGGATTAGTCCGGATTCGCTCATAGTACGGTATACCGTTCTGAGACTGACGTGAGTGCCTTTCTGGGCAAGAGCTGCCTGCATCCTTCTGACACCGTAATTCTTATTGTCAGGATGCTCTGAAAGAATTCCCTGTATTTTGACCAGAAGAAGCTGCCTTGCACCGGGCTTACCCTGATTCCTGAGCCAGCGATAATAGCCTGATTCGCTGATTTTCAAAAATCTGCATATTGCTTTCGCTCCGTACTTGTTACGGAACTCATTGACGAACAGGTGACGTTCGCTTGTCTTTACTTCTTCCGGTCTTTTGCGAAAAAACCGAGTGCGTCCTTGAGAATATCATTTGCCTTGCGAAGCTCGGCATTTTTACGCTCGAGCTCCGTAATACGCAGTTTTGCTTCATCGTCGGTCATCTGATACTTTTTAGCTTTTGCAGCGGCATTTCGCTTTGTACGCCAGTCTGATAGTGTGTAATACTGGATACCTAACTGCTGAGCAGCCTTTTTCATTCCGATCTCGTCTGATAGTTTTAATGCTTCTTCTTTGAATTCTTTACTGTACTTCATAGTCGTTTTCCCTTTCCGGTTGTATTATTTATATTCTACCAGATTTTGGGGTGTTTGTCGACTGCTCTTTCAGTATAACACTTCATTAATGGATCCAGACAATTGCTGTTGCAGTAAGTATTTTTTTCACCTCATCAGCACTGCAATTTTCACGTTCAGCAATTTCCTCATATGATAAATATCTATTTAATTCTTTATCCATGTGCATTCTATAATCGATGATTTTATTTATAAATTCTTCTGTATACTCCATTAAATTGAAATATTCTCTCACCGCTTTAATTTCCTTTCATTTTTGATTAAAATTATTATATCATATCTTATTAAGGAAATCAACTGCGATTGAGTTGCGGTTAACGTTTTAATGTACAATAAAACAATATTTTACAGATATTAACAATCGACCCGTGCAGGATCATATTTACCCTGCACGGGTCTCATGAATCGTTAGGTTTATTGGGAGAGTATCAACAATTTGTGGGAAAGTTTCTTATGCCGCAGATATTGCAGCATATCTTTCCGAGGAGAGTATCTCGTTCATTATCTTTTCGGGAGATATGTCGCCGCCGATGACCATATCAAATACAGCAGGGGAGTAACCTGATACAAGCGCCGCGCCTGTTTCGGAGCGGTTCACGGGTATCGAGTCACAACGACTGTTGACGTTCCAGAAAATGATGTCCGGAAGCTTGTAACCGTGTTTTTTGTAAAGCTTTCGCATTTCGCGGAACATAGGCTCGTCATTGCCGCCGATAATGCAGTAATTGAACTGCATATCGGAGATTATGTAGAGTTTTGAAGGAAGTTCGCTTTCGGGGACTTTATGCCTTACGGCAGTATCGAGTATCAGTCTGAAAACGGCTTCCAGATTAGTATCAGCAACCTCGTTGAATGTGCTGCAATAATTTACTTTGCTTACAATATCTTTGCCTTTGATTTGAACGAGACGTGGTGACTCAGAGAAGGTGATGAAGTGGTTGGCGAATGCACCTGTATTGTGCTCTGCAAAGTATATTCCAAGCGACAGAGCAGCATCTATCGGACGGATACCTCCGCAGCCGCAGGTCATAGAGCCTGAGCCGTCAACTACCGCAATGGCGTTCTCGCGTTTTGCGGCGTTAAGGTCAGGCAGCGACTTCCACGCAGCGTCGAGTGCAAGTTTCTGCTCTGTGGAAATATTTGTGTTCAAGGCTGCACGAACAATATCGTAGGGGAACAGCTTGTCAGCGTTCATTTTAGCTTTACCGCTGTGAACCTTGTTCAGATAATCGGTGTAGCGTTCGCCGTCGTTGCGGATAAACGCGCCGCGGTACTTGAACATTGCGCAGGAAGGCTGCTGCTCGTAGTTGAAAGTGTAGTCGCGCTCGCGAAGCCGGTTCTCCAGAATATCACTGTATCTGCGAAGCGCCGACAGAGTTTTTCTGTAGGTGCGCTGATTCATGCCGAGCAGGTTAGCGATATGTCTGCCGCTGTTGCGTGTCTTTTGGGAGGAAGTATTCACAGACGGCAGCCATTTCGCGAGCAGTGAGACGGGGGCATTTGCGTTCATTGCCGCAATGTCCTTGTCAAGTTGCTTTTTTATGACTTCTACAGCCACGCTCTCGAGAGGGGTGCAGAGGAGCACGCATAAATCGTCAAAACGACCATACTCAGCAAAAAGATGAATATTCTTTTCTACTGATTCCGGAGCAGTTTTCGCAAGAGCTGTAACAGCAATGCGGAAGAAACGCCTTTCACCGAGACCGCCTCTTGCATCGCGCGCAAAGAAGATTATCTTCATAGTCTTGTCGGGATCTTCTGCATAAGCACGGTTTACTGTGTCAGTTATGTCTTTTGCGGAGGAATTTCTCATAGCTCCGGCTTTGAAAAACATATCAAGACAGTAGGATTCAGACGAACGGTAAGCAGTACCGCCGTTTTCAGTGTAGGTGATATTTGATTCCTGATTCAAAAAGTTAAGCATGATAATTCTCCTTCCAAGTCAGTTTTTACCGTAGAGTTCCACGGAGCAGGATTTGAACCTGCAAAAAACCATTCATTCTTATTGCTGTACCTGACTTATAGCATACAATAAAATACTGAACTGATCTTATGGTTTTTATTGTACTGCTGTAGAACCTGCGACATAACAGGTTCTTTATGTTGTCCGACCGCAGATTTAGTCGGCAGCCGGATCCAAGACGCAGATGCACTTGATCCGAACGTGTAAACTTTTGCTGAATGCGTCTTAACAAGGCACTATACATGGCGCAGCGCTGCGTAAGTTCGGTACTGAGTCGATAACGAATCGGTATCGAGATACTTTATTTTCCGCTGAATTGTAGCATTTTTCATGTAAAGTTTGCTGGTTGTGCCTTAAATCGAGATCTGTTCCCGTTTTTAATAAGCTGACGGAATTGCTCTGAGCGGTGAAATGGCGAATTTTCAGCCCTTTACGACTCCGACCGTGAACAGCCTTTTTACAGGCTCGGTCAGGTCTTGCTGATTTGCCATGACATCGTTTATGTCCTTGTACGCAAAGCGCGACTCCTCGGCAACGTCCGACTTTTTATTCTTGGCGAGAACTACATTTTGCTGTTTCAGATCGACCATTACTGATTCGACTGAAAACTTATCCATTGCAGCCGTTCGCGAATAGGCCCTTCCTGCGCCGTGCGAGGAGGACATAAAGCTGTCTGCGCAGCCTTTTCCGCGGACGATATAGCTGTAACTGCCCATAGCTCCGGGGATTATGCCCATATCGCCTTCACGGGCGCGGATAGCTCCCTTGCGGTGTACCCACACGTTTTTGCCAAAGTGATTTTCAAGCGCCGCATAGTTGTGGTGACAGTTTATTTCGTTGGAAAATTCAGGCGTTATACCTGTGTGCTTGAAAATATGCTTTGTGAACACCTCCTTGACCTTGCCAAGCATGACAGCGCGGTTTTCGTAAGCGAAATCCATGCATAACTGCATCCATGTAAGGTATCTTTTTCCCTCATCGGTATCGACGGGAAGAAAAGGAAGATTCCACTCGGTCGGAACTTGTGAAAACCACTTGTCGTTCAGCTCATGGGCAATTTTGTTGAAGTACTGTCCGACGATGTTGCCAAAATGTCGGCTGCCCGAATGCAGCATAATACCGCACATACCATCATCATCCTGCTGTATCTCGATGAAGTGATTTCCTCCGCCGAGAGTTCCTGCCTGATAGTAGCCCTCGTCAATTTGTGGAATAAGCTCCTTATCAGCCTCGTAGCGGCTCATCTCGCACTTCGCGCGGTCGAGCACTTCCGATGGCTGAGGCGTTTTGTAATGAGCGAACCCAGTAGGGATATTTCGCAGGATATCTCCGCAGATAGTCTGAACCAGATTTCCGCTTCCCGTGATAGTTTCTCTAAGAAGTGATACAGGAATGTTAGTCTGAACGTAAGCCATTCCGCAGCCGATATCTACTCCTACCGCATTAGGGATAACGACATTTTCGCAGGCGATAACTCCGCCTATAGGCATTCCTTTTCCGGCGTGAGTATCAGGCATAAGCGCAGCCCATTTATATGTAAACGGGAGCTTTGCAAGGTGCTCTGCCTGTTCAATGCATTTTTCTCCGACAGCTTCAAGGTCTGTCTGCCATATCTTAATTGGTCTCATGTTTTCGCTCTTGTCATAGTGTACGAACATTTTCTTCACTTCTTTCCTTTAGCTTGATCTCAGTATACCACAGGAAATGGAAATAATCATATAAATTTTTCTGCACACACTCGTGAGCGTATTGCAAATGAAACTGTTTTCTGCTAATATATAAATGTAAGGTGGTGTAAAATTATGGCAGGATTTTCAGAACTTATCAAAAATTTTGATAAGACCCGTGACTATGTCCGCGATTTTTTCATATACGGCTGTAAGGTTCGTAGCGACTTTGACCGTAAGAGTATCCGTACCTACGGCGACGAAAAGCGCCGCGTTGAAAGCTGGATGGGCGACTATATGCGCTATGACGATTCGGTGCGCGGAAGAAGCGTTTCAATATCGGTCGATAGCGGACACATTCCCGAAAATCCGCTGTATAACGCCTATTATTCTAAAAGCTTTACCGATAATGATATACGGCTGCACTTTCTCCTGACTGATATTTTGCAGGACGGTCAGAGCCGCACGCTGAAAGAGCTTGTTGATTCTCTTAACGCTGATTACGGTCAGCTTTTTGAGGAGCAGACAGTTCGCAACAAGCTTAAAGAATACGTTGATGAGGGGATAATTTTTGCCGAAAAGCGCGGCAAAACACTCTATTATACACTATCAGAGGACAGAGCGGAGGATTATCTCAAAAGCTGCAAAGGACTTGACGATGCCCTGAAATTTTTCTCGGAAACTCAGTATTTCGGCATTGTGGGCAACAGCATACTTAGAATGCTCGGGCTGAAAAACGACCTGTTTTTCATAAAGCACAACTATATTATCCACACGCTCGAGGACATACTTATTCCTGAGATACTGAAAGCCATTGACGAAAAAAGATATGTCTCATTCCGTAATTTTTCGGCTAAGAAGCTAAGAGAGGCTGATGAACTCGGAACGGAAATGCAGGTCGTTCCCTTTCAGATACTCGTGTCTGTACAAACAGGCAGGCGTTATCTTGCAGGGTATATCCCGTCTCTGCGCAGATTTTCGGCATACCGCCTTGATTATATGAAATCGGTAAAAGCGGGCAGTATTTGTCAGGAGTATGACGCGCTGAAAGTAAAGTTTGAGCGTAATATGTCTCACTGCTTCGGAGTTTCGTTTGGCGGAAGAAAAGAAACAGGAACAGTTACTCCAATGAAGATCACTTTTTTCGTTGACGAGGAGAAAGAGCCGTATATCATTGACCGTCTGGAGCGCGAAAAGCGTTGCTGTACCATTGCAAGAGTGGGGGAGGATCTCTATACTCTGACTGCTGACGTTTTTGATCCGAATGAGCTAATGCACTGGGCAAAGACATTTATCGGAAGGATCGTCAGTATCGAGGGCGGTTCAGAGGCTGTGAGACGGCGTTTTTATGGAGATATACAGAGAATGAATAGAATGTATGGCGGTGATGAAGATGAACCTGTTCAGTGAAATATACGGTGCATATTTCCGAATCGCGGCAAAGTTGCTTGAAAGCGAAGTTACCGATGAGAAAGCCGTTAACGATGAAGTCCAGCGCGGCGGATTCCGTGATTCGGTTTTATTTTTGCCGCAGAAACTTATACCGAGCGAGTCGGACTGGGGACTTTTCAGTCGAATGAGTGACGGCAGACTAAAGCGGATAACGAAAAAAGCACCCGTTAAGGTGCTTACGAAACTCCAGAAAATGTGGCTGAAGGCAAAACTCTCCGACCCGAAGATAAGGCTGTTTATAGACGAAAACTCTCTTGCGGAGCTTAGCGGCAGACTTGCTGATATTCCGCCCCTTTACAGGAATGAGCAGTTCAGATTTACGGACAGATTTTCCGACAGTGACAATTTTTTAAGCGAGGATTACATAAGGATTTTCCGCAGAGCGCTCGAAGCCGTGAAAGGAAGAAAAATTGTATGGATAGAATTTGTATCGGGTCACGGAAAGCGAATGAGCGGAAAGTTCGTGCTGCTTAAAATGGAGTATTCGCCGAAGAACGACAAATTCCGCGCATACTGCTTTCATTTGCGGCATGACAGGATAAACGACAGCGGCATAATCAATATCGGACGCATAACCAAGATAGTTGATACGGGACGGGTTTTCAGAACGCCTGTATCTATGGAAAAGTACTTTTCGTCCAGAAAATGCAGCTCTCCCGCGGTCATAAAAGTAACAACTGAGCGCAACGGCGTTGAGCGGTTCATGATGGAATTTGCATCATACGAAAAGCATACCGTCCGCAACCTTGAAACCGGTCAGTATATGGTTGAATTGTGGTACGATGAGCAGGACGAGACCGAGCTGCTGATACGCTTGCTGAGTTTCGGCCCTGTTATCGAGATACTCGGCCCGCCACATCTGAGAAAACTTGCAGGAGCGCGTATAAAACGTCAGGCGGAACTGCTTGAAAAAAGCCTTTCAGTCATAAACTAGGTCGTGTTGACACTAAGCCTAACAACGCATCTTTTCCGCAAAATTTCACGCATCCTGCGTTAAAAAGTCTTGACCTGTCTCTTAT
>UQEM01000086.1 GCA_900540005.1 uncultured Ruminococcus sp.
TCGGCAGCGTCAGATGTGTATAAGAGACAGCTTATGGAGCACTTCAAGTCAGAAAAGTGGGCTGAACTTTCAGAGAGCTGCCTTGGCTGCGGTACCTGCACATTTGTGTGCCCGACCTGTCAGTGCTATGATATCAAGGACTTTGATACAGGTCACGGAATCAAGCGTTTCCGCTGCTGGGATTCATGTATGTATTCAGATTTTACAAAAATGGCTCACGGCAATCCGAGACTTACTCAGCTTGAGCGTTTCCGTCAGAGATTCATGCACAAGCTCGTATATTTCCCCGCAAACAACAACGGCGAATTCGGCTGCGTAGGCTGCGGAAGATGTCTTTCCAAGTGCCCTATTTCCATGAATATCGTCAAGGTAATGAAAGCATTGGAGGTTAAGGAATGAACAGTACAGAAACATTGATTCCTCACGTCGGCGTAGTTACCGATATCAGACAGGATACTCCTGATGTAAAGACATTCAGAGTAGTTTCGCCCGAAGGTGGAAAAGTATTTGAGCATATGCCCGGTCAATGTGCTATGCTTTCGATTCCCGGAGTAGGCGAGGGTATGTTCTCTATCACATCCTCACCTACAAATAAGGAATTCATGGAATTCAGCATCAAAAAGTGCGGCTGCCTCACGACATGGCTCCATGCTATGGATGTAGGACAGATGATCACTATCAGAGGACCTTACGGAAACAATTTCCCCGTTGAGACTGACCTCAAGGGCAAGGATCTTCTTTTCATCGCCGGCGGTATCGGACTTGCTCCGCTCCGTTCGGTAATCAACTATGTTCGTGATAAGCGTGAGAACTATGGTAGCATTCAGGTCATTTACGGTTCACGTTCAAAGGACGATCTCGTTGACTATCAGGAGATTCTCGATGAGTGGATGGCTGATGATGGTGTTGAAGTTAACCTCACAATTGATAACCCACAGGAGGGTTGGGACGGTCATGTCGGATTCGTTCCTAACTATGTAAAGGAGCTCGCTCCCTCAACGAACAAAACTGTTCTTGTCTGCGGACCTCCTATAATGATTAAGTTCACTCTTGCCGGTCTTAAAGAGATCGGTTTCACCGAGACTCAGGTTTACACTACAATGGAGCTTCGTATGAAGTGCGCTGTAGGTAAATGCGGAAGATGCAATATAGGAAACAAGTATGTCTGCAAGGATGGTCCTGTTTTCCGCTTTGACCAGCTCGGCGAGCTGCCCGATGAATATTAAGGAGGAAATTAAAAGCATGGCTAATTTAGTTAATGTTTATCTTTTCGGCAAAAAGTACGAAGTGCCGGAAGGACTTACTATAATGACAGCAATGGAATATGCAGGCTATGAACTCGTAAGAGGCTGTGGCTGCCGTAATGGTTTCTGCGGTGCCTGTGCAACAATTTACCGTATAAAGGGACAGGTAGAGCTTCACGGATGTCTTGCCTGCCAGACAGAGGTTCAGGAGGGAATGTATGTTGCTACCCTTCCTTTCTTCCCCCTTGAAAAGAGGATCTACGACATCAATGAGATAAAGCCCGACCAGCAGGTTATGATGCAGCTTTATCCCGAGATCTATAGCTGTATCGGCTGTAATGCCTGTACAAAGGCTTGTACTCAGGAACTCAACGTTATGCAGTATATTGCATACGCTCAGAGAGGTGAGTATGAGAAGTGTGCTGAGGAGAGCTTTGACTGCGTAATGTGTGGAGTCTGCTCTTCAAGATGTCCTGCAGGTATCTCACATCCTCAGGTTGCAATGCTCGCAAGACGTCTCAACGGCAAGTATATTGCTCCGGAATGTGGTCATCTTAATGACAGAGTAAGCGAGATCAATGAAGGCATATTCGATAAGCAGATGGCTGAGCTTATGGCTAAGTCAGTTGACTCTGTTCAGGAGCTTAAGGATATGTACAATAACCGCGAGATTGAAAAGTAAGGAGTGGAGCACGATGTATAAAATTGACAGATTCAACGAACTTGCAAAAGTAGTTGCTGCAAAGAGAGCTGAAAATGCTCCTATGGAACCCAGAAGAATGACTGCTGACGAGAAGGACGCTCTTCTTGCTGAATTCCACCCCGACTATAAGCAGGGCGAATTTACTGTTCTTGAAGTTGGTTCAAATAAGGGCGAAAAGGTTCCTACACAGCTTGCTGCTCTGCTTCAGGCACACAGCAGAATTAACCCTGACAAGGTTGACCTTTCAAAGCCGGACTATGAGACAGATGTTCTTATTATCGGTGGCGGCGGCGCAGGAGCTTCTGCTGCTATCGAGGCTGATAATGCTGGCGTTAAGGCTATGATCGTAACAAAGCTTCGTATCGGCGATGCTAATACAATGATGGCTGAGGGCGGTATTCAGGCTGCTGATAAGCCGAATGATTCTCCTGCCATCCACTATGTTGACGCTTTCGGCGGCGGTCACTTCGCAGCAAAGCCTGAACTGGTTGCAAAGCTCGTAACCAAGGCTCCTGAGTGCATTCAGTGGCTCAACAAACTCGGTGTAGAGTTTGATAAGGAAGCTGACGGCACAATGGTCACAACACACGGCGGCGGTACTTCAAGAAAGAGAATGCACGCTGCAAAGGACTACTCCGGTGCTGAGATAATGCGTACACTCCGTGATGAAGTAATCAACAGAGGTATTCCGGTAGTAGACTTTACTGCTGCTGTTGAAATCATTCTTGACAAGGACGGCAAGGCTGCAGGTGCAGTTCTCATGAACATGGAAACAAAGCAGCTTCTCGTAGCTCGTGCAAAGACAGTTATTCTTGCTACAGGCGGTGCAGGAAGACTCCACTATCAGGGATTCCCGACTTCAAATCACTACGGTGCAACTGCTGACGGACTTATACTTGGCTACAGAGCCGGAGCAAAGCTCCTTTATGCTGATACTCTCCAGTATCATCCAACAGGTACAGCTTATCCTGAGCAGATTTTCGGTGCTCTCGTTACAGAGAAGGTTCGTTCTCTCGGAGCTAAGCTCGTAAACTGCGACGGTGAAGTATTCATGCATCCTCTTGAGACAAGAGATGTTACAGCAGCTTCAATTATCCGTGAGTGCACGGCAAGAGGCAAGGGTATCAAAACAGATCAGGGCGTTGGCGTATGGCTCGACACTCCTATGATCGAGGTAAAGAACGGCGAAGGCACAATTGAAAAGCGTATTCCTGCAATGCTCAGAATGTTTGCTAAGTACGGAATCGATATCCGCAAGGAGCCTATCCTCGTTTATCCTACACTTCACTATCAGAACGGCGGACTTGACATCGACACTTACGGTGCAACCGGAGTAGAGAATCTTTACGCAGCAGGTGAGGTCGCAGGCGGTATCCACGGCAGAAACAGACTTATGGGTAACTCACTCCTTGATGTTATCGTATTCGGAAGAAATGCAGGTATCTATGCAGCTGCAAAGGCTAAAGAGACGGCTGTTCCTGAAGGACTTACTGTTGAGCATATTAAGAAGTTTGACAGCGAGCTTGCTTCTGCTGGTATTGAAACTGAGGTCGTATCACCTAAGCTTCTCCCAAGCTATGCAAGAAAAGATATGTAAAATTAAATCGGGACGCTTCGGCGTCCCGAAAATTTAGTACGAAAAGGAAAATGAAGAATGGATTTTTTTGGCGGATATCTCACAATACATGGCGTATCCTTCCTTATGATCTCTGTAATTGCAATTGCGGCACTCGGATATGTGCTTGGCAGAATTACAATTAAGGGGATTTCTCTCGGCACAGCAGGCGTTTTTATTGTAGCTCTCGTTTACGGTTGTTTCTTTCACGAAACTCTCTCAGAAGAAATTAATGTAGACTTTGTTTCAAGTGCACTTAAAATCGTAGATAATCTCGGACTTATACTTTTTGTAACTGCTGTAGGTTTTATAGCAGGTCCGAGCTTTTTCGGAAACTTCAAGAAGAATTTTAAGTCATATGTTCTCCTTGCAATTATTATTATTTTCAGCGGCGGACTTGCCTGCGCAGCCTGCATAATGATCGGCAGAAACTTTACAAGCCTTGACAGCGGCGAATTTACTGCTCTCATGACAGGTATTCTTTCTGGAGCACTTACCAGTACCCCCGGCTTCTCTGCTGCAAAGGACGCAGCGAGCCAGTACGAAAGTGCAGTATCTGTAGGTTACGGTATCGCTTATATTTTCGGTGTACTCGGTGTCGTACTCTTTGTACAGCTTGTTCCTAAGATAATGAAAGCTGATATGAGCAAGGAAAGGGAACTCCTTAATGACGGCAGTGATACAAAGAAGAAGAGTAACAAGGACTTAAAGCTTATAGAAATGGATGAATTCGGTATTATGCCGTTTGCTCTTGCAGCAGTTATAGGAATAATAGTTGGTTCGTTTAAGTTTGGCAATTTCTCACTCTCAACCACAGGCGGCTGCCTGTTTACTTCACTTATTTTCGGGCATTTTGCTCATTTTGGCAAAGTTGACGTTACTCCTAAGGATTCCACACTCAAGGTTTTCCGCGAACTCGGACTTATGCTCTTCCTTATCGGCGCAGGTGTTGCCGGCGGCGCTAAGTTTGCAGAGTACTTCGAGGCAGTTTACTTTCTCTACGGAATGATAATGACGATCGTTCCTATGATCCTTGGATTCCTGTTCGCGAAATATGTTCTCAAGCTCAGCTTGCTCAACAACCTTGGTTCGCTTACAGGTGGTATGACATCAACTCCTGCACTCGGAACGCTTATCAGTACAGCAGGAACTGAGAAAGTAGCTGCTGCTTATGCTTCAACTTATCCTGTAGCACTCATCTCAGTCGTTATAGTTTCGCAATTACTATTGATCATATTCAAATAAATGATAAAAATAAAACCGCAGTCTAACTGCGGTTTTATTTTTACTGTTATTTTAAGTGCTTAGTGTCATCTACCGTTGTTCCGCTGACATCTATTATATCAGGGCGGCTTTTATCATTTCTCTGCTTTATCGCATAGGCAACATAGAAGTTGAACGCAGCCATTCCGAGCATTATAACGCCAATGACTATTCTTATAAAGGTGCTGACTTTGAACGGATTAAAGATGCAGAACAGTGCCAGAACAATAAGCAGAACGGCAAAAACAAAATTCTGAGTCTTTTTATCAGGCAGCGTCTTATTGCTGAATCCGTCGATCAATCGCATTATACCCATTATTGCGAATATGATACCGGCAATTACGGGAATATTTACCATAATTATACGCGGCAGATAAATAATAAATAAACCCGCTGCGACACCTATAATAGCGCTCACAAACATAAATCCCGTATCATCTCCGAGTGAAGCAAGGAAAGATATTATGCTCGCGGCAATAATAATGCCGCCGATGATATAAAAGATCCAGCTTATAACTCCCGGAAAGAATGCAATCAAAAGACCGCAAAGTGTAAGGGTTATGCCCTTCATGATGTAATTAAAGTTACTGATTTTCATAAAATTCCTCCTATATTAAAATATCGATGTACTTAATTCTGAGCTTTTTAAGTACTCCTGAGCGTTTGTAGATGTTCTCTGACAGAGAACGTGCAGTTACCTGCGAAAGGGTTAATTCGTCTTCTGTAGGTTCGATTTTGCTGAAAGTTGCTCTCAGGGCAGTATCTGTCATTATCATGAATCCACCCTTCTCGAAATAGTCGCCGCCAATACGTTCTTCGACCTGATCAGCAAAGTCTGTAAACTTGCCTTGTTCATTTCTCATTCCGAGTATCGCAAGGAGCTTTTCTGTGTAGGTGTAGATATATTCTATGCGCTGAGAATGATTGCCTGTTGTAAATCTTTTTTCGCGAAGTTTTAAGCCGATCAGTCGTCGCAGCAAAACTATCAACACTGCTGCAATAGCGCAAAGCAATATATTAATAGTTACCTTTACAGACGAAGGAAGTTCTTGTCCGCCGCTTTTGCCGAGTCCGCCTAAGTAACCGCCCTTAGTTGCTTGTTCGGTAGTTTGAGCCTGTGAAGAAGTTCTTGCAGCAGAGGTTATTGAAGTTGACCTGCTCGACTGAGGTGCCCTTGTAGTGCGAGTTCCCGTTGATGAGGTGGTTGTTATTGCGGTATCAGTTGAGACTGTTTCGGTAGTAACCTGTGTTGGTTCAGTATTGATTTCACTGCTTGAAATGCCTGCCGTGAACTCAAAGGGAACCCAGCCAAAGCCATCAAGATAGATTTCAGTCCATGCGTGACTTCTATTGTCTTTCACATCAATGGTGTAAGTACCGTCAGAATTCATTGTATCAGGTGAAAAATCACTTGAAACTATAATATATCCAGTGGCATATCTCGTAGGAATTCCTGCCATTCTCGCAAGAACAGCTCCCGAGGTCGCATAGTGTATACAGTAGCCTTTATGATTTTCAAGGAGAAAATAATTTACAAAATCTCGATTTGCGGGAGTCTTTCCGGGGCTGAGGGAATAGGTTGACTCCAATGATATCGCTGTACGGATCTCATTCAAAAGTTCAAGCTTTTGAGCCGCTGTGACTGCTTCTGAACCCTTTGAGATCAAATCTGCATATGCGTCTTTGATTTCCTGCATACTGTCGTTATCAGGAACAGTAAGATAGTTGCTGTAAACAAACTCCTTGTAAGCATTCTCCAAAAGCTGAGCCATGAGCACCTTGCCATTATCATACAGATACTGCTGGTCTGCGTTTATCTCATTGTCAACGGTAAAGAAGTCGTTGTATGTGATGAGACCATTCTTGGCACAGTATTCCTCAATAGTGCTGCTCCAGTTTTCGTCCTTTATATCAGAAGCAGAGTACACATTTCGCGAAACGCCTTCAAGTGAGCTTGCAATAACGCTTGGGTCAGCATAAATAAATTTGAATGACGTTTCTTTAGATGAACTGCTTTTAGTCAAAACTGTACTGTCTGTCTTATACTTTAAGTCTCCGAAATTGTCCGTGCCATACGGAGCGTATATCCTGTCATTTTTTAACTGCGACTTTATCCATATGGTATGCTCTGGAGTATCATGGTCGATCAGTTTGGCAAATATAGAAGGGAAGTCCTGCGGATAAATTCCATTGTCCTTGAAATCGCTGAACATTTCACTATTGTAAGCGGAGTCCGGCAAATCAGTCCACTCATTGTTTCCATAAACAGCACCGGCATAATTCTTGAGATATACTGCACCGTCTATCTTGCTGTCGAATGTAACTTTAAGGTCAGTCTTGTTCTTGTACTTGATTTTGCCTGACGTACCAAGCTTGTGGTTTTCATAATCTACCTTGAAACCAAGAGCGTTTGAAAAGTTTGACATACTTTCGGCGAAGTTATCAAGCGAGAAAGCATTAACGGCTTCGCTTATATCCCTTCTTTTTTGGTTGATCTCATCGCTTCGTTCGTAGCCGCTGACTTTCATAACAAGAGTAGTGACAGAAGAAACTGCTATAACCACAGCTATTACAAAAAAACCGCATTTTTCAGTTACTTTCAGCTTCATCTGCCTTTTTGGGAAAAACAGATTGTTTTTTCGGATAAAGCCGCCATTTCCGCCGGAATATTCTCCTATATCGATAATTGACATTGCAAGGAGAGCAAGCCAGTATGAGACAGTAAGAATTCCCCAGAACACTGAGATTTCAATGCCGTTATACAATCCTATCTCAATGGCGGGAAAAGTTACAAGGAGCGGAAGTATCGGATTCGGACGGCAAATGGTAAAGAAATAGATCACAATTGCAAGGAGCCACATATAAAAGACGAAAAGTGTAGTAACCGCGTCACGCTCCATAGCCTTGTCCAGAAGCTTATAGTATTTTATTTCCGTATGGAAAGACGTACTGTAAATAATATTGTATATAAATTTAAATCCAAGGGAGATCTGATGTATTTTCCTGTACGCCGCTGCCACGAATACAATTACAGAAGCTCCGTAAAACCATAATGCGCGTTTTGCAATTACGGAAGACGTAATATAAAAAGCTGACAGAATAACAGCCGCCGCGATAAGGGTAGATGAATGATATCTGAAATCGAACATTTTCAAAAATGACATAATAACCGAAACAAATCCGATAACAGCTATCAAAACCGCAGCAGGCTTTCGCAGATCCTCTCGTTTTTTCTTAACGGACATTACAATGCTGTCGCATATCTCAATTCCGCTGTTGTTTTGTATATTCTTTCTTTTCATTATATTTCTATATCCTTTATTGAGGCAGATATTCTGCCAATAAGTACAGGCGTTATGTTGACCGAGGAGTAACCATTTCTGAACGTACCGATTTCCGCAGAGTTTTTGACGATCATTACTGCATTTCTTATATCTGCATCAATATTACTGTCAATGTATTCGATCACAGGACTGTCGCAGTCTGTTGATGATATCAAAGTGAATGAAGAAACAGAAATACAACTGTTCTGAGCAAAATAGGTTTCAGGCGGCTCACAGAATAAGTTATCATTGATAGACAATAGCAGGTCTCTTACCGCATCAGCGAGTGAAACAGCATCAGAGATCGTATACTGAACAAATCTTTTATGTTTTGCATGATAGAAGATCAGTGAGTGAACACGTTCGTTTTCGATAAGAAACTGTGAAAGTGAGACAGCAGTCTCAACCAGTGTGTCAAATACAGGCAGAGTATAGTCGGAATCTTCATAACATTTTAGGTCAAGAAAAACCGTACACGGAACATCGATCGGCAGG
The DNA here is from genome assembly GCA_900540005.1 of uncultured Ruminococcus sp. Classification (GTDB taxonomy): domain Bacteria; phylum Bacillota; class Clostridia; order Oscillospirales; family Ruminococcaceae; genus Ruminococcus; species Ruminococcus hominiciens. Next base: position 8,644 of record UQEM01000086.1, read on the forward strand.
CTGTATTCCTTGACGATAAAGTCATCTTTTTTTGAACTGAGCTTCCAATGGATTCGGTTCAGCTTGTCTCCTGCGACATAATCACGCAAATCAAAGACTTCCGACGGGTCATCACCGGGGGAACTTTCTGAAAAAACACTGCTGTCTTCGTTGATCCTGTTAGAATATAAAACTGTTCCAGAAATATCATGGGCGGTGGGCATTACCGCAATTTCAGCACCGACATTTTTGCCGATTTTGAATTTAAAGATCCTAAGGGGGTCATAAATACTGATATATGCGATTTTTACTTTAACAATACCGCAGAACTTAGATTTTAAGCGGAATGTGACACGCTGAGTGTTCCTCGACTGAATAGGGAGATAAAGTTCAAAATCAGAAGTTTTGTTATTGAAAACATTGTAATATTCTATATGAGCCTCTGCCTTTCCTATAGGGAAGATACTTTTATTTGTAATACATATCTGAACAGGAAAAGGCGAATTTTTCGGCACAATTTTATTCTGCAAAGCGAACTCAACTTTCATTTTGCGCTTAGCAAGGAAAGTTGTAATATACATTATAATAGGAAGTGCAATTATCAGGACAAGCAGGACAAGGGCAAAATCCCATACATATAAAATGTAGAAAGCAGCACAAACAATAATAAGAATTATGAATAGTAGTTTTGTAAATATCATGCTATCACCTCTTGGAAGAGGAGATACCCGGAACAGGAACTGTTTTTAGAATTTCGCTTATAACGTCTGAAGCAGAGACATCAGCAAGTTTTGCCTTTGAATTGAGAATGATCCTGTGCGCAAAAACGTCATGGCAGATATAAGAAATATCTTCCGGAATAACGTAATCACGCCCCATAGCAACGGCAATACCCTTTGAAAGCTGCATAAGAGCAAGCGTACCGCGAGGGCTTACGCCAAGTTTTATCATCTGATGATTACGCGTAGCGGCAGACAATGAAACTATATACTCGTATATTCTGTCGTCAACATAAATATTTGAGATGTATTCCTGCAAAGAAACAATAAATGAAGCGTCAGCAACAGGTCGAACATTTTCGAGCGGATTTGAGTTGGCTTTTGACTTTAGGATAGAGACTTCACCATTAAAATCAGGATATCCCATGCTGAGCTTTATCATGAATCGGTCAAGCTGTGAATCGGGGAGATTGTGAGTTCCTGCCGAACCGATGGGATTCTGAGTAGCAATAACTGTGTAAGGCTCGGGAAGTTTGTACGTATTTCCATCAACAGTAATTCTCTTTTCTTCCATAAGCTCAAGCAGCGCTGACTGAGTTTTGCTTGAAGTACGGTTTATCTCATCTGCAAGAAAAAGATTACAAAAAGCAACACCCGGACAAAATTCAAATTTTCCGCTATTCTTATTATAAATAGAAAAACCCGTGACGTCTGAGGGAAGTACATCAGGGGTAAACTGCATACGATTATGCTCCAAAGAGAGAGCCTTGGAGAAAGCGAGCGCAAGAGTAGTCTTACCAACGCCCGGGATATCTTCGATCAGAATATGTCCCTTGCAAAGAATACTGAGCAGTACTTTAATTATAACAGAGTCCTTTCCTATGACAGCTTTTTTCACTTCAGAAATGATTGAGTTTATCTGATTTGTATAGCTGTCTCTTATACACATCTCCGAGCCCACGAGACTCGACGTCATCTCG
>UQEM01000087.1 GCA_900540005.1 uncultured Ruminococcus sp.
GACGGATTTTTATGTTCACCTGAACATAGCAAGATGTCTTTTCAGCCGCTCAAAATATTTTGAGCAGCCACGAAAAGCACTTGCCCTTGCAGGGGGCGGGCTTTCCCTCCGAAGTCGGGAAGCCTTTCAGAACTGCGGTGCTGTAATCCGAAGCGGCGGCTTATGCCGTCAATCCGCTAAATCCAAAGTAATATGAAAGAGAAAAGGAAAAGCAAATCAGGGAGAAATCCCAAACTTGATCCGGCGGTGTACCGGTACACCGTCCGTTTCAACGAGGAGGAACACAACCGTTTCCTCGCCATGTTCGGAAAATCGGGTGTCTATGCACGGTCTGTTTTCCTCAAAGCGCACTTCTTCGGGCAACCGTTCAAGGTGCTGAAGGTGGACAAGACGTTGGTGGACTATTACACCAAACTGTCGGATTTTCATGCACAATTCCGTGCCGTGGGTACGAATTACAACCAAGTCGTGAAGGAACTGAGGCTGCATTTTTCAGAGAAAAAGGCGATGGCGTTGCTCTACAAATTAGAGCAACACACCGTCGAACTCGTGAAACTGAGCCGCCGGATTGTGGAACTTTCAAGGGAAATGGAGGCAAAATGGTCGCAAAAATCAGTGTAGGAAGTTCGTTGTACGGCGCGATTGCCTACAACGGGGAGAAGATTAACGAGGCGCAGGGGCGGCTTCTCACCACCAACCGCATCTACAATGACGGTTCGGGAACGGTGGACATAGGCAAGGCGATGGAGGGTTTTCTCACCTTCCTGCCACCGCAGATGAAGATCGAGAAGCCGGTGGTGCATATCTCTCTCAACCCGCACCCGGAGGATGTGCTGACCGATATTGAGTTGCAGAATATCGCCCGCGAGTATCTGGAAAAACTCGGTTTCGGAAACCAGCCTTATCTTGTATTCAAGCACGAGGACATCGACCGCCACCACCTGCACATCGTGACGGTCAACGTGGACGAGAACGGGAAAAGGCTCAACCGGGATTTTCTCTACCGCCGCAGCGACCGTATCCGCAGGGAACTGGAACAGAAGTACGGATTGCATCCGGCAGAACGTAAAAATCAGAGATTGGATAATCCGTTGCGCAAGGTGGCCGCATCGGCAGGTGATGTGAAGAAGCAGGTAGGCAACACCGTGAAGGCTCTGAATGGGCAGTACCGTTTCCAGACGATGGGCGAATACCGTGCGCTCCTTTCCTTATATAATATGACGGTGGAGGAAGCGAGGGGCAACGTGCGCGGACGGGAGTATCACGGGCTGGTCTATTCCGTCACGGACGACAAGGGTAACAAGGTGGGCAACCCGTTCAAATCCTCGCTTTTCGGGAAGTCCGCAGGCTATGAAGCCGTACAGAAGAAGTTTGTCCGTTCCAAATCGGAAATCAAGGATAGGAAACTGGCAGACATGACGAAACGCACCGTCCTTTCCGTGCTGCAAGGCACTTATGACAAGGACAAATTTGTATCCCAACTCAAAGAGAAGGGCATCGACACCGTACTGCGCTACACAGAGGAAGGGCGCATCTATGGGGCTACCTTCATCGACCACCGCACGGGATGCGTGCTGAACGGTTCGCGCATGGGTAAGGAGCTTTCGGCGAATGCCTTGCAGGAACACTTCACCCTGCCATACGCCGGACAACCGCCGATACCGCTATCCATCCCTGTGGATGCTGCGGACAAGGCACACGGGCAGACCGCCTACGACAGTGAAGATATATCGGGCGGTATGGGCTTGCTCACTCCCGAAGGTCCGGCGGTAGATGCCGAGGAAGAGGCTTTCATCCGGGCGATGAAGCGCAAAAAGAAGAAAAAACGCAAGGGCTTGGGTATGTAATCAGAGTATCAACAATTAAAAAATCAATGTATGTCACAACAAGAAGACGATTTGAGGGCATTGGCGAAAATCATGGATTTTCTGCGTGCCGTGAGTATCATTTTAGTGGTCATGAACGTGTACTGGTTCTGCTACGAAGCCATCCGGCTGTGGGGCGTGAACATCGGCGTGGTGGACAAAATCCTTCTGAACTTCGACCGCACGGCGGGGCTGTTCCATTCCATTCTCTACACGAAGCTGTTTTCCGTCCTTTTGCTTGCCTTGTCCTGTCTGGGTACGAAGGGTGTCAAGGGTGAGAAAATCACTTGGGGGAGAATCTGGACAGCATTTGCCGTCGGGTTCGTGCTGTTTTTCCTGAACTGGTGGTTGCTGCCCCTGCCGCTGCCGCTTGAAGCGGTGACGGGACTGTATGTCCTTACCATTGGAACGGGCTATGTCTGCCTGTTGATGGGTGGTCTGTGGATGAGCCGCCTGTTGAAACACAATTTGATGGAGGATGTTTTCAACAACGAGAACGAGAGTTTCATGCAGGAAACGAGGCTTATCGAAAGCGAGTATTCGGTCAATCTGCCGACACGTTTCTATTACAGGAAACGCTGGAACAACGGTTGGATCAATGTAGTTAATCCCTTCCGTGCGTCCATCGTGTTGGGTACGCCGGGCAGCGGCAAGTCCTATGCCGTGGTAAACAATTTTATCAAGCAACAGATTGAAAAGGGCTTTAGTCAATACATCTACGATTTCAAGTATCCCGACCTATCTACTATTGCCTACAACCATTTGCTGAACCACCCGGACGGCTACAAGGTAAAGCCGAAGTTCTATGTGATCAACTTCGACGACCCGCGACGCTCTCATCGGTGCAATCCCATTCACCCGGATTTTATGGAAGATATTACGGATGCCTATGAGAGTGCCTACACAATAATGCTCAACCTCAATAAAACGTGGGTGCAAAAGCAGGGCGACTTCTTCGTGGAGTCACCTATCATTCTGTTTGCCAGTATTATCTGGTATCTCAAAATCTATCAGAACGGGAAGTTTTGCACGTTTCCCCATGCTATCGAGTTTCTGAACCGCCGTTACGAGGATATATTTCCGATACTGACCTCTTATCCGGAGCTGGAGAACTACCTTTCGCCGTTCATGGATGCGTGGCTTGGAGGGGCTGCGGAGCAGCTCATGGGTCAGATAGCGTCGGCAAAAATCCCGCTTTCGAGGATGATTTCACCGCAGCTCTACTGGGTGATGTCAGACAGCGAGTTTACGCTGGACATCAACAATCCCGAAGAGCCGAAAATCCTCTGCGTGGGTAACAATCCCGACCGTCAGAATATCTACGGTGCGGCACTCGGTCTGTATAATTCCCGTATCGTGAAGCTCATCAACAAGAAGGGGATGCTGAAGTCATCGGTCATCATCGACGAGTTGCCCACAATATACTTCAAAGGGTTGGACAATCTTATAGCTACCGCCCGAAGCAACAAGGTTGCCGTGTGTCTGGGCTTTCAGGATTTCAGCCAGTTAGTGCGTGACTACGGGGACAAAGAGGCGAAAGTGGTGATGAACACTGTCGGCAATATTTTCTCCGGTCAGGTGGTGGGGGAAACAGCCAAGACGCTCTCCGAGCGGTTCGGTAAGGTGTTGCAGAAACGGCAGTCCATCTCCATCAACCGGCAGGATGTTTCCACCTCCATCAACACGCAGATGGACGCGCTCATTCCACCGAGTAAGATTTCCGGGCTTACGCAGGGAATGTTTGTCGGTTCTGTATCCGACAACTTCAACGAGCGTATCGAGCAGAAGATTTTTCATTGCGAGATTGTGGTGGATGCCGAAAAGGTGAAACGGGAAGAAAGTGCCTACAAGAAAATTCCCGTCATTACAAACTTCACGGACGAGGACGGCAACGACCGCATGAAGGAAACGGTGCAGGCGAACTACCGGCGCATCAAGGAAGAGGTGAAGCAGATTGTGCAGGAGGAACTGGAGCGTATCAAAAACGATCCGGTGCTGTGTAAACTGCTACCAGATAATGAGACTGTCTAACAAGTCCCCAAAATTGAAAATTATCCCTATCGAAGTTTGAAGTGACCCCCAAAAGTTGGATACAATTTTTTTGGGGGGCACTTCAGTTCTGACGGGTAAAATCGTAAAATTCGGACTTGTTAGACAAATACTTACGCGGTTTCAACCTCAGGTACTGAATCTATCGAATTGACAAATTTAACCAATTGCGGATCTGAATCTTTTTGTATGAGGTTTCGGAGACTCTTTTTCAATTCATAAGCATCATCCCCTGCTGTATTTATTAAATCCATATAAAAATCTTTGTTTTGCAGAATCAATGAACGGCATGCCCCATCGGAAATTACAGGTTTCACTATTTTATCAATAACGTCTCCAGCTTGACTTTTCAAATTACCATGCGATCTAAGCCATGTTTCGAAAAATTGAAACTTTATTGCATTGATAGTCTTTTTACCGATGCAGAAATCATTTCTTATATCGGTAACTGTCGATTTAATTTTTCGTTTATCCAATCTTTCAACTATATTCTTGAAACAATTAGGGAAAGGATTCAAACTTTGAGTTCCAGAAGCAATATCCATCAGAATCTTTTTGCCAAATTCAGTCAAGTTATCTGGCAAGGATTTGATTTTAGCCAGTAAATGTTTTATTGCGACAAACCAATAATATGATGTATGTGCTGTTCTTTGGGCGTATAATGTATCAACACTTATTTCAGACAACGCTTCGAACGCTATTTTATTGATATGATCGGTCAGGACATTGCTTATTTTAGTGGTCAAATCGTAAAAAGATGCGTCAGGAATTACATCTTTAATATTGTTCTTAGTGATATACTTATCCAAATCGGTATTCCACTCTGCTAAATGCTCGATAAATACCTCATCCGTTACACCTATTCTGTTCTTAATATCTTCAAATTGGGGCAATATGTCTGAGAGCAATAATTTATAGCCAAGTTTATGATTTACCATGTATTGTAGTGTTTCATTTAATAGCGGTATATTCCATCCCACACTATTTACTAATAAGTCTCCATGATCCACATAATAGTCCATGAGTTCTGCAACATATTTTATATCTCCACCCTCTATTAAGGAAACGGAATGACCATGTGCCAATTGCATGGCGACTAAATCGTAATATCCAGACTCTTTAATGTTTCGGCCATCAGTTTCTAATTCAGAATGCAACTGATTTATGTAGGTTGAATCTAACGTTACAGGTAAAGGTCTTTCTTCGTCAGATGCCAATAAACGATAGGTTGTAAATATAGCCCCTATATTATCTTTATTTACATTCTGTTCATCAATGCAATTCGTGATCGCTTGCAAAAGCGTTGGAAACGTATAGGTAGAATTATCTTTTAACGTTTTTACAATATCTGCATGGTCGAAATTATCGGGTAGTAAGTTTGCCAAATAATTATCGAGCGCCTCCGAATTTGTTGCTACTTGATAATATTTATATGCTTTAGTTGTCGCGTTATCCCGATAGGCAGCATCTGTTGCATTTGCAGCTTGAATATAATCGATAAATGTATTTGGCTTGACTGTTTTTGCTTCAATCAATGACGTAAAATCGCACGCCAACTTATTTTGCGCAATAAACCTGTCTATTGCATCTAACGTTTTGAAATAGTCGCCGCCATTGAAGTCATTGAACCGAACTATCTTCTTATATAATTGAGCAATCACATGGTTTTGGCTTTCCGTGTCTAAATGCAACAGCAGTTCTTGGTATTCGACAGGGAACACCTGCTTCTCTATGGATTCTTTTAATTTCAATTGTGCTATTCTTTGCCATACACGCAGAATAACATCGCTCTTTCGAGTTAATTTATGCAAACAATGTATAATCTTATCGATAAGCGCATTGTCCATACATTGTATAACTTCTTCTAATACAGTGTCAAATTGTTTATTAGTCTCTGCATATTGATTTATGTCGTGGTCTTCTTCTCCGTTGATGCAGCCTTCAATATATTTTTTCAATGGAATTTGTCGAGCATCTTCAACATCGACACCATATACCAAAGCTGCAATTTCGCGTTGTGTTTGCAGATCATTGTTAATTATTGTTTGAATGCCATTCAGATAGTCGCCGGACAATATTTGTTCTACTGGATTTGCCAGAATATCCGTCTTCTTCAAACAGAACAATGCTATGTTTATCATCAAAATTTCGTTACACCACTCTTGTTTAAGAGCGACCATCTCATTGATATATGATATAATTTCCCTAACATTGGCATTAGGATTTACCAATCTGAATATCCGATTTATAGTTTCTTTCGCTTCATTTTCTGTTTCTCCAAATGCTTCAACAAACAGTTTGTTGAATATACTTCGATAGTCGGTAATAACAGGAGGAGCAACACGATAAACAATAGGGAAAGTTTTATTGATAAAATACTTGGTCAGTTGTTTCGTTTGTTCGTCGGTCTCATCTCCGAATGCACAAGCTAAATGTGTTTCATCGAAAGGAATAACAGCCCAAACATTTTCAAAACCGCTATCGGCGAAGAACGTATGGATAGAAGACCATAATTCTTTTACTTTTTCAGCGGGGAGACGATCCATGTTGTCAAAAACAAGGACTAATTTACGTTGTCCTTTTTCCTTGATAAAATCAGAAATGTCTTGCATCCATGTTTTGAACTCGTAAACCGTTGGTTCGTCTTCGCTCAAAGTCTCATAGCAAACGTCCTTTTCGACTTTATCTTGATAAATAGCTAACATATAACTCCATCCATATTTATGATCTTTGCTATATGCCCATTTCCAAACGCACAATGCAATAAGAACTGGCAGTGCAGCTATGATAATAGACAATAAAGAAAACCACCATGTTGTGGGTGTAGGTTTTACTGCATACGCAATAAATGTAAATATCGGAGTTAAAACTGCAACCAAAAATGCCGCAACCATACCATTACTGATAAGGGGATATTTTTCGGTTACGGTCTCCGTTTTACGGGCTAATAAATATTTCAGCTTTTCAGACCATGATACGGTTTTCGTACCTCCACCTTTGACTTTTATTGTTGCATTTCCAGATAGGATACCATCATCAATAAGTTTGCTTGTAAGCAATTCCAATATAGAGCGGCGTTGCAAGTCCTCTTGATGTCCCCATGCGTCATACTCAAAAAAGTAATAGTCGTCTGATAATTCACGTTCCAACATTTTAACCACGTTGGATTTTCCAGATCCCCAAATACCTTCGATGCCGATAATTCGAGGTAAAGTACATTCCTCATCCAATGAATCATTCTGACAAAAATGGCGAGCAATAGTTTTTGCCAACCTTTCTTGCGAACCTCCATCGAATTTGTCAATACCACACGGTTTATTTTGGATAAACCGCGGATATTGCTGTTTGGATTGTAGTTTTGTTTCCATATACGTAATTTATTGATTATACGAACTCCAAATAATTCTCCCGATTTACCACATGAAACTCGGCATAGGGATAGGCTTCTTGGAAGGCTTTCGGTGCGGCCGGCATTTTATTTCCCCACTTGAACTCCAAGGCGGTAAGACTGTCGGCACTCTCCTCAATCAGGTCGATTTCCTGTTTGTCGTAGGTGCGCCAGAAATAGAACTCCCTGTGCAGTCCCTCATTGAAGTTCGCTTTGCGCCGCTCTCCGATGATGTAGTTCTCCCACAGCGCACCGACATCCTGCCGAATGGCCAGCGGTGAGAAAGCCCCGATAATGGCATTGCGAATGCCGTTGTCGTAGAAGTACCACTTGCCAGCTTTTGTAACCTCCTTGCGTAGGTTACGCGAATAAGCCCCCAGACGATAGATAACGAAGACCTTTTCCAATAGGTCGAGGTATTTTTCAACGGTCGTCTTGCTCATGCCGAGTTGTTTACCTAACTCTTCGTAAGAAACTTCGCTGCCCAACTGAAAAGCTATCAATCGCAGTAGATCGCGCATCTTGCTCGAATTTTTTAAGCCGTCAATTGCTAAGATATCTTTAAGCAGGTATGCACCGACAATATCACGTAGGTAGTCTGTTTTACGTTCATAGTTCTCCATCATTACTACTTCGGGATAGGAACCGTAAATCAAGCGCGCTTCGAGGTTCTGGCGGGTTTCAAGTGCCGTTTCCGTCTGTGCGATTTCCCGTTGCGAGAATGGTGTAAGGAGAAATTGCGTACTGCGGCCGACCAACGGTTCACCAGTCTTATTCAGCAAATCGAATGACGAAGAACCACTTGCCAAGACACTTATTCCCGGTATTTCATCAACTATCAACTTCAGAATACTACCGATTTGTGGTATGTTCTGTGCCTCATCAATAGCCAGCAAATCAATACCATCCAATAAATGCCGATAATTGGCTATTGAGCGATTCTCCAATAGTGCTAATGTGTCGTAGTCTTCGCCGTTGAGCATCATCGTCCTACCTGAATAGTTGTCCACAATTTTACGCATCATTACCGTTTTACCAACACGGCGAGCACCAAAAATCAGTACTGCTTTATTGGGCGCGATTCGTGCTGTAATCTTCTCTTGAAGTATTCTATTTACTGTTTCCATACCTTATAAAATATAATGCAAAGATAATCATATTTTTTTAATTGGCGAATTTTACAAAAAAAACGGGCTATTAAATGGCGATTTTTACAACCACAATCTTATGGAAGTTGTTTCATTGTTTTTAGTAATGATATATGTTCATACTATGATGACTCAATAATTTACCAGACATACGTTTCTGAAATTTGTCCTTATAGGAATGAAAAACTCACATATATTGTGCTAATTAATATATAATTAAATGAAAATAAAAAGACAGGATACGAGTATTCCTGTCTTCTCATATGTAATGGATATTTTTTTATTTTCTCATCCGCTCCAACTCCTCATCACGCAACATTCTCTCGTTCAGTTTTTCCTGCATCCTGTCAATGAAATAGGTGCGGCTTTCGTTCTTCCGGCGTTTGATATCAGTGTAGAAGCGGTAGCAGTCTTTAGAATCAACCCCGAATATCTTATAGAGAAGTGGGGCGAGCTGTTTGAGCGGCATATTGCCGTTGTTGATGCAGCCCATCACGTCTATGCCGTAGATAAGTTCCACGAGGTCGATGGCATTGCCCGTCCATTGAAGAAGGCTGGCGGTGGTTTCTGTTGCGTTGTTGGCGGATATTAGTGGTGGCACTTGGGGCGTGGCAAGGAATTTCTGCATCTTTCTTACGAAAGACAGAGCCTTGCTGACGTAGGCGGCAATCTCTCTTTTTTCTTCTGACAGATTACGTACGGGATGGTGCTGCAACTCGATTTCGATGTAGGCAAGCGCGATGACGGTAAGGTTCATGTCCATGCCGCCGTTGCACAGTTCGATCACTTGGGTGGCGAAAGCCGTGTATGCCGTTTCCATATTGCAGTCGCCGGCTTCGTTTATCAGGCGGAAAAAGTCGGTTTCCGCCAGCAAGAAATAATTCATGGTTCTGTCAATTTTGAAAATTACACTTTGTTTTCTGCGTGCGCACATGAATATAATTGGCAAAAAACGCGGCAGAAAATAAAAAATCCAACACTCAATTTTACAAAGTGCTGGATTTCAGAGGTATAAAATTCAGTATTTTTTCACAAGGACAAATTATCTCCGACTTAAATTGTTTGTAATCGGAACATTTATTCTATTCCTGAAAATAGAAATGTATGCTTGCCGCACATTTTGGCTATCTTGCTTTTTTATCAAGGATATAGATAATGCGACATACACCGTTGGGATAGCTTTTCAAAGAGGAAAGCGTCCAGTGTTGCTCTGGCAGAGCCGACTTAAAAAAATGTCGTCCGCTTCCGGATATGAAAGGAACGGTGTATAGTATGATTTCATCCACAGCGTGCATCCGCAGCAGTCCGTTTATATAGTCTGCCGTGTCCGGTGTGGCTTCCGCGAGGTAACGGATGTTTGTGCAGTCTTTTCTCCATTCGTGCAGCATTGAAATGGAATAGTCCGGTGTCACACGGTAAAAGGCTTTCTTCCTGATTTCATCAAGACCGCAACGGTCAAGGCACAAATCCTGATGTGCTTTATCATATAACTCTGAAGAAAGACATCCGTCCATCGTCAGTACGGCGAGAATCTGAACTTTACCCATAATCGTTTCCTTTCGTTAGGCAAGGGTAAAAAAGTAGCGTGCAATTCACACTACCTTCAAGCGATGGCTCTGGTAAAGCCTTTACGGAGAGTACGTGAATGCACGCTATGCGTAAGCATAGCATAAGCATCACGCAATCGTCTCCGTAGTTCCAATTTACCAGATTTTCGCTTGAAACGCCTTGCGGTCTTATCCTATATGTTGGCGGCGAAAAGCTCCTGCCAATCGCCGTTTTTCTCAAATGTTATGCAAAGATAGCCAAATTCAGTGAATTACGGGCTATGATTGCTTGAATTTATATTTAA
>UQEM01000088.1 GCA_900540005.1 uncultured Ruminococcus sp.
ATTGCGGTTATGTCACAAAAGAGCCTGTTTCAAATGGCAGCTGGACAAGCTGGTGCACCTATATGGGGATAGAATATCCTCAGGATGTGGAGGACGCTATTGAAAGTTTGAGCGGTGAAAGTTCATCAGAATAACAGATTGGAGGTTGATAGAATGAAAAGATCAGTTACGGTAAATGTAAACGAAGAAAAGCTCTCGGCTATTGAAATGTACCTTGAGCAGAAAAATACAACTCTTGCAGCAGAGCTTGACAAGCACATTGAACAGCTCTACAGCAAGGTAGTGCCTCAGAACGTCAGGGATTTTATTGATATGAAGTCGATGAAAAAGCCTGCGAGAAAGCCGAAGAATCCTGCTTCTGCCGAACCGGAAAAGCAGTCCGAGCAGTAATTCGCCACGGTTCGCACCGTGTGCCCTCGTGTGGCGTTTTCAGAGCATGAGTGGGGTAACTTTACCCTAAAGTCAATCGAGGCAGATTTGGGGTGATTTGTTGCAAAGTTTGAGAATGGCAGGAATCAGATGATTTCGGGTGGGTTTGAGGGGCATTTAATATATTGCTGGTTAAAGTTTGGTCGCCTCATGGCGACCAAACGATTACATCGCCGAGCAAAGCTCGCCGAATTTGCAGAGGTTTGAAAGCCTTAACGGGCAGTCGCATAGAATGGAGGTTTTGAAATTTGCAGTCGGATACTATTAAAAATAAAGAAGAAAAAACAGGATTTACGGAAATTTCGGCAGTCGCCTCTGAGGATAAAAAGCAGAGATTCGGACTTAAAATATTTCCCGAAACTATGGAGATCATTGATACGCTTTTTGAGCATGACAACTGCAAGTCGCGGTCTGAGTTTATTGAAAAGGCAGTACGATTTTACTGCGGATATCTTCTTAACAAAGAGCATACAGCGACGGAGTTCATTGCTCCTCAGCTTGCAACGCTCACGGAGGGAATTGTAAAAGGCACGGAACAGAGGTTGTCCCGTGCTTTGTTTAAGGTTGCTGTTGAACTTGGTGCGATTACACATATGCTTGCGGCTGTGCATGACATTGACGATGATACTATGATCAAGCTTCGGGCTATGTGTACGGATGAGGTTAAGCGGATCAACGGCATCATTAATTTTGAAAAGGCGGTTAGGTATCAGAGGTCAGATTAAATCAAATTAAAACGGGGGGTGATATGTCGTGGCTTTATCTCAAATTATCGTTACGAGCCGCTATCTGAAAAGCGGTACACAGAAAAGTAAAAACAAGCGCAGAAACTACACAAAGTACATTGCAACCCGTGAAACAGTTGAAGTTCGTGAGCAAAACACTGTTAACAGAAATGATAACGCTACAAAAAATCAGAAGGAGCTTATAGATGATCTGCTTTCAGATTTTCCCGAGGCAAAACGTTATTTAGAATACGAAGATTTCAAAGCGAACCCTACTGTAGAAAACGCATCTGAGCTTATCAGTACGATTATTGAGCGCAACGCCGACGTCATCGGCAACCGACAGAACTTTGTCGGTTACATGGCTATGCGACCGGGAGTTCAAAAAAGAGGTTCGCACGGTTTGTTTAATGAAAAAGATGAACCGATCATTCTTGACAGAGTTGCAAACGAGATAGCAAATCACAAAGGCAACGTGTGGTCGCACGTCGTTTCACTTCGCCGTGAGGACGCTGTTCGTCTAGGCTATGATAATTCGGAAGTATGGCGTGACCTTGTGAAAAGGCATATTTCCGATATTGCAAAAGCACAGCGGATTCCGCTTTGCAATCTGAAATGGTATGCTGCGTTTCATGATACAACTCATCATCCCCATATTCATCTGCTTGTGTATTCAACGAATCCAAAGCAGGGATTTTTGACTACTAAAGGCATAGATCAGATACGTTCAGCTTTTGCAAACGATATATTTCATGACGATTTGCAGTCAATCTATCAGGAGCAGACGTTAAGCCGTGACGAATTGAAAGCTGTATCCAAAACAGAGTTTGAAAGTATCGTTAGAAAAATTCAGCAAGGCGGTTTTGATGATCCGCAGCTTGAAAATCTTGTTCTTAAACTGAATTCGCAGCTACAAAAAGTTAAAGGCAAAAAAGTGTATGGATATCTTCCACCGGAGGTCAAGGAAACGGTCAACAATATATTTTGGGAGCTTGCAAAAGATGAGAATATTCGTCAGCTCTATGAAAAATGGTGCAGCTTGGAGCGGTTGAAATACAAGACCTATACGCAAAATGAAAAAGAATTGCCTGCACTTACCGACAATAAGGTTTTTCAGCCCGTGCGGAATATGATAATCAGGACTGTGCTTGATATGGATAGCCCTATGGTCGATGTAGTGGTTCAAGACCCTGAACTGATAGTGCCTAATATCTATGATTCTGATGTTGAGATATATACGTCGATTGATGGTAAGACACACTTTGGAAACGCTATGATTGCAAATACGGTGATTGGTCTGTTTGTTAATCTTAGCAGGTGTATTGAAGAGGACTATGTGCAGAAGTATAAGCCGGTTAAGCAGATGGTTGACAGGAAGCTAAGGCAAATGATTCTAAAGAAAAAGCAGGAGTTGGGCGTAAAAGAGGAGAATAATATTACAATGCAATAGAAAACGGCGGATTCGTGCTTCATAGCATCCGGATCCGCCGTTTTTGTTTCGCAAATTCTGTACATTTGCGAAAGGATTTTAAGAGTAATTTTGGTCTTGAAATTGATAGATTTGATGAAAAGTTAATCACATTATATCACACCAAAATCCATTTGTAAAGACATTATTTTAAAAATTGAAAAAAAATCTAAAAAAATCAGGCTGACAAAGATTTTCAGCCGTCAGTTTTTTAGTATGAGGAGGATGAAAAAATGAGGAACGCACTTAATATTTACAAGAGAAAGGACGGTCGCTTTGAGGGTCGTATTCCTTTTGGTCGTAACGACAATGGAAGCTTAAAGTATAGGTATTTTTATTCAAAAGACCTTGCTGAATTAAAAGATAAAATGCTCTCGGCTTATACCTCAATAGAAAAATACAATACTATATCATGCGCTAAAACTCTTTCGGAAATTTGTGCAGAATGGCTTTCTTGTGCGAAGCTTCGTGTAAAGCGTTCAAGCTACTGCTGCTATGAAAGGAATATAAATAAACATATACTTCCGTACTTCAAGAAAACAAAATACAGCGAGCTTAATTCGGTCAAGATCAACGCTTTTATCGAGTATCTTTTGAAAAACGGAAAATCCAATGGCAAGGGAGGCTTGTCGTCTAAAACGATTCGTGATAATATTGTTTTGCTTCGTTCCGTCGCAAAGTATGCCGAAAGCGAATACGGATACAAAAATCCTATGAGAAATGTTATCATGCCAAAGGAGAATACAAAAGCTGCGATGGTTTTTAATAGAGATGAACGCAGCAGCCTTCAATCATATCTTATGAACGACTTGAACAAAACAAATGTCGGAATACTGCTTGCTATGTACACGGGAATGCGTATTGGCGAGCTTTGTGCTGTCACGGCGGAAGATATTGATATTCAAAATGGCGTAATCTTCATCACAAAGACTGTTCAACGTGTTTCGGATACTACCGGCAGCAGCAAAACAAAAGTAATTGTCGGCTCACCAAAAAGCAGAAGCTCCGAGAGAGCAATTCCTATTCCGAACTTTCTGATAAATATTTTAAAGAACACCCCATGCAATAATGGTTATTTGCTGACCGGAACATCAAAGCCTGTCGAGCCAAGAACTATGCAGAACAGATTCAAATCAGTATTGAAGCAGTGCGGTGTGCGAGAAGCGAATTTTCATTTACTGCGTCACACATATGCCACGGTTTGCATAGAGAATGGTTTTGATGCGAAGACGGTAAGCGAGTTACTGGGACATTCAAGCGTTCAGATTACGCTTAATCGCTATATGCACTCCGATATTGAAATAAAGAAGCGCTGCGTTGAAAACTTAAACCTTGTTTCATAAAAAAAGTATTAAGCCGTCATATTTCCTGCCGCAATAACCTGAAAGCCTTTATTTTTCCTGTATTTTCAAGCGTTTTGCTTAAATGTACAGAATTTGCGAAAGTTTTTGCTGCCTATATTAATATATTATACCATAGTTTTAACAGATTATGTATTGATTTTACGTGAAATAATTGGTATAATGTCAATTAAGGCAGGTGAGCTTTATGATAAAAATAGCAATAGTTGATGATGAAAAATATGTGTGTGAACATTTGAAACAATTATTGATAGAATATCAGTTCAAATACAATTTGGATTTTAAAGTTGATATATTTTTATCATGCGAAGATTTATTTGAAAGAGTTCAATCTTCAGTGAACTATCATTTAATCTTTTTGGATATTGAATTTCCCAATATGAATGGTGTAAATCTTAGCAAAAAAATCAGATTGGGAATGGGAGATATAAGAACTCAGATAATTTTTATCTCGGCTAAAGATTCATACGCAATGGAGTTGTTTTCTGTTCAGCCTTTTGATTTCATCGTTAAACCCGTAAAGAAAGAACGATTATATCCGTGCATTTCTAAATTCATTAAATATTATGCCAATAGCAGTATGTTTTTACATATACATTGGAAAATATGAAACATAAAATAGCTATCAGCGAGATCATTTATATACAAAGCGAAAGAAAAAAGCTGAAACTAATTACGTCAAACGGTGTTATAATATGTTATCATAAATTTAGTGACGCTGTAACCAATGAAATGAAGAATGATATGGTTGTCGTAAAACGTGGCTTGGCGGTTAATATTAATCATATCGTTGATACCGATTTTGAAACTGTTGTATTATCAAACGGAACAAAGCTAAAGATCAGCGACGGATATCGTAATAGTGTAATGGATGTCTTATCTGATAAGATTGGAGGAGCGTAAATGCAGCCAATAGTGTATTTAATTTCTAATGCGGTACATATGTATGCGGTATATATACTTTTTACTGCGGTTTTGGGTAAGAGCAAGCTGCCTAAATATGCGGAGCTCTTGACGTATTATGTTTACTATCTGATAAACTGCGGCGTGTACCTTTTTATGGATAGCATGATGCTGAATTTGATCAGTAATATATTGCCTATGTTTATGATAATGCTGCAATACCGAAAACCGATACAAACGTATATATTTCTTACAATTGGCGTTTGCGCAGTAGGTATGATTTTGGATTGGATGTTATTTTGCATATTCCCGGAATCAATGCTATTAAAATCAAACACGCCTCAAAGTATTTCATTTCTTGGATTAGTTTTTTTGTTCAGACATTATTTCAACAGAAAAGAGAAGGTTATCGTTAATTCCGGGTATGTGATCTTTCTTATAATAATCTCTATTGGTACAATCGTTATTGCAGAGCTCTCAGGACCAGAATTCAATGTCAGATGTTTTATTATTTCGTTGATACTGCTTGTTATAAATTTCTTGAATTTTTATTTATACGATAGATACATAGAGAATATGCAGTTTCAGATTATGTTTAATGAAATTGCATCGTCAAATAAAGCATATCAGAATCAGCTGATTATAATGAATGAATCACAAAAGCAGATACGCTTATTGAAGCATGATATGAAAAACCATTTGCTGAAATTGAAATATGATTTAGTAAACGACAATTGTCAAAAAGCTGTAAATTACATCGACGAAATGAGCGAAAAAATCACAGCGGAAAAAGAGTTTGTAAGCACGGGGAATGTTGATTTTGATTGTTTACTGAATTATAAATTGGCGATAGCTCAGGAATATGGAGTGGACTTTTCTTGTAACGTTGTTTTACCTGAAGAGTTGCAGGTCGATTCATTTGATTTAACAGTAATTCTTGGAAACCTGCTTGACAATGCGTTAAACGCATTAAAACAAGCTGAGAAAAAGATACTTGAGATAGATATTAATTATTCCATAGGAATGATAGTTATTAAAATCGAGAATACATTTTCCGGTATGAATAATACATATGATAATCCCAGAGAACATGGATACGGATTAATAAGTGTTCAGACTTCATTGGAAAAGTATAACGGGAAACTTCAGAATGATATTATTGATAATAAGTATATTGCAAAAGCTATTTTATATAATATAAAACAAAAAGAAAAGTGAACTTTAGCAGTGCCAAAATCGGCGCTGCTTTTTTGTACCCAAAAATACTATGGTTCGTACCATAGTTTGACTTATATCGACATTTTTATGCTATGTTAATAATGTGAATATCACAATAGTTTTAAAAGGGAGTGTTATTATGAAGTCTTTTATGCTCAAGTTTTTCAAGAAGTATGGCGGTATGTTTGCTGCATTGGCATTGACAATCACAGCTGTTAACGTTAACAGTGCTTGTTTTTGGATAGCTAATCAGCCAAAACTTCCTGCTGATGCAAAGAGCCTTCGCAAATTTTAATGTTTGCTAAGCTTGCAGAGTATCTCACTCAACAGCTTGAAAATGAAAACGTTATTTCGTCCGATAAAAGGGAATTGTATAGATACGGTTTTCAAAATGGTATGATATTGACGCTCAATTTTATCACGTCGATACTGATTGGTGTGATTTTCGGAAAAGCTTTGGAAAGCATTATTCTTTTGGCGGCGTATATTCCGTTGAGAAGTTATGCAGGCGGTCATCATTCAAGTTCATCAGAAAAATGTTACATAGTATCATCGCTGATTATGATAATTTGGATGTGTCTGTTAAAATTCCAAATTCTTTCGACAAGCTGTTGTGTGATAATGCTCGTTATTGGAAGTTGTGTTTGCTTTGTTTTTTCTCCAGTTGCAGGAGAAAATAAGCCTTTGGACGAGTTAGAATGCAAGATGTACAGAAGAAAATCACTGCTCATTTTATTGGTTGAGATCATTATATGGATAATTTTCACTTGTGTCGCTAAGATAGAAAGTGAAGTTATTCCTATTATTATATTTACAGAAGCATTAATGCTTCTGTTGGGAAAAATCAAAAATATAAGGTATAAGAAGGTTAATTAAAAAATATATATTTGAAGTAAAAGTGAGGAAAATGTATGAAAGCAAACAAGAAATTGCGTATTGGAGTAATTGCCGTATCGATAGCCGCAGTAACTGCTGTTACAGTAGTTACTGCGGCTATTTATGATGTTCGGAGGTTAAATGATAATCCGTGGGAGCATACCTTGCTTGCAGCGGATGATAACGGCCATATAAATGCCCAAGGCGGCAGTTTATCTATTGACGGAGACGTTCGCTCTAATGGAAACGTTTCATTGAATGACTATAAAATTACCGTTTCAGGCTATGTCGCAGCGAATAAGACTATAATTAGCAATTCGGATGATGTTTACTTTGGCAGTAAATATGATAATTCGGAGAAAATTACTGTTCCAAATGTTTGGAACAATGTTTATACAATTGCACAGAGTATCGAAGCAGATAAAAATGAATCGAAGAGTTTTACTGATAATTTTTTAACGTTAGATGGTGCAGTAATTTCAGGAGATTCTTTAAATATAAACGTATCTGCGGATAATGCGCCTATTTCTGAAACTACAAAAGATAAAACAGGTAAAGTTGGAGCTTTTGGCGCAGGATTCTTTACCAAGGTATACGAAAATAAGGCAAAATGGGAGGAAATCTTCCCTATACTGTTCCAAAATTCAGAATTTGAAACAGACTCTGTTCTTGAACTTGGCAATAACAGTAATTTCATTCCCGTTCAAGAACAGGTAGTAAGTAATTCATGGCAGGACTATGAGCAACTGCCAGGTTCAGTTATAAGCGATAACTTTTCGGAAGAGAGATTAAAGGAATATATAAGTATGTTGAAACAGGACAATCCTGTTTTTTCTGCGTGTTCGTCAGACTTTGTGAAGATTCAGGCTAATGGATCGATAAATCCTGAAGAAGCTGAAAAGGCAAGAAAACTGGTGATAGAGGGCGGTCATATTACGCTTAACGGGGATTATGAAAATCTTGAAGAAATTAAGCTTGATAACTGGGGCGGAGTGCAGCTTATGGGAAATTTTCCTAAACTTAAATATATTTACCGAACTGGAAATTCTGATATGAATCTCGCAGGAGATTTTCCCGCCCTTGAATGTGTATACACAATGGGCGGTCAGATTCTGTTAGGTACAGGTGATGTTGGGTTTAATGCTGATAATTTGACTGTAATAGACGAATATGGACCGATAGTAGTATATACAGCTAAAGATGTTAATCTTACAAGCAGCAGACTGGTGACTACACAGATGATACTGATGAGAGGTGCGGGAGCAGACAAAATAGCTTCTAGGTTTAATGTTGAAAATACGTTGATGGCAGCTATAAATGGTGTTATGTTTGAAGATATGAATGACAATAATACCACAAGATATGGGGACCTTCCTGTATTTTATTCTACATATCCGATGTCGATAATAAACTGTAATTTTAAGTTGTTACAAGGAACATTTGTAATTAATAAAAATTCTATTATAATGGCTAATGCCAACATAGATGTTTTCCGTGGATTTATGTTTTCTCCTGAGGGTGTTGACGAGTATAGAAACAGCTCCGCTGTCGGATTTTATGTAAATACATATGCATATAATATATCTCCTAATATCAACAGCTTGAACAAACAGCCTAACGGAACAGAAGAAATCGGAAGAATAAGCGATTTTGAGTATTCCGATTTTCCAAAAGAGCTTGTTTCGTGTATAGGCGACGCAGAAAACTTTTTAAGCGGACTGGAAAATCAGGACAATGATTTCGTGCTCGGAGAAATGAACGGAAAACCGGGTGAACTCCTCATTGGCAGATATATTCTTGCTGATGAAGATATTGTAATATCAGCGGATACTCTGAAGAACAGGAAAAATGCATTTTCGGTGATTGCATCTGAAAGCGGTAATATAACGTTAAATGTAAAAAATGAAATGGATGTTCAGACAATAATTTATGCTCCTAATGGCAAGGTTACATTAAACGTTAGTACGGGAACTCTTCATGGAAGAATATTTGCAAAAAATATTGAGATCGTTTCCGACTCTTTTGAAATTACTGGCGGAACAGAGGATATTTCATATCTTGGTTTTGTTTACATTAAGGATTCAGATTCCGAGTCAACATCTGACGATACCAGTCTGAAGGACTCAAAAACTGATTCGTCCAAGACAGACAGCAGTTCTGTTGATTCTGAGGATTCTTCGGTAAATTCCGATTTGGATGATAATTCAACTTCACAAGGAGATTCCTCCGGATACGATACGAGTTCGTCTGACTCAAGCTCAGGAAATTCATCAAGCTTAGAGTTGTCAGGTTCAAGTTCGGGCGATGACAGCAGTTTGTCAGGTTCAGACAAGTTTAATGAACCGCAATATGAGTATGATAGACTTAATCGTCTTATTAAAGTGACCTATGATGAAGAAAATTATGTGGAATATATGTATGACGCTAACGGTAATATAACTCAAATTGTTACTGTAATTGACGGTGAAGAGAAGTAAATTAGGAGTGAAATGAATATGAAGAAATTTGTTAAACGGGCAATAAGCCAGGTCATTGCATTGGCTCTTGCTTTTCAGATTGTGGGTCAGTGCGGATATTCTTTTGCTGTTCAAGCTGACTATTCGTCTAAATCTGAAATAGTAACAGAAAGTAATGCGGATAATGTTTCAGAAAATGATGTTGTTGCTCAGAACGATGAAAACACAGAAGAGATTGATGAGCCATCAGAAGATGAGATAGTTTATGAGGATATGACTATAAATTCTGATACGACTTTGACTGCACAAACAGAAGTTAAAGATTTGTATATTAATTATGGAACATTAAACCTTAATGAAAATACACTTATAGTACATGGCAACGTTGTTATTCAAAATAGAGGTTGTTTGAATTTCAATAAGGGTGAATTAATATGTAACGATTTTACAATGACTGGTACGTATTATTCTCGTTATATGTATATGCGCAATGCAAATGATCATTTAGTTGTTGAAGGAAATTTCAATTTTAACGGCGGCAGCTTTTCTGGAGATGATGCAACTGCCGGAATTATTGAGCTTAGAGGTAATGTTAATATAACAACAGGATTTAATCCTTCCCGAGAGCAAAAAGTAGTTCTTAACGGACTTGACAGTCAGGAAGTGTATATTAACGAAAAAAACTGTAGTTTTAATATTCTTGAAGTAAGCAATACAAGTGAAGGGGGAATACTATCAGATTATCCTATTTCTGCGAACAGTATGATTGGTGATCTTAGTCAGATACATTATTCATTTGGTGGTGCGGTGGGTACCTGTCTCTTATACACATCTGACGCTGCCGACGA
>UQEM01000089.1 GCA_900540005.1 uncultured Ruminococcus sp.
TTTATGCGGGGTAAATGCCAATATCGCTTAAGTTGTTGGCATTGTTTAGGGGCAGTCGCCCTCTGACAAGCTGTGTATCGGAGCATTCAATTTTGGAAAATTGTAATGCGGAGATACCGTAGTAGCTTTCCTATATGGATAAATGTCCGAAACAGCCTAATATCAACATTGATGAGCCATATCACGAGAATTCTCATGATATGGCTATCTTTTTTCAATATGCTTGCTTTCTCTTCCATAATGGTGTATAATGTATACAATTATAGTACATATGAGGTGGATAATCATGACCGATATGCAACCGAAGAAAATGATCATACTTGATATTCTGGATATCCTGAGAAAGCACACCGACGAAGACCACAGGCTTTCACAGCATCAGATACAAAACTTGATGAAATCTGAATACGGAATGGAAGTTGATCGCAAAACAGTCAGGCGCAACCTTTCCAAGCTGATGGTGTATGGATTTCCAATCAAATATCGTGGCAGCGACTTTGAAGAAGATGCTATCATCCGAAACAGCAAAAACGGCGAAGAAACAATACTGACTGACTGGTATTACGTTCACAAGTTTATGAACGGCGAACTGCGGCTGCTAATCGACAGCGTTCTGCTGACAGACGGTCTCTCGAAAAAAGACCGTTTGAGTCTGATCCACCGCCTGGAAGGATTGTCGAGCAAATATTTCCGTTCTGAAATATCCAAGATCGACATGGATATTTACGGAAAGGTTCTGAACAGGGAAATCCTGATGACGCTTGAAACTATCGGCAGTGCAATAGCGAACGGCAGGCAATTATCCTTCCATTACTGTGACTGCGGACTTGACGGAAAGCTGAAATACAGGCTTGACAGCAACGGAAACAAAAAGCAGTATACCGTCAATCCCTATCAGGTGATCTCTCAGAACGGTCATTCTTATCTGATATGCAATCTTCCGCCGTATGATGATCTGACGCATTTCCGGATCGACCGCATCAAGGATTGTCAGGTGCTTGACACACCTTCTAAATCTTTGCGTATGCTGAAAGGCTTTGAAACAGGTATCAGACTCTCGGACTATATCAAATCTCACCCGAATCTCTGGAGCGGAGAACCGGTACATATAGCATTCCAATGCAAGCAGTATATGATGAATGATGTTGCTGACAGCTTCGGCACAGATCTCCGCATTGAGAAACTGTCTGACGAAATGATGAAGGTTCATGTTTATGCAAGCGAAAGCTCAATGCTGCACTGGGCAATTCAGTTTGCGGATGCGGTTGAGGTGCTGTCTCCGCAAGGCCTGCGTGAGAAGATCGTCGAAACTCTGAGAAATGCTCTTAAAAAGTACGAATCCTGACATAGGGCGTTTTTGGTGCATCGTTCGTGATATAATATAATCACAGAAGGAAAGTACAGCAACGGAACCGGCATACTGCACATTTCTTGTGACAATAATTTGTGTAAAAGGGAGAATTTTCTATTGAGCCGCCCACATCTTCGGAATTAAGATTTTTTGTGTGCTATAATGGCAGCATAAAGAAAAGCGCGCTTTTCAACAGGAGGTACTTATATGGAAAAGAATATGTCTCAGATCATTTCGGTTGAAGAAATGCTCGCAGCTCTTTTTGACAGAACAGATACTTCCAAAAGAGGATTGTCCTGTTGCAAATGTTTTGTTGAGAACAGGAAATATATCGTTGCAATGGCTCTGTCCGATTCTTATATCACAGTATTCGTTTACAGAACAGAAGACGATATGTATTCTATAGTCTACCAACAATACGATAGTGACTGGGATGACACTGCCGAAAAGATTGCTGCTTTTATCGGTTGTTCCAATAAAAACGAACTTACTGTTTCAGAATACTCAGAATATTGGTACAGCCGTATAGAACCTGACAGCAATATTATTTCCGATTCAATCAAACAAAAGCGTAGTTTTTTCATTTGCTGCTATCCCGAAACCTTCGAGGATCATTATGATCCTATGTCCGAAACAGGCGAAACCGTGCTTCTGATTACCGAATTTTCGGACGACTTTTCAAGTGTACACTTTTATGTTCACTTTTTAGGTACAGGTACAGTTTTTTCACTTGGTGGAGATACAGATTACAAAGAATTGCTCAATAAGACCTATGACAGATTCTGCGAGTATCAGGAGGAACTTCAGATCAGAGGAAGAGAAGACGACAACAGATTTTATCCGCAAGAAAAATACATTGCATCCGATTTCACGCAGGTGAAAGCAAGGTTCTGTGAAGCGATAGGAAGTGCATTCAAAAGCGATATCGGAATATACAGTTTCCGTTTTCGCACGGATGCAGGAAACTATGCGGCATCAGCTGTTGCAGTTTCATCAGAGCTTTGCGAAGTTCGGGTGATGATTCACAACATAGACACGAATCAGACTTTCGGCAGACAGGTTTCAGATAGCCGATTCTTTGAGGAAATATTCGCTGTTGATCTGTTTATAGAATTATTCCCGAAAGAGGCTCATGTGCTTTATCAGGAGAAGACATTTGATCCTAATTTTGAGAAGATCAAAGAACAGATCACCGATATTCTTGATAAAGCTCGTCAGGGATGTCCTTCAAGCTGCCGCTTTCATGCCTGGAACAAGGATATTCCGGAATTGGGAGAAAAGTATTCAGCAGATGCAGTTTTGGAGAAAAGTCGCAAATTGATACATCTGACAGTTAAATGTCCGTACAAGGCGGATCTATCATATGAGCAAACTGTCAAGGTTGGCAAGCCATATGATAAGATATTGAGTGGGCTTTATCGGTTTCTGTATCCGAACAGGATTGCACTGCTAACAGAGGATATTCCCACAGAATAATAAGCAATGTTGGACAACGATAGATTCAGGAGGAATGTTTATGTATCAGTACACCTGCGATTCAAAGTATTGTGCCACCTGTTCTTGCTGGTCAGGTGAGCGGAAGATCTGCGACCATTTCGGATCAAGGCTTGAGGTCAGCAGCCCGATGGCTACGGGAAAATGTATGAACCGGAAGTCAGGCTATTTCCAGCAAACCAAGCAGGCAAACGGCGGATGCTCTGCACATGAGAAGTGGGGAGCGTTGAGGTAATCAACTCGTTTAATATGTTGTGATATACATATCATAGATACCGCCACTTTTTGGTACATTGCTCGTAATATAATATGCTCACAGAAGGAAACATGGAAAACTCTTCCCATAGGAGGTAGCATATGGACTATATCGAAAGAGAGCAATGGATAGAAGCTTGTCAGATGTTCTTTGATGCGTATGTCAAGTTTCAGATCGACGGTACAGAAGCACAAGCGTATGGCGTGGGAAACAGCATAACTGACATAGGACATTTTTGTCCCGTTAAGTTTGCTATAATATAATCACAAGGGAAAAATAAGAAATCAATTTCTAAGGAGGAAAATATATGCGAGTAACATCATCACAGGCAGCAAAGCTGTTGCGTCAGCTCAACGACGAACTGAGAGCATTACAGCTCAAAGAGGCAAACTCCTGCAGCTTTGTAGCCGCAATTCAGGAGGATGTCGAATCTGTACGCCCTGAGTACAATTTCAAGGAAATGCGTGATGCTCAGGCAGAGGTTGAGTGTAAGATCCGCAAAGTAAAACACGCAATAAACGTGTTCAACACAACAACAATTATCCCGGATTTTAATATTACGATTGACGAGATGCTTGTATATCTTCCTCAGCTTAATGCGGAATGTGCAACCCTCTCTAAAATGAGAGACGCAATGCCGAAAGTACGTGTCAGCTCCGGTTATTCCGGCGGCGGAAATATTATCGACTATAAGTACGCAAATTACGACATCGAAGAAGTTGGCAGGTATTATACAGATATTGCCGAAACATTGGCAAAAGCTCAGACAGCACTTGATCTGGTCAACAGCACTGTCGAATTTGATATAGATATCTGATGTTCTTTCCGTTTACAGTTCTCACACCTCCTTTTGAATATGACGTTGTTCATGTTCAAGGTTATTGTTGTCCGTTATTATCTTTCTTTATTGGTTTAGGTCAGGGTTCAATGTTTCTGACTTCCAATGATAAAAATAATTCGGCTGTGAGAACTGTAATAAAAACTTTATCTGTCAGCGGAAGTTCGGTTTCAGGCTGGCAACTTGTATGTACATAATATAATTCAAATATATTTTTTCAGGAGGTATTAATTATGGATATTCATGAGAAGAACCGTGTGATTTTTCAGGCTGCAAAACAGTACCTTGAGCAAAATGCAAATCCTCAGAAATGTCAGCGTTACCTTGCTAAACGGGACATTCATTCTTTAGAGGATGCCTTTGAAGTTGCTGTGCGTTCAATTAACGATCAGACAATGTTAGGCGGCGTTATTGGTTATGGTGACGGAAAAGAGGGGAGCAAGGGGCAGATTATCAAGCGATGTCTGTTTGATCTTGATTATAAGAAAGTCTATGAGGCTTACGGCGATGGAAAAACGGACAAACGATATGAGAAGCTCTATCGTTGTTTTCGGGAAGCAATCGAATCGAACGGTGAGGATAGCGAAAATAATTCATGGAATAAATATGCTAAAAATGTCTGCGCAATCGCTGCTTATATTACGAGGTTTGATTCAGAGGAGGATATGATCAAGTATTTCAATCGAGCTAAGAATGTTGACGAGCGCATTGCACTGGCAGACGAAATTGCCTCAGAGATACCGTATTGGGGCTTTAAAATGGCTTGTAACTGGTTGAAGGACATCGGTATAAACGGTTTTGCAAAGCCTGATAATGTCCTTTCGTACATTTTTACCAATCTGGGGCTTGCAGAGAAGAACGACAAACTGATTTTCAAGGCGATCAATCAAATGGCTGAGGATAATCACACGCCGACTTTTACTGTTGATATGGTTTTCTGGCTTATTGGAAACAATACAGCGTCAGTAATTAAGGATATAGAAAGAAAGAATGGAAAAAACAAGGAAGATTTTGTAAATACCGTATTAAGTATGATAAATGATAATTAAAACAACAGGAGAAAAAATGCGCAATATTGATAAATTCCGTGGCTGCCTCATAGGCGGGGCAGCCGGCGATGCTCTGGGATATGCAGTGGAATTCAAAAGAGAGGACGAGATCTTCTCCGAGTATGGCAAAGATGGCATCACCGAGTACGATTTGATATTGGACGATGATGTCGCCGAGATATCGGATGATACACAGATGACGCTGTTTACGGCAGAAGGTATGCTGCTTGCCGTCAGCAAAAGTAACATTCCCGATTACATAAGCAGCATTAGGGATATGTATAAGTGTTGGTATCAGACGCAGAGTGAAAAGTATCCTGTGCAGGGCACCAAACATTGCTCTCAACTGATGCGTGTGCCGGAATTGTTCCATAGAAGATGTCCCGGAACGACCTGCATGACAGAGATCAAAGCAGGTGCAAACGGCACAGTCGAAGTTCCGATCAACGACAGCAAGGGTTGCGGTGGAGTCATGCGTGTTGCACCGATTGGACTGTATTTCACCGATACTGATATTTCATACGAATACTCCGATATGCTTGCAGCAGAAGCAGCAGCACTGACGCACGGCCACGATCTTGGCTTTATTCCTGCCGCTGCATTGGTGCATATCGTCAGAGCAGTTTCAGAAAGCGATATACCGCTCAAAGCTGCCATAAACGATTCTATCGCAGCGATGAAAAAACTGTTCCCGAAAGCAGAGCATATATCCGAATTTACTGCTATCATGCAGAAAGCTGTTCAGCTTGCGAAAACAGAACAGGACGACCTTTCAGCCATACATCAGCTCGGCGAAGGCTGGGTAGCCGAGGAAACGCTTGCAATCGCTGTTTACAGTGCTTTGAGGTACGAGAACGATTTTGATATGGCTCTGAGAACTGCTGTGAATCATAACGGCGACAGCGATTCCACTGGAGCAGTCTGTGGAAATATCCTCGGAGCATATATAGGCTACAATGCTGTCCCAAAGAAATACAAGGAGCGTTTGGAGCTGCACGATCTGATTGTTAAGGTAGCTGATCATCTGTGTGATAAAAGCTGATAAACTACCAATACCATATGTGTGCTCTGCAAAGAACGGAGGTTTGCTATGCGAGTATATGATCATTTCCCAAATCCTGATTGCAAAGGCTATACGATCCTCAATGTCCACGGCTATCACGGCAGTCCGAAAAACAGTGCTTACACAGCACTGCATGAGATCGGATGTGAATACATAATTTCACCATCTATTGATTATGACAGTGAGGAGCCAAGCAACATTATTGGTACGCTCAATATGCTCCGTGTGCAGTACAAAGCGGATATGATCGTTGGCACAAATCTGGGGGGATTCTATGCGGCTGTGCTGTCTGCACGTCATGACCTGTCGGCAATGCTTGTCAATCCGTGCCTGACACCATTTTTTCTGGATATACTGTCTAAATTTAAAACTCGTCCGCTTGTGAAGCTTTTCGGTGAACTGGCAACGATAGACTCTGCCAATGTGAGCTGCATTGTTGGAGATGATGATGAGGTACTCGGCAATCACGCATTTACAGAGAAGTTGCTTGGCAATTCACGCTTTCGCAGAATCGATGGCGGAAAGCATTCAGGCGCTACACTCCCACTAAAAGAATTTTTCACGGAAATGCTCGATTATTACACGAATACGCTGCCATTGATAGATGCCGCTCCGAGCATCTCGCCTGATATATTATAAGAGTATAGCGGTTACGGCACAGGTCATCCTGTTAACACGTTAAAGAACAACTGATAGGAGGTCAAACTATGTCCGATAACAAAAATGGCAGCAAATACACATTCGACAGCTTTGCAGTTACCGATGCAAACCGCACAGCATTTGAGAAAGCAAAGCAGTTTGCCGAAAATGTGGATTCCAAGTCACTTGCAATATTTGGCGGCACAGCAACCGGAAAGACGCATCTGCTCTATTCTGTAAAAAATGCCATAAAACAGAATAATCCCGAATTAACTGTTATCCTCACAACAACGGCTGATATAGTATCAACTCTAAAAAAAATTATCAGCAACGGCGGTACAGCAGAGCAGTTCCGTGAGAAGTATTTGCAGGCGGATGTCCTATTAGTTGACGATATTCAGGAACTTGCCGGTAAGGAAGCTATCCAGAATGAGCTGATACTGATATTCAATTCGTTCTATGAGTCGGGAAAGCGTTTCATGATGACTTCTTCTCAGAAGGAAGCAGGATACGGAATTCAGAACAGACTGGTTATTCGTGAGTTCTGGGGAGATTTTGCAGTCATTACACGGGCGTATATTCATACGAAATTTGAGTTAGATCCGGAACGGGAAGAGAAACGCTCCGCATTGCTGAAGGAATCAGAACGATTATACTGGAATTTAGCACATGACAAGGAATTCAGCATTGAATCATTCAAATCATATTTCAAAAATGTCTGGACATATTTCAGCCAGTATATCGGACTTTTCGATATTGACCGTGAAGACACTAAAATTATCTGCTATCTCAACCGCATTGATACTGTATTGCACTGTAAATTGCTGTCTAATATCGAAGTATGGGAGCAAAACGCCTGCATTCTGTTCTTTAAAGGGCTGATCTATACGCTTTCTTCGTATGATATCATAATGTATGAAGAAGGATTCTATGGTAATGGTATCCTGTTCATACCGCTACCGCATCATGCAGGAACATCAGATTGTCTTGAGATTGAGATAGACGAGTTTGATAATTGGTTCAACAGATACTGCGAAGGATATAAACGTACTCGCACCGGAAAGAGAATATCAAAGATACATTGGCGTTTAGATTTGTGATCGGAGGTATTGATGAGAGTATCTGTATATTCAAGAAAAGCAATCGAGTCCATTATTGCCGACGGTAAATTTCCTGAGAATACCGCTGTTATAAGCTTTTGTGACCCGGAGCTGAAGCATATCGACAAGGACTATTCCCGTGTCGATTACAGCAGTGCCTGTGATGATGTGTTCTATTGCGAAGTCGATGACCTCGACCTCGACTATCTGCCGGAAAAGGGATATACCTACGATAGCTTCTTCCCCGAAGCGCCGGATCTTGCAGAGTATATCAACAAAGCATTCCGTGACGGCAAGAATATCATCTGTCAGTGTGAATACGGTCAAAGCAGAAGTGCAGGCTGTGCAGCGGCGATTTTGGAGCATTTTTACCGCCGTGGTATAGAAATATTTGCGGATTACAAGTATTACCCGAATCAAGTCGTGTATCACAAGGTTTTTTATGCGCTGGAAGCGGCGGCATTTCAGCCGACAGAGTATCTTCAGCGTGTACACGATTATGCCGGCACAAAATTCCCGTTTGACAGAAACGCAATCGAGGGAAGCCTGAACAGACTGCCGCAGACCAAAAGAGACATTTTGTATATGTATCTGTGGGAGAGACAGTCAATGGCTTTCATTGCCAGAGTGGTTGGATTCGAGAATTTAAGAATCGAACAGATTTTATCGGTATGCCATAGAAGTCTTGCACATTATATTGCAGGCAGCATGAGAAGATAATTTATCACAAAAAAGAATCAGAGCATTGTCAATTTTCGGCAATGCTCTGTTTTTTGATTACTCGTCCTCGTCGCTGCACTCGACAAGCCCGTGGAGTAGCTGAATGTATACGCATTCTGCTCGGTCACGTTCCTCGCCGTCCGTAGACATCATCATTTCAAGGAAATATGCCTTAGCTTCTTCGTAGTCTGTCCAGACCTCATGCCTGCCGTTGCATACGGTAATGACCGTCTGACTTTTGGGCATTGCCAATTCTGGTGTTTTCAACATAGCTGTTTCCTCCAAAACATTATTGTAGATACAGTATATACCATAATAAAGCAGGAGTCCAGCCTATCAGGGGAATTGTAATAATTCTTGTGCAGGGCGCAGCAAAAAGAGGAAAATCCCGGTGCATTGCGCTATATCATTCAAGCTCTGAATTGCGTCTGTTCCTGCCCTGCCTGCGTTCTCGGCTCTGTTCAACGGCACGGCGGTTTTGCTGCCCCGTAATGTGCTTCCTGATCTCACGGCTGTATTTGCCCATAACCGCTTCTACTTCAAGCAAATGGTTATACTCCTGAGCCATTGCGTTAAATCTCAGCTTCATGTCATTACTGCGGTCGGTGAGTTGCTTCACTGTCGGAGCTTTATCGTCCTGCTTGTAAGGCTCGATATTCTCCCAGATGTAGCTGTTTGTCTGCTCATAGTCATCAATAGCGGCAGCATTTTTCTTCCTGAAACGGCTCTGTTTGAATCCTGTCAGCCCCTTATACTCCTTGTATGTATCAGACAGCTCTTTCAGGTGGTTGATCTTTGCGATAAGCTCATCAATGGCAAGTATCTGTGATTTCAGCTTGCCGAGTTTTTTACCGAGTTCTTCACGCTTGGTCCAGCCCGTAACGCTGAGAGCGTTGTACTCCGCAAGCGAATGAATACGGTTATGTTAAGAGCGATGATGAAATGCGTACTCCGGTCATTGATCCTTATGCCGCAGGCATCGTCCGCCGTATCTTTGAAATGAGAGCAGCGGGAGTCAAGCCTATACAGATCGCAACAACGCTGAATGAAGAAGGAGTGCTGACACTGTTTGACTATTATTACAAGCGTATCGGCAAGCCGAATCCCTACAACCACTCACATCTGTGGAGTGGCAGAAATCTCGAAAATATCCTGAAAAACCCGATATACATCGGGACGCTCGCTCAGCTCCGAACAACGACAGTGAGCTATAAAAATCATCAGCGTATCGATCGTGATGAATCGGAATGGGCGGTCATAGAAAACAACCATGAAGCGATAATTTCAAAGGAGCTCTGGGATAAGATCGAAAAGTCTGTCAGCAGAGGAAAGCGTGACAAAAAGGGAGAACTTAGTCCTCTGTCAGGATTGCTTTTCTGTGACGGCTGCGGCTGGAAAATGCGGAAAGCAAGCACAGGTGGCGGCGGATATATCTGCGGATACCACAACCGCTTCGGCAAAAACTATTGCTCCACGCATTACATAAATCGTGAGCTTATAGAGGGTATTATTCTTGCAGATATACAAGAAATGTGCGAGCTTGCCAAAGACGAAAAGGGTGCAACAGCAGAATTTCTCAGACGAAAAAGAGCGTATATTGACGTTCAGAGCATTTCCGATACCAAGCGTATGAAGACAGTCGGCAGCCGTCTTGCGGAGCTTGACAAGCTCATTCAGAGCGTGTATGAGGATAAGGTCGCAGGCAGGATCGAACCTGATATGGCTTTTGATCTGTCTCTTATACACATCTGACGCTG
>UQEM01000090.1 GCA_900540005.1 uncultured Ruminococcus sp.
TTTAGAGTTACACCTTTTTATTATTTCATGTGTCTACTCTAAGGGGATTATATCAGTTGACTGCCGCTTTTTCTTTTTGTTATATTAACTTTCTCTCGTCACAGTATTCGCACTCAAGAAGTGTATCATCTCCGCTTGAACGGAAACTCTTCGGGAGATACTCCTCGTGGTTTGTAATACATCTTGGATTATCGCAGCGAACACCGGGATAAATTTTGCCTTTAAGTGTTTCTGAAGGCTTTTTCTCTTCGAGAATAGTCTTAATGAGTGCCATTCTGACGTACATTCCGTATTTAGCCTGCTTGAAGTACATCGCTCTTGCGTCATCATCAACATCTATTGTGATTTCATCAACTCTCGGCAGAGGATGCATAACGATCATATCCTTTTTAGCACTCTGCATTTTGATACGATCAAGGACATAAGTGTTCTTTTGCGCGAGGTACTCCTCTTCGCTTGCGAAGCGCTCCTGCTGAATACGTGTCATATAGAGAACATCAATTTTGCCAATAGCTTCTTCAAGAGTGTTAACTTCCTCAAAGGTGCTGCCGTTTGCCTTGATTATATCCTTTATGTATGCAGGCATTCCAAGCTCGGAAGTTGAAATGAAAACAAATTTATTGTTTTCAAAACGTGACAATGCCTTGCAAAGAGAGTGAACGGTTCTTCCGTTGACAAGATCTCCGCACATACCTATTGTAAGACCTGAAAGCGTTTTTTTCTCGATTTTAAGCGTAAGCAGATCGGTGAGGGTCTGAGTAGGGTGGAGGTGTCC
The DNA here is from genome assembly GCA_900540005.1 of uncultured Ruminococcus sp. Taxonomy (GTDB): domain Bacteria; phylum Bacillota; class Clostridia; order Oscillospirales; family Ruminococcaceae; genus Ruminococcus; species Ruminococcus hominiciens. The sequence goes on from UQEM01000090.1 coordinate 776, forward strand.
GCCGTCTCCGGCATTGATAACCGGACAGTCGGTCGTGAGTGAAGCAGCCTTTGCAGCACCTGCGATAGGGTGACGGATTACGAGAACATCAGCATAATTGCTCACGATTTTTGTCGTGTCCTTGATCGTTTCGCCCTTTGAAACAGATGAATTTGCCGGATTATCAAATCCGATAATACGTCCGCCAAGACGAAGCATAGCGGTCTGGAAAGACATCTGTGTGCGGGTTGATGGCTCATAGAATAGTGTGGCCATGATCTTGCCGTCACATTCATGGGCATAAGCCGCAGGATTTTTGTAAATATTTTCACCAAGTTCAACGATTTTAGTCCACCACGATACAGGGTAGTCACTCAAATCAATAAGGTGCTGATACTCTGAATACATATTTAACCTCCTGAAAATGTTTTATAATATGAAAAGCTTTTAAAAAGCAAATTCATCAGTATTTTCCGTTGTTTTCAAAATATACCTTATACCATACAAGGAATATATAGACCGTCCAGATTTTACGGCTGTTATCAGCCTTTCCGGATCTATGGTCATCAAGCAGTTTTATAAGCGGAGCAGTATTAAAGAATTGCTTAGAACTCTGACTTTCAAAAGCACTGCGGACAACATTATAGTATTTATCTTCTCTCAGCCATACACGAATGGGTACAGGGAAACCAAGCTTTTTCTTTGCAGCAGTTTGCGCAGTCTGCTTAGGTGTATCTTTTTTGGCAGCAAGACGCATAGCGTACTTTGTAATATACTTTGTTTCCTCAGTACTCTTATCATGAGTAACGCGGTATTTCGTAGGAATTCTCTCAGCGACCTTCATTACTTCCTTATCAAGGAAGGGAACTCTCAATTCAAGAGAATTCGCCATACTCATTTTATCCGCTTTAAGCAGAATGTCACCTGCCATCCAAAGGTGCAGATCAAGATACTGCATTTTTGTTACATCATCTTTTGATTTTACATTATCATAAAATGGCTTTGTGATCGACATAGGGTCAGGAGCGGAAGTCTTGATTTTCAGCAGAGACTTTCTCTCACTTGGAGTAAACATATAGGCATTTCCTATGAAACGTTCCTCAACTGTTTTGCCTTTGCGAACAAAGAAGTTAACTCCGCGCTTTGCAGGAAGTTTTGAAGCAATATTTCCGACAGCGCGCTTAAATGATCTCGGAAGCTTGTCGTAAACAGTTCCGTCTGGATCGCTGTAAACATTATAACCGCCGAATATTTCATCTGCGCCCTCTCCTGAAAGTACTACTTTTAACTTTTCGGAAGCTATATTGCAGACAAAGTAGAGCGCAACAGCGGCAGGATCTGCAAGCGGTTCGTCCATATGATACTGGATCATTGAAAGGCTTCCCCAGTACTCATCAGGGGAAATAACCTTGCTCGTGTTTTCCTTGCCTATAGCCTTGGAGAAACGTTTTGCCCAACCAATTTCGTTGTATTTTTCATCTTTGCCGAAGCCAACGGTAAATGTCTTATCAACATCAGCCACGGCAGCAACGTAACTCGAATCAACTCCACTTGAAAGGAAAGAACCTACTTCAACATCAGCGATTTTATGAGCTTCAACCGAATCATGGAAAGTATCGGAAATATTTTCCACGCATTCGTCAAGCGTAAGCGAGTTGTCAGCGTTAAAATGAACGTCCCAATACCGTTTCATTTCAAAATTACCCTTACTGTATTTAAAATAATGTGCAGGCGGAAGTTTGTAAACATTTTTAAAGAAAGTTTCGTTAGTAGGGGAGTACTGGAAGGTGAGATAGCTTTCCAGTACAGAAGTATTGAGTTCTTTCTTAAAAGCAGGGTGTTCGAGAAAACTTTTTATTTCCGAGCCGAACATATAAGTGCCGCCCATTTTGGCATAATACATCGGCTTTATGCCAAAAAAGTCACGCGCTCCGAAAAGTTCTTCCTTGTTTTTGTCCCAGATAAGGAACGAAAACATTCCTCTGAGCTTAGCAAGAAGCTTTTCGCCGTATTCTTTGTAACCATACAGAAGAACTTCCGTATCTGTTTTAGAGCGGAATTTGTAGCCTGCTTCAAGCAACTGCTTACGAAGCGGCTGATAATTGTAAATTTCTCCGTTAAATACAATGACGAGTGAGCCGTCATCGCTGATGATCGGCTGGTCACCCTGAGAACTTACATCAATGATGCTAAGTCTGCGATGACCAAGAGCAATCTTATCATCGACATATTTACCCTCAGCGTCAGGTCCTCTATGCTTGATGCGATCCATCATTCTTCCGAGAACTTCGCTTGAATTATCAATATCGTTTGTAAAACCGACAATTCCGCACATAAAAACACTACCTTCCGTAAAGCTTATAAACTTATACCTAAAATATTATACTACACTTTTTTCAAATTTGCAACACATTTACTCTAATTTAATAAAAAAACTATTCCTTGTGAGTATCTGATTTAATATTAGAAAGGGGATTGCTTTCTACAGCGTTGCGTACATCATCATTACTGAGATGAGTATAGATTTCAGTAGTGGAAACATTAGCGTGTCCCAAGAGTTCTTTTAAAGTAAGCACGTCAGCATCACCGTATTGATACATCAGTGTAGCTGCTGTATGGCGCAGCTTATGAGTAGTTATGCCTTTTCCGTCAAGTCCTGCGGCTGTCAGTGTATCTTCCACTATCTGCTGAACCCGTCGCTTGGATATTCTTTTGTTTTGATTGCTTATGAATAGTGCAGGTTCAGCAGCGGCTTTCGGATTGTTGGTTCTTATTTCGAGATAGTCATTAAGCGCACTAACGCAAGCGGAATTAAGGTAAACCATTCGTTCCTTATTGCCTTTGCCCAAAACTTTTAATTTATTATCGTAGAAGTCAATATCTTTTATATTGATTCCGACAAGCTCGCTAAGTCGCATTCCGCAATTCAGAAATAACGTTATAATGCAGTAATTACGCTTTGATTCGCTCTTATCTGACGCTTGGAGAAGCCTCATGCTGTCGTTTAAGTTAAGAAACTTCGGTAATGACTTCTTAGGAGTCGGCACATCTAAATCCTGTGCAGGATTGCTGTCGATAACTTTCAAAACCTTATGCAGATATTTGAAAAAGCTACGCAACGATGAAACTTTTCTATATCTGGCACGATCTGCGTTTTTCCGCTCATCTGATGCATAGTATATGAAACTATAGATATCAGACACGGAAATTTTCTTTAGCTCCGATATAGTCATTGAAGATATATCCGCATCATCTATACATATGTCATGTGTGTTTGCGTATATGTATTTTAAGAATAGTCTTATATCAAGATAATATTCTTCAATAGTCCGTTCAGACAGCATTTGCACAATTTTAATGTGCACAAGGTAATCATTCAGAAATTCCGGATTTTCTTTATTATTGTAGTTATTCATCATACTCCGCTCCCGCAGATTCAAGCTGGTCATATCCCAAATCACTTAGTGTTTGTTTAATAACATTTGTATCTCCATATGTTCTTATAACATTATATCCGGCGGTAGAAAGAGCATTATTTACAAATTCATCTCTTTTTTGTCTGTCGCTTCTTTGATGTGAATAATCATCTAATTCTATTAATGCAACTATTCTCATATTATCAGAAATTGCAAAATCAATGTGTTTCGATTTTATCTTTCCAAACAGTGCCCACCATTCTTTACCTTTAATATCATCATTTATTTCAATCAAGTCTGCAAGCCTGATTTTGGCAAGTATCTGCAAGTTGAGTGGCTCAGTTACGGCTTTTAACTTATTATAAAAATAATATTCGTTTTTGGTAAGCAGATACTTAGAGTGAAATGGATATTCATCATGATAATTATTTCCATAATTATCATGATCTTCTTCATCTCTGCTATTTTTTTTCTTTACCAAAAGATACTCGATTATCATTACTAAAATTACAGCTATAAAAACTACCATTATATTCATGACTAAAACTCCTTGATATTATCGTATTAAAAAATCTTATCCAAAGTTTCACCAAACTTACATTTGGTGAAACTTTACTTGATTTCCCTTTTCACTTAGTATACCATGATTTTCTATAATTTTCAAGTATATTCGCAAGAGATAAAAATCCCCAACAATTTATGCTGAGGATTTTTACGATATCTTTACTTTTCGTTTGCAAGTACATATTTTTTATACATAACTCCGTATATTACGATCAACGAAATTCCAAGAACAGCCATAGCAGTTTGCACAGCAATAAAGGCTTCTGTAAATTCATACATCATACTTGTATAAGCTGTAAAGACCTGCTGCTGTTTTATTGAGAACGAATCATAGTACTTGGTCACGGCGAGATAAACAGAAGGTGTCAGGCCTAAAATTGCCGATATGAGTGCAGATGTTCCTGCCCAATAGTACACAACGAGTTTGTTTTTTAAATTTATTAAAAGCAGCAATACAATCAATACTACATCAGTTGTAGCCAAAGCAATTGTAAGCGGTGTTTTGAATCTGTAAAGCTTTGACAGTTTTGACAGAACTCCATGGTTGTCCAGCGCTGAAAGCTTATACACATCGCAGTAAGATGAAATCGTGCTATAAGCTCCATCTATGGTTTCGGCAAGTTTCTGATCATAGATCTCGTCTTTTGCATGACCTGATTCGTCCGCATAATTACTGAAGAAATCTTCGATACTCTTTTCAAGCTGATCGTTCTCAACACGTTTAACCTGCATTTTTTCGCCTGACTCAAGTGATTTAAATCCGGCATTTATATAACTTTCTTCTACAGAAATAATATAATCTTCTGAAATTGCATCCATATAGACTTCCGCCGGAATTCCGGTAGAATTATATTTACTTTTATAATTCTTTTCAATTTCAGTATATATGCCTTTTTCAAGAGCGTTCTTTTTGGCAAGACTTATGCAACTATTTGCGTTGATATTTATATCTGTAAGGGCTATTACCGCTGTTCCGATAAATGTGAACACAAGAACGATCGATATCAGTAAAGAGGGGAGATATGAACTGATTTTTTTCATTTTGACTCCTCCCCTGTTTTGTTATAAAATTTACTTTCTGTAATTTCGCATACAACACCTACGCGCTTGTCCGAAGTTCCGAAAACATCTTTCTGACAAGTGTACAGTGTAAGTTTTGTATCTTTAGAAGGCGCTACATATTTCGTTTCCGATTTGTTGAATGAAATCAGTTCCTTTACTGTGCATTCAAATTCGCCGTAATTTGTGTATACGGTAAGGGTATCACCTTCCTTGAGGTTCTTGAGTTCGGCAAAATAGGTATCTTCATGCGCGCTGATTACTGAATTGCCACTGCTTCCGATAAGTGAAGAACCTGACGACTGACAAGCACCTTTTTCAAAAAGTTCCGATTCGCTTCCCCAGTATACCGGAACATCAACACTGAATGAGTCACTCTTTATGATTGCAAAGAGTTCGCCGAACTGAGGATAGATCAACTTCCCTGTCTCCCATGTCTGACCATTGTAATCGGTTACAATATTATTATCCCTTATTACAAGTCCCGAATTCGTATCAGGAGTATTTTTAAGCTCGTCCATAAAGGCAAGATTTGCATATACTTTTATTTTATCAGCAGGCTTTATAAGAACGAGCATCAGAATTCCGACACATATTATAAGGACGATTATCGGAGTCAATATGTGAATGGGAACATAGCTTTTTTTATTATTTTTCATTTATTTTCTCAGGCTTTCTGAAAGAATAGCGGGTTACGAATGTAAGGATCCCGAGTGCTGCAAGAAAGAGTGCTCCGGCTGCAATATAGAGCGGTGTTCTGTCATAACCTGTGTCCTCGACAGTTATACCGGAAGTAGAGCGTCCCAACAGCTCGCCATCACTGTTTCTCATTGCAACTGTAAGCGAATCATCACTCAGATCCTCAACAGTGAGATTCAGTCCCATTGCTCCGGCAGCTTTTGAAAGTTCTCCTACAACTTCTGCCTTTTGTTCGGCAGGCATTTGCTTGAGCATACTTCTGTACTCCTCAGGCGTAAGACTATTGATAATTGCCTGCTGCTGCTCAGTAGTAAATGATCTGATATAGTTTACTTTTTCCTCATAGGACATATTAATGAAGTTGCTGTGAGATATTCTCTCAAAGGAACTTCCGTCGTCTGCCTTAATGGTTATTGGTGATGCATTTTGAGCTGTGGTTGTAGTTGCAGGCTGACCTTGTGAATTTGTTCCTGTCGCAGTCACATTTCCTGCTCCTGCGTTAGATGCATTGTTTGCTGTTGTTACTGTCTGTGCAGGTTCAGCAGTAGTCACCGAAGTTGTTACCTGCGGCCCCGGTTCGATTATCTGATTTCCTGAACGGCGAAGGTATTCAATTGCCTGATCAAGTTTTTCGGGCGGATATGCCTCAGGGTCAGAATAATACTCGTTATAGCCTTGCTGGATCTGTTCTTCTGAGTAGCCGTATGAACGTGCTAAAGCTGCAACTTCATCTGCTGTAGCAGCATTCGCAGAAGCGGAAACAAAGAACATTCCTGAAAGAGCAGTTGCAACTGCCATTGAATTTACAATAAATTTTTTTATCATGATATCCCTCCAGATATTCATTATACATAATGCATTATATCATGTTTTGACTTTGATGTCAAGAATCGCAGATGTCTATCAATTGCTTTTCATTTTCTGTACACAAAAAGCATTCCTTTCAATAATAAAGGAATGCTTTTATAGTACTGCCGTTATTTTGATATCAGAATCTTCCTTAGCAAAGCTGTATCAAGTGAATTAAGCCTGCCATTTGAGTCAATATCGTAATTTATTTCATCATCACTTGTGATAGATGATGAATTATTTAAAATGAACTGCTGGAGTTTAACGAGATCTGCAATCTTGTACTCGTACTTAGTGGGGGCTATAGCCGTAGTAGTGGAAGATGTTTCCGATACAGTAGTTGATGTGGTTATCGAAGTGGTTGTTGTAATGGTAGTTGTAGTAGTCGTTGTGATCGATGGTGAACTTCCGCACAAATAATTGCTTATTACATCTGTCCAATACGCACCCATGAGACTATATCCGATATTGTTCGGATGAACGCCATCCTTGAGTTGTTCCTTTACATCTGTTATCGCGCTTTTTACATCGCCTGAATAGAGATTTGGATATGTGCCTTGAAGCTGTGAAACAGTATCGCTGACAATTTCATTGTAAGAGTCAACGGTCGCTTTTACGTTGACTTCAACCACATCATCGCTGTACGAAGTCTGCCAATCATCTGAGTGACGATAATTATTGAACCACTGGTAAACATCGGATCTATTCGGATCAAGATAAGGAATCGACGTAACAAACAGAGCAGAATCAGACGGCAACTGTTCCATTATGTAAGTTACAAGCTCAGAAAGTCTCTCACCTGATGATTCTATTTCGTGCTTGTCCAAAACATCATTAGTTCCGATTTGCAGAATAACGATATCTGGAGTTGCTTGGGCAATGCAGTCTGTTGATTTAAGCGTTTCAAGGATACCGCTCCTGCCGGGATACTCCTTTATTGCATATCCGCTGTATCCTGTATTAGCATCATCATATGAAAAGCTCTCCCCTGTAACCTCATCAGTATAAGTGGGTCTCCAGTCAGAATTGCTGTTTGAGCCAACCATATCAATGTCATAACCTTTTTCGGTGAGATTGTGGTATAAGAACTTTCTATATGAACCGGCAACTCCGTAACCGTCAGTAATAGAATCTCCTATGCACATTATTTTAACAGGATCACTTGTTCCTGTTTCCTCCGCCTCAGAAAAAACAGGGTAAGCAAATAATGCAGAACTTAATGTTGTAGCAGCAATTACCGCTGTTGCAGCTTTTTTTATCATGCAAATGCGCCTCCATAAGAATTTTTATAAAACAAAAAGCGGAAACGTATTTGTTTCCGCTTGGCGTGCCTGGAGGGATTCGAACCCCCGACCTACTGGTTCGTAGCCAGTCACTCTATCCAGCTGAGCTACAGGCACATCTCTTTGTCTCTGACGACTATATTAGTATATCACACTTACCATAGATTGTCAAGCCTAAATTTCAAAAACAGCATTTTCACTAAACTTTATTTGAATTTGTTGTTTATATAGCAGAAACCTTAAAAAAATCAAAAACAGCTTGACATTTTATAAAAAGTTTGCTATAATTAAATACGTTGTGAGACATTAGCTCAGTCGGTAGAGCATACGCCTTTTAAGCGTAGGGTCGAGGGTTCAAATCCCTCATGTCTCACCAGTGAAACCCGTTGGAATTTCCAACGGGTTTTCTGTTTTATACAGAACAAAAAGCAGGGATTATCATTCGATAATCCCTGTAACTTTATACCCTGCTGCCTTTATTGCATTTTTGATAGTTTTGTCATTTACTTCACCGGTCAAGGTAACTATGGCAGTTCCCTTTTCGTGATTTACTTCCGCATTCTGCACATTTTTAAGTTCCTCAAGTGCTTTCTTTACGGTTGCTTCACAATGTCTGCACATCATTCCCTCAATCTGTATAGTCTTACTGAGAGAACTATCGGAGTGATGACCGGACTGTTTAACCTTTCTGTCATGTTCAGCATTATGAGGTTTAAAAAAGTTAAGACGGAGTGCGTTTGTAACTACGCAAAAACTTGACAAGCTCATTGCAGCGGCTCCGAACATAGGATTAAGCTGCCAGCCGAAAAGCTTTATATATACGCCTGCCGCAAGAGGAATGCCTATGACGTTATAGATAAATGCCCAGAACAGATTTTCCTTGATATTTCGGAACGTTGCACGGCTGAGCCTTATCGCTGCCGGGATATCATTAAGGCTGCTCTTCATAAGAACAACGTCAGCAGAATCTATCGCCACATCTGTTCCCGCTCCGATAGCAATACCAATATCCGCAGCAGTAAGAGCAGGAGCATCGTTGATTCCGTCACCAACCATTGCAACCTTACCTGTTTGTTTAAGCTTTCTTACAACAGCTTCCTTACCGTCCGGAAGAACTCCTGCCACGACATCGTCAACACCTACCTGCGCTCCGATAACCTTTGCTGTGCGCTCATTATCGCCGGTAAGCATAACCGTTTTGATTCCCATATTTTTGAGTTGCTGTATAGCGGCAGGACTATCATGCTTGATCACATCGGCTACCGCGATAATGCCGACAAATTTTCCGTTTTCTGTGAAAAGAAGCGGTGTTTTTGCCTCCTCTGAAAGTCGCTCTACAGCCTTGTTCATGTCATCTGTGATCTCAGACTGTGAAGAGATAAACTTAAAGCTTCCGCCGAGAAGCTGCGAATCGCCGCACTTGGCACGAAGTCCATTGCCTGCAAGTGCCTCAAACTCTGTTACTTTGCTAAAAGCAGTTCCCTCTTCTTCAGCTTTTACAGTTACAGCCTTCGCAAGAGGGTGTTCACTTCTCTTTTCAAGCGAATATGCAATCGAGAGTAGCTGTTCCTCGCTGTAGCCTTCTGCCGGAATTATATCTGTCTCTTATACACATCTGACGCTGCCGACGA
>UQEM01000091.1 GCA_900540005.1 uncultured Ruminococcus sp.
GCGTCAGATGTGTATAAGAGACAGGAATCCGCTAAAGGGTTAACAACCCTTTAGAATCCCATTATTAGTTGACAGACTGCTTTCAGAATATGATATAGCTGATGACAGAATTTGACATGAGAAATCCGCTTGAAGTTAGTGCGACTCTCTCTCCGTCAAAGGTCACATATCCTGCATTTATGAGCGGTGGGAGCTTCTTTTCGATATCGGCGCGGTGTTCGGGGACTTCCGAGAGAGCAAGTCCCTCTTTCAGACGCAGCCTAAGCATCGAGAACTCCTCAAATCCGCACGGAGATTCGTCGGTTATTACAGTCGGTTGGATATCGGAGACAATGAACTCATCGGTGGTACATTCGGCTGCAAATCGCCTGCCGTTATTGCACGAGTGTGCGGACGGGCCGATTCCGATATAGTCGCTGCATTTCCAATAGCGGCAGTTATGGCGGCTCTCAAAGCCTTTCTTGGCAAAGTTTGAGACTTCATACTGCTCAAAGCCGTGTGATTCAAGTTCCTTTACCATTGTTTCGTACAGCTCCGCGGCTTCATCATCGGTCGGTAGCTGTCGCTTTATTTCGTCACAGTCGAACGGAGTGCCTGCCTCGGTTTTGAGCAGATACGCCGAAACGTGTTGGATCGGCAGCGCAGAAAGCTCCTCAATGGAACGTTTCAGCGAACCGAGCGTCTGATTGGGGATAGCCGCCATAAGGTCGCAGGAGATGTTTTCAAAGCCTGTATCATATGCGTCAAGAACTGCTTTTTTTGCGCGTTCCGCAGTATGCGCTCTGCCGAGAAATTTCAGTTCCTCGTCGTTCATGGACTGAACGCCGATAGAAAGGCGGTTTATGCCGATTCCGCGGAATTCCGCAAGACGCTTGGGTGAGAGCGTTGAGGGATTAGCTTCGAGCGTGATCTCAGTATCAGGAGCAATGCAAAAATTTTCGGCGGCACAACTCAGAATATCTCCGAGCTGAACCGCCGAAAGCAGCGAGGGAGTGCCTCCGCCGAAATAGATCGTGTCGGTAATGCGGCTTTTGTCGGAATAATAGCGCAGATTGCGCTTTACCGCGTCAACATAGCCTGCTGCATTCCTTGCCGAATACGCACCCGAGTAAAACGCACAGTAAGCGCATTTTTTTGCGCAGAACGGTACATGAATGTAGAGTCCGAGAGTGCTCATTTGTATTCTATCCTGATAGACGGTTCAAGCTTAAAGAAGAACGCATTTACGATTTTGGGAACTATGAACATTGAGAGAAGCAGTCCTGCAACCATGGGAACTTCATGGTAGTACATCCATGCGTTCTTTGTGCCGTTAAGGTAAATAACAATGACACAGATAAATGCGAGCAGGGAATAAACGGCATTAAAAATAGTTGCGCCCTTGCCGTTAACGCAGAGCTTGCCGCACTTCATGCACGGCTTGCCCCTTGAATTGAGCTGACCTGCCCATGCCTTAGTCCACGGGTTGAATGATTTTTCGCCGCAATGCGGACAAGTGTAGATACTCATTGTGATTGTCCTTTCGTTGTTTCCGTGATGATCTTTGCCTCGGGGAGCTCACCGCAGAGAGTTTCATTTATTGGAGTAAGTTTCTTTGATTTTTTTCTGTGGAAGAAAATGCTCAGGAAGTCCTCGGGGTGGAGAATGAACAGAGTAAGCAGCATTATCAGCAGAGCAGCCAGAACTTTCAGCGGTTCATCGTCTCCGACAGCGAGTGCGAATATTACTATAACGCCTGCCCATACGCAAAAGCTTGTCCTCGATATTGCGCGCAGACGTATCCTTATTTCGCGTAAAATTCTGCCGACTCCCTTGTATCCGGCAAAAATCGGCTCTGCTATGACGGTGACTGCGCTGAGGATAAGCACAACCGTCAGCAGAACAAGAATGATATAGTTTAACATGATAACTTTTTAGCTGTCGAGTTTGAGGACGCTCATGAACGCTTCCTGCGGCACTTCTACCGTACCGAGCTGACGCATTCTCTTTTTGCCCTCTTTCTGCTTTTCGAGAAGCTTCTTTTTACGCGTAATATCGCCGCCGTAGCATTTCGCAAGAACGTCCTTGCGCATTGCCTTAACGGTCTCACGGGCAATTATCTTGCCGCCGATCGCCGCCTGAATGGGAACTTCAAAAAGCTGGCGCGGAATGTTGTCTTTCAGTTTTTCAGCGATTTTACGCGCTCTGGTGTATGCGCTGTCCGCATGAACGATGAACGAGAGCGCATCAACGATATCGCCGTTGAGAAGAATATCAAGCTTGACGAGCTTTGACGGAACGTAGCCGAGCATTTCGTAGTCGAACGATGCATAGCCTTTGGTTCGCGACTTTAGCACGTCAAAGAAGTCGTAGACGATCTCATTCAGCGGAAGTTCATAATGCAGACTTACGCGCGTGTCATCGAGGTACTGCATATCCTTGAAGATCCCGCGCCTGTCCTGACAAAGTTCCATGATGTTGCCGACAAATTCAGACGGAGCAAGAATATCTGCCTTGACCATAGGTTCTTCGGCAATCTGTATGACAGCAGGGTCGGGATAATTGGTCGGGTTGTCGATATACTGAACCTCACCGTTCGTCAGCGTGACCTTGTAGATAACAGACGGAGCGGTCGTGATTAGGTCGAGGTTGTACTCGCGTTCAAGGCGCTCCTGAATGATCTCCATGTGGAGAAGTCCGAGGAATCCGCAGCGGAATCCGAAACCGAGCGCAACCGATGTTTCAGGCTCGAATGAAAGTGAAGCGTCGTTGAGCTGAAGCTTTTCGAGAGCCTCGCGCAGATCGCCGTACTTTGCGCCGTCTGCCGGATAGATACCCGAGAATACCATGGGATTTACCTTGCGGTAGCCGGGGAGCGGTTCGTCACAGGGATCATCATTATTCGTTACGGTATCACCGACACGAGTGTCGCCGATACTCTTTATGGAAGCGGCAATATAGCCTACTTCGCCGGCTTCAAGAGAGCCGTTGTTTACGAGCGAATCGGCGTCCATAAAGCCTGCTTCAACAACGGTGAAAACTGCTCCCGTAGCCATAAGTCTGATGTTATCGCCGACCTTTACTCTGCCCTCCTTGACGCGGACGTAGATGATAACGCCCTTGTAGGAGTCATAGTAGCTGTCGAAAATAAGCGCTTTGAGCGGCTTTTCGGTGTCACCCTTGGGCGCAGGAATGTCGGTTACGACCTTTTCGAGAACTGCCTCGATGTTTGTGCCCATCTTCGCGGAAATTCTCGGAGCGTCCATAGCCGGGATTCCGATAACGTTTTCGACCTCGCTGCAAACTCTGTCGGGATCAGCGGAGGGAAGGTCAATCTTGTTTACAACAGGTACGACTTCGAGGTCATGCTCGATAGCAAGGTAGGTATTGGCGAGAGTCTGCGCCTCAATTCCCTGAGAAGCGTCAACGACAAGAATTGCTCCTTCGCAGGCCGCGAGAGAACGCGAGACTTCGTAGTTGAAGTCAACGTGACCGGGGGTGTCGATGAGGTTGAAAATGTATGTTTCGCCGTCCTGAGCCTTGTATTTCAGGCGGACTGCACGAGCCTTTATCGTGATGCCTCTTTCACGCTCGATATCCATGTTGTCGAGAAGTTGATCTTCCATGTCGCGGATAGCAACGGTCTCGGTTTTTTCGAGAATTCGGTCGGCAAGGGTAGATTTGCCGTGGTCTATGTGAGCGATTATGCAGAAATTTCTGATTTTATCGTTAGCCAAGTGAACACCTCATTTAATAATATTCCATAATAAGTATAGCATAAAGCCTTAAAAAAATCAACAGCAGCCGAAGAAAAACTTTTCTTGACCTAACTGCAAAGTTATGGTATAATTAACTTAAGATTAAAAAGCTTAAATTATTTGATAATTTAAGCAGAACGGAGTAAATTATGTCAGAAATCAAGATCATAGGCAGCGCTCTGCCTGATATGCCTTGGCAGTACAAACCCTCGGACTGCATGGCACCTGTGTGGCGGTACAGCGAGAACCCTATCATAAACCGCAATCCTCTGCCCGATGTTGCGCGGATCTTCAACAGCGCGGTCGCACCTTACGGTGACAGCTATATCGGAGTTTTCCGCGGCGAACAGCACAACGGAGTTCCGCATATCTATCTTGGCAGGAGCAAAGACGCGATACACTGGGAGTTTGACCACGAAAAGATCCCTTTTACCGATGAAAACGGCGAGCCTTTCATGCCACTCTATGCATACGATCCGCGGCTTGTGAAAATTGACGGCGTATACTATATAATGTGGTGTCAGGACGCGTTCGGCCCGACTATCGGAATGGCGAAAACCACCGATTTCAAGATATTTACCCGTCTTGAAAATCCCTTTCTTCCGTACAACCGCAATGCTGTCCTGTTCCCGAGAAAGATAAACGGCAATTTTGTAATGCTTTCGCGCCCGTGCGATACGGGACATACTGCATTTGGCGAGATATATCTCTCCGAGAGCCGCGACATGGAATTCTGGGGACGTCATCGCCATGTAATGGGCAAATCCGACAGTTGGTGGGAAGGTCTGAAGATCGGCGGCGGAGCGCCTCCCATAGAGACTGACAAGGGCTGGCTCATGCTCTATCACGGCGTTGTCAACACCTGCAACGGCTATGTTTACAGCATAGGCGCGGCGATCCTCGATATCAACGAGCCTTCAAAAGTGCTTCACCGCTGTGAAAACTATATCCTCACTCCCGAGGAATGGTATGAGGAGCGCGGCTTTGTGCCGAATGTCTGCTTTCCGTGCGCAACGCTCCATGATGCGGAAACGGGCAGGATCGCGATCTATTACGGCTGTGCGGACAGTTATGTCGGAGTTGCTTTCACGACGATAGGCGAGCTTTACGACTATATTCTTGCGCATGACAAGCTTATGCCCGAGGACGACAAAGTGGGAAAGAGATAATCAACTGTAATACGTTCTTGAAAAACAGTCCTGCGGGACTGTTTTTTATTAAGAGCCTGTTCAGCATTTTTTTCCTTGTCACTTACAAAATAATGCTCGAAGATCCGCACATTAAAAGATACTGAACAGGCTGTGAGAAAATCGTATAGCTTTTTTGACGCTTATCTGCTATAATATAATTAAGGCAACGCCGCACAGAGCTTTAGGGAAAGATATGCAGTTGCCCGAAAAAGCCTGTTCAGGCTGTGATAAAACATGGAATGGAGAAACACATGAATATATCTGAACTTGTAAATGCAATTTCTAACGGCGCGCTTGACGAGCGCTTCAGGGAACTTTACGGCAGCTCTGAGCGTACTCTGCTTCGTCAGAGAGCGCGTTACCTCAGCGCTGCTGAGAATTTTTCAAGGCTGTATCCCGAGCGTGGGGAGATACACGTCTTTTCAGCTCCCGGCAGAACAGAGATCGGTGGAAACCACACCGATCATCAGCACGGCTGTGTACTTGCGGCGGCAGTAAATCTTGACGTTGTCGCAATCGTGGCTTTCCATGACGAGGGTGTTATCAGGCTAAAATCCGAGGGATATTCCGCAGATACGATAGAACTCGGCAGCCTTGAAGCAGACCCCGGTGAAGCGGGAACTTCCGCGTCACTCATAAGGGGCGTGTGCGCAGGATTCGTGCAGGCTGGCGTTAAAATCGGCGGATTCGACGCTTATACCACCTCTGACGTTCTAAGCGGAAGCGGACTCTCATCTTCTGCGGCATTTGAAGTCTTGCTCGGAACGATAATTGATAAGCAGTACAACGGCGGCAGAGCAGGAGCGGTTGAGATCGCAAAAATTGGTCAGTTTGCCGAGAATAAGTACTTTGGCAAGGCAAGCGGACTTATGGATCAGATGGTAAGTTCGGTCGGAGGGTTCGTTTACATTGATTTTAAAGAGCCTGCCGAACCTGAAATACGCTCTGTGGAGTTTGATTTTTCAGCCTCAGGCTATTCGCTTTGCATAACCGATACAAAGGGTAGTCACGCAGACCTTACACCCGATTATTCGGCAGTTTCGGCTGAGATGATGAGCGTTGCAAAGGCTCTCGGGAGCGAGGTTCTCCGTAATGCTGACGAGGAAGAATTTTACGCGAAGCTTCCAGAATTGCGCAAGGTCTGCACGGACAGGGCGCTGCTCAGAGCGGCGCATTTCTTTGATGAAAACCGACGTGCAGGAGATGAGGCGGCGGCTCTTGAAAGCGGCAATACCGCGGAGTTTTTCAGACTTGTTGAGGAGTCGGGCGACTCGTCCTACAAGCTTTTGCAAAACCTCTATTCGTGCAGGAAACCGCAGGCGCAGGAAATTCCGCTCGCCATCATGCTCAGCAAGCGCTTTCTGAGCGGCTCGGGAGCTGTCCGCGTTCACGGCGGCGGTTTTGCAGGAACGATACAGGCGTTTGTTCCGAATTATCTCGCGGCGGATTATGCTGACGAGATGAACAGGGTATTCGGCGAAAACAGTTGCTATGTCCTTACGGTGCGTCCCGTTGGCGGCTGTGAAATAACGATAGACGAAAAGACTGTCGGATAGTGTTTCTGCAATAAAGCAGGATCCACAAACTGTTATACTGCACAAAAAGCACAATCAACGTTGACTTTTGTTGAATTGTATGGTACAATTATAACGGGTTAAATATTGAAAGGCAGTCAGTACCATGGATAAAACACAGATAATAGACGAATTAAAACATACAAACGAGATACTACCCAATGAATATGACGGAACATACCGCTCGGTAAGAGAGACCGTCGAATGCTACGCAAAACTCAGAAAAACCGCACTGTTAGACTACACCGACCTTGAACTGCTGTACTTTCTGTCACTGGGAATATGGAACTCGGACAAAAGCGAGAGAAAATCCCGTCTTGAAAAGAGTCACCTGTTGTATAACGACAAGATAACTCTCGAACGAAGCCTTGAGCGTATCTGGTGCAACGGCTCGAAAAAGCTTTTCACGCACAGAATAAGTGATGATGAACTGAAAGTGCTTACCGAAACTGTTGCTTTCAAAGACACCGATATGGCAAAAAATGCCGAAGCGGTACAGTTTTTTATCAAGATGTGCATTAATCTTGCAGGCCTTGAAAAGGACAGCGAACTGTATGACACGGCTCAGAAAATGCTGAATGCCAAAATTAAAAATGCAGGTATCCCGATATATGTGGTTTCGAGGATACTGCACTCTCTGAAGCCTTTTTCGTTTCCGATATTTGCAAATACGAAGGAACATTGCGAGATCTACAGGACAATGGGCTTGGAACTTATCGAAAAGGACGATGTTACGCGGTATATCACAAACTGCCGTAAAATCAGGGCTTTTCGCGACACGAACTTCAAATTCAAGAATATGCGCGTCTTTGATGTTATGTCATGGGAACTCCTCGCAGGGAAAATCGAGCCGCGGCGCAATGTGTTCAATAAGCCTGCCTCAAAGACGGAGTTTCAGATCAGGCGCTCAAATGCTCCGCTCAACCAGATCCTGTACGGCCCTCCCGGAACAGGTAAGACGTACAATGTTGTGCGCTATGCCGTGGAACTGATAGAGGGCAAAAAAATCCTCCCTGATGAGAATTACGATGACGTTAAGGCAAGATATGAAAAGTATGTGGGTTCGGGACAGATAAAGTTTACCACGTTTCACCAGTCGTTCAGCTACGAGGAGTTCGTTGAAGGGATCCGACCGATAGTTGTGGACAGGTACGGCAACGAGACAAATACAGCACACTCGGACACTACGGTAATTTATCGGGCATTCAACGGCGTATTCAAGTCGCTCTGTGAAAAGGCGGCAAAGAGTCCGCATATGAATTTTGTTTGCGTTATAGACGAGATAAACCGAGGCAATATTTCGAGGATATTCGGCGAACTTATCACTCTCATTGAGGAGTCAAAGCGCGGAACTTCCGTAATTCTGCCGTATTCACAGGCGGAGTTTTCCGTGCCGGTCAATCTTTATATTCTCGGTACGATGAATACCGCCGATCGCTCGATAGCAATGCTCGACACCGCATTGAGAAGAAGATTTGACTTTATTGAGATGATGCCGGATCCGAATCTGCTCGGCGAGTGTGACGGCGTTGACCTGCGTGAACTTCTCTCTGCGATAAACGAGCGGATTGAGTATTACTACGACCGCGAGCACGCTGTCGGTCATGCGTATTTTATGAAAAGATACGGCTGCATACAAACTCTTGATGAACTGAGAAATGTATTCGGCACAAAAATAATTCCGCTGCTACAGGAGTATTTCTTTGACGACTATGAGAAAATAAAGCTTATCCTGAATGATGAGAATACTTTCATAGAGTGTGTAAGTCCGAAGTACATAAAGCGCTTTGACTCGGGGCAGAAGCTTTACCGTCTCGGAAATCCGTCCAATTGGAACAGGGAACACTTCATAAATATCTACAGGTAAAACGCCTGATGAACGGAGAATAAAATGAACGGCACATATATTTCCGCATTTGCTCACAGTACGGTCATTGAGCTTTCGCAGGAAAATAAAGTTTTATTTGAAATGCTCGGCGAGTTCGCGGAAAACTGCGAACTTGATGGCAGACCCGCGGTAAAGCTCAACGGAAACAGCATAGAATCAGGCGGCTGCTGCGGCTTTATAAGGCTTGTTGACGGAACACTCATAGAGATATTTCCGAATGTTCAGAGTGATGATGTCAATGCGGCAAGAGAAAACTTGTGCCGCAGCTTTTGCAGTCGGATAGGATACGGATTCGGAGACAGCAGGCTTTCCGAAAGCGCGAACTTTATGGAGTATTTTATTTCAGTTTTTGCCGCTGAGAGCATGAAGATAATAAAAAGCGGAGTTCTTTCGGCATATCTGACGCGCGAGGAGAACATGACGTCAGTTCAGGGGACGATAATGTTTGCCGAGAATATGCGAAAAAATCTCACCCACCGCGAAAGGCTTTATGTGCGGCACGAGGTTTTCAGTCCTGACAGAGCCGAAAATCGTCTGATGAAAGCGGCGGCGCAAAAGCTGATGAAGCTGACCGAAGATCCGCACAGTTCACGATTGCTGAAACAGGTGACGGCTTTTCTTGACGAAGTAAAGCCGCTGAGAAATCCGGCAGAGGAGTTTTCAAAGTGCGTGAATACTCGCAATACAAAAAAATACAGCGCGGTTCTTGAGATCTGCCGAATGCTTTTTGACAGACACACGGGAACTGCGTTTTCAGGGAAATATGTTTCATGCGCGCTGCTTTTTGACAGCGTATGTCAGGACTTGAAGATATAAAAACTGTTCAGTATCTTTTTATGTGCGGATCTTCAACGCAGTCAACGGCAGGATCTGCCGAAAAGACGTGTGGAAAAGATACAAAACAGTCTCTAAGCAATCATCCCGCAGGCGGTAAGGATACCGCTGCGGGGTGATTGTTATTTTACATTGAAATGCCGAATTATCGCCGAAAAATCAACTTTACCTACAATTAACATAAAAAAGATATCAGGCTTTACATTAGCGATGATATACTGTAATCACCGAAAGGGAAATTAATTAACAGGAGAGATTTATTATGATCAGGAAAAGAATTTTTGCGGGTGTATCGGCAATTATGCTGGCAGCAGCATTAACAGGCTGCGGCGGTACAAAGAATGAGACAGTTTCAACCGATGGTTCAACTTCAATGGAAAAGGTCATCGGATATCTTAGCGAGGCATACATGGACAGCCACGACGGAACTAAGGTAACTTACAATCCCACAGGTTCGGGTGCAGGTATTCAGGCTGTTATGAGCGGAAGCTGCGACATCGGACTTTCGAGCAGAGACCTTAAAGATGATGAGGCTCAGACACTTGACAGCACAATAGTTGCGATAGACGGTATTGCGATAATCGTAAACAAGGACAATCCGATCGCTGATCTTAGCATAGATCAGATCGAAAAGATCTACACCGGCGATGTCGAGAGCTGGTCTGATATTGGCGGAAGCGATTCACCTATCGTATGTATCGGACGTGAGGCTGCATCGGGAACTCGTGACGGTTTTGAAAGCATTACCGGCACAGAGGACAAGTGCAAGTACGCTCAGGAGCTTACTTCAACAGGTGACGTTATTCAGACAGTCGCTTCAAACCCCAATGCTATCGGATATGCGTCAATTGCAGCAGTCGGAGATACAGTAAAGACTGTTTCCGTCGGCGGAGTTGAGCCTACTGAGGAGAATATCCAGAACGGCAGTTACAAGATCCAGCGTAATTTCATACTTGTTACAAAGAAGGACACAAAACTTACAGGCTGTCTCTTATACACATCTCCGAGCCCACGAGACTCGACGTCATCTC
>UQEM01000092.1 GCA_900540005.1 uncultured Ruminococcus sp.
AGATGACGTCGAGTCTCGTGGGCTCGGAGATGTGTATAAGAGACAGGTATATCATTCTCTGTTGTATTGCTCGAAGTTGTAGTCGTACTTGTTGTAGTGGTCGTGGTAGTTGTCGTTGTTTTCTTAGTCGTAGTCGTTGTTACAGCTTCATGATAGATGAGGTTCACCTTTGAGATAGTTGCGCCGTTCTCAGACCACCAGATGTGC
The DNA here is from genome assembly GCA_900540005.1 of uncultured Ruminococcus sp. Classification (GTDB taxonomy): domain Bacteria; phylum Bacillota; class Clostridia; order Oscillospirales; family Ruminococcaceae; genus Ruminococcus; species Ruminococcus hominiciens. The sequence continues at coordinate 208 of UQEM01000092.1, forward strand.
AGGGTAACTGTATCATTCTGAGCCTGAATACCTGCAACGTCTGCTGTTATTGTATCCGATGTGGTGTCAAATGTTCCGAACTGCATATACTGTCCTGATGTGTCGGAGTAGTCAAATGCACCGCTTATCTTGCCGCCGTTTGTATTTATTACAGCCTCGACCTCATCTGCGCCCTTGAGCTGGAACGAAAGCTCAGTTGCACCGCTGGGAACGCTTACTTCAACAACGCGCTTGTCAGTCTGAACGGGAGCTGTGGTCGTTGTAGTGGTCGTTGTCTTGTCGGGTGAAGTTGTTGTGGCGGTTGTATCACCGCCGGAAGTAGTAGTTGTGGTGGTGATCGGTGTAGAACCGCCCTTTACTCCGGGGATAGTGGAAGGATCAACAGCGCTGCCTGTGTTGTACTTGCTGTAGAGACCTGCTGCTGCACCTACGAGAGCCGCATTGTAATCGAGTGTTACCTCGTTAGCCTCATAGTCCTGAACAGTATCATTGTAAGTGCCGTTTGCGTCCAGAGGGCCGCCTACGAGAGCACCTACAAGAACATGACCATTGCTGCTGTACTGTGAATTCTTGCCCATTTCGTCAAAGCTGCTGTAGCCGGAAGCTGCTCTGTGGTGAGCATACTTAGCGGAATTATCAGTAAGACCTACAACGAAGCAGGTTGCTGAAGCGCTGCCTACGCTCTTGTTGCCGAGAATATAGTCCATCTGACCCTTTGACCAGCTATAGTAGTCCTTTGCGCCGTACTTTGAAGCGAGAATAGCCGCAAACTGCTGTGCGGTATTGTATCTTGCGCTGCCCCACTTTGTCTCAAAGTAGTAGGAGCTTGAAGTTCCGCCGTGATTGTCGATATAAGCCGTCACCTTGTTCCAGTCGCTTGACGACTTTGTAATTTCAGCCTGAAGTATAGCTGCGCCCATGCTGACATTGTTCCAGCTGAGGGTCGAATAAACACCCCACTGACAGCCTGACAAACCTGACGAGCCCTTGTTGCTCGAATTCATGAATGTGTTGAGGAATGTCTTGTATGTGCTGTCATTTGTTGCAAGATAGAGCCAGCCTGCTGCGAAAGCCTGATCGTCATAGTAATCGAACGAGTTGTAGAAATCCGAAGCGCCGTCCTTAGCACACTGGTTGTACTTTGTGGAAAACTCGAACAGAGCCTTTGCGTACTTGAGGTCCTCAGCGTTGCCGAAGTTTACATAGTGAGCCGCAAGAGCTGCGGAATATGCTGCCGCGATATCGCTTGCTCCGCTTGAAGTCGAGTAGGTCTTTCTGCTTGCAGAGCTCTGTACTTCGGGAGCGCACCATTCAGCGTGGTCTGCATTGCCGTCGCCTATCTGATAAACGAAATTTGAAACGCTGTTGCCGCTGAGGGTCGTGCTGTCGCGGAAGAACTTTGCAAAGTAATCAGTAATGTCCTTGAGGTGAACAGTCTGACCGGAAGAATCATAAGAGTCGCTGAATTCGTAATAGCCCCAGTCGAGAACGGCTGCGGAATAACCTGCGGGGAGACCGAATTTTACATGGTCGCCTGCATCGTGGAAACCACCTGTAACGGAATCCGATGTGTGGCAGTCACTTCTCCAGGAAAGCTTGCCTGCCTCCTCAACCTGATCGCCGCACATATTCGCATCGTAGAAGTAGAGGGAATACTGTAAGAGCTTTGCGTAATCATCACCTGCGCCTGCCGCACCGGCTGAGAGAGAGGGAGTAAGCGCTGCTGAAAGCGGAGCAGCAATTGCACCGACTGCCATGACACTGCTGACAACAACTGACTTGATTTTATTTTTGATCTGCATGGTTTCACTCTTCTTTCATTTGTAATTTTTTCCTATAATATGTTTTCTATCCCTGCCGTTGAGGCAAGTCTAAGCTAATTATACAGTTTTTGGAGGGTGAGTTAGTTACATTTTAGTGACACGAAGGTTACAATGTAGTTAAATCAAGGACAATATCAACAATTTCGGCACTTTGCAATAAAACGCAACTTACATATTGTGCATATTTACAACATGAAACTTACTTTTTAGCAGTTCAACCGCTCGTTGTTTTTGAGATCTGAGCCGAATAAAAAATGCCGTCTCTTATGAACCAAGAGACGGCATAATAGTTATTCTATCGGGAGAGTGGTAACGAGTCCGACAACATACTTCTGAACTGTAAGTGCGTCAGCAGTAGTAACTCCGTCACGAGAGGAGTTACAGTCTGCATTCAGCATACCCTGCTCCGTGATACGCGTTGGATCAGTGCCGCTGACTCCGTATTTATCCGAATTTGCAATAGCTTGCAGGATCATTACAGCGTCCGAAATATCGACCTTTCCGTCGCAGTTCGCATCGCCGTATTGAATATCACTTTCGGTCTCGGTAACTGTTGCCGTAGTGGTCGTCGCGGGCGGAGAGGTGGTAGTCGTTGTTGCGGTCGTAGTCGGAACATCGACAACGTCATAGTAAACGAGATTTATCTTGCTGATGACAGACTCATTGTCCGACCACCAGAGATGGACCGTAATGGTATCATTCTGTGCGTTAACGCCCTTGAGGCTTGCGCTTGTGACATAGGTGTCAGCTCCACTCATAGTGTAGTTGAACGCGCCGAACTGCTGATACTGTCCGGAAGTGTTTGTATAGTCGATAGCGCCGTTGCCGTTTCCTGCGGACTTCGCCGAAACTTCGATCTCAATAGCGTCCGCGCCGTTTACCTTAACATCGATAGCGTTCTTGGAGCTGTCGATATTTACTTCCTCAACGCGCTTTGTGGTAACAACGGTAGTAGTCGTTGTCGTTGTGCGCTTGGTCGTTGTGGTCGTAGGACGGCTTGGGTCAACGGTTGTCGTAGTGCCGGGGACGGGAGTTTCGCCGTTAGCCACAGCGATCTCGGACGGGTAAACCGTTACCTCATCGCCGATCTCAGCGACTACCTCGCCTGTGCCGTATGCGGAGTAAAGTCCTACTGCTGCGCCAACAAGACCTATCTGATAGTCAAGGGCGACCTCGTTTGAAGTAGCGTCTTTTGCGTCAAGCTTGCGGAATGTTGAGAAATCAGTGCTTGTCGGGCCTCCGCAGAGCGCTCCGTAGAGAACGTGGCTGGTGGGAACATCAGCATAATCGCCGCTCCAACTGCCCCACTGGCTCCAACCGTCGTCAACATAGAGACCGGAAGCTGCACGGTGGTGGGGAGATGTGGCAGAAACGCTGTTGTAGCCGACAACAAGGCTTACATTCGCATTATTGTCGCCGAGTATCATGTTCATCTGGCTCTGACACCAGTCTGCAAAGTCAGCACCGGATTCTTCCTTGTGCTTTGTCGCAACGAGTGCGCAGGTCTGCATAAGAGTGTTGTGGCGGGCACTTCCCCAAGAATTCATGACGTAGAACTTGCCCTGATTTGCATTGACAACGCCCTTGATGTAGTTGACGGGAGCTGTCCAGTTTCCCGTGATCTCGGCATTTATAAGAGCCGCACCGAGCCAGACACCGCCGTAGTAATAGTCGTTCGTCCAGTCATTCGTGCTGCTCGTGTCCTTTGCCGCATCAGCAAGGTAAGAGTCGTCCTTAGTCGCGAGATAGAGCCAGTTTGCCGCCCACGCGATATCGTCCTCCGCGCTCTTGTCGGAATAGGTCATCTGATCGTATGTGATAGTGCGGTATTTCGCGGCAAAATCGTAAAGAGCAATAGCGTAGTCAAGGTCTTCCGAGTTGCCGAAATTTATGTAGCTCTGTGCAAGAGCCGCCGCATACTGAGCCGCAACGTCACTTGCGCCGCTTGAAGTCGAGTAAAACTCTCCGCTTCCGCGTCCGGGCATAAGCTCGGGAGCGCGCCACTTGCCGTGGTCTGCACCGTCATCTCCGACCTCATAGATAAAATTGGTAACGCTTCCGTCATCGCCGCGTGTCGTGCTCGCTTTCATAAAGCTTGCAAATTCGTTTGAGATATCGCGGAGGTGGTCGGTCGTTCCTGTCGAATCAAACTCGTTCTTGTACTCATAGTACATCCAGCCGAGAGTTGACGCGGTAAATCCCTCGGTAAGACCGCAGAGGATACCGTCGCCTGCATCATGGAAACCGCCGAGGCTGTACGCATCGTCCTTGTGGCAGTCGTCTCTCCATGAGAAGTGTGATTTTTCGCCTGCTCCCTCGCCGCAGTAGTTCGCGTCAAAGAAATAAAGCGAATACTGCATCAGCCTCGCGTAGTTGTCAAGGTCGAGGTTTGCATCTGCCGCTGATACTACTGAAGGAAAAGCAACAGTAATGGCAGAAGTTGCAGCCATTACCGCCGATACAGCCGCAGCGGCAGCTTTTTTGAATAGGGGGTGTTCTTTGTGCATGATAAGCTCCTTTCACATAATAAAATTCGTTAACACGATCTTTGCATTTTACTGCAAAAAACAAACAGAGAAGCCTGTGAGACTTCTCTGTAAATAATCTTAGTCGTTTGCCTTATCAGACTCAGCTTCAGCAGCGGCTTCAGCCTTTTCAGTCACTTCCTCAGCCTCATCAGCGCTTTCCTCAGCCTTTTCAGCATTCTCCTCGGAAGTCTCATGAACAGTATTATCAGTTATCTCAAAGTCGATGTTCTCATCATTATCATAAACATCGTAATCATCATAATCGTCATCGTCATATCCTGTACTGCTCTTCTTACCCTTAATAGCCTGAGCTGCAACGTATCCTACTGCGGCAACTGCGCCTGCAACTAAAACGCCAAATATAAATTTATTCATTATCAATTCCTCATTTCTCCGCAAGAATCGTGTGGGTGATATACATTTACCGAACCGCTTGCGATCGGATAACGATAAGCTTGAATATATTATAACATACTCTTTTCAAAATTTCAACCTTTTACATATTATTTGTTAAAAACATCAAAATTGAAAGGGCTGTTATTGGTGCAGTTTCACAACGGAGTATCCTTTTTCCGAGCCATACCTGAGCTGCTCCGACAGCGGTGCACGCCTCAGCTTCTTCGCGGTCAAAACCGCCCTCGCTGCCTATCACAAGACCGACAGTTTTCGCGCCTGTGAGATCGACCTCGCCGAACGAAACTCCGCCCTCCTCCTCATATAAAAGGACGTTTCGGTCAAGCTCCTTCATCATTTCAAGAGCCTTCTTATAGGAGACGATCGGCGTGACCTGCGGAATGATCCCCCTGCCCGATTGCTTCGCCGCCTCGGCAGCTATCTTGTTGAGCCGTGCGAGTTTCTTGGCAAAATCGCGCTCATCAGGACGCGAAACACATCTCCTCGTGAGCATGGGAACTATCCTCGACACCCCCAGCTCCACGCTCTTCTGAATGATGTATTCAAGCTTATCCATCTTCGGGACAGCCTGAAACAGCGTAACTTCGATATTCGGTTCAGCCGCGCATACTACCTTTTCTTTCAGCGAAAGATAGACCGTATCGCTCGTGATCTCTGATATCTCGCAGTTATAGTCGATACCTCCGCAGCAGACCGTCAAAGGCTCGCCGGGCTTCATTCTCAGCGAGCGTCCCACATGGACTGCGTCGCTCCCCGTCAGTGTAATGTTGTTTTCATCAATTTCATTTGTAAAAAATCTCGGCATTTCCGCACCTCGCCCAATATATTATTACTGACATTATACTATATAATACAATAAATTTCAAGAGCCGCCGAATTTTTGCACATCTCTCGCTTGTGTAAGCTTATATTTTGTTGCATTTGCTGCTCGTATCGTAATACGCAAGCTTTATTTTGTGCAAATGCACAAATATGTATTTTTATGCTTGACAAAACGCCTTTGCTTTGCTATAATATAAAAGCTGTCTGACACGGACAAGCCCCGAGGTACTGTTCGAGGCGTAGCTCAGTTTGGTAGAGTGCTTGGTTTGGGACCAAGATGCCGCAGGTTCGAGTCCTGTCGCCTCGACCAAGATCAGGGTTATTTCCGATTCGGACGAGTCAAAAAAATTTTGAAAAATTTCAAAAAAGTACTTGACAAACGCAAAAAGATGTGATATAATAAATATGTTAGCGCTGGTGTAGCTCAGTTGGTAGAGCAGCTGATTTGTAATCAGCAGGTCGGGGGTTCGAGTCCGTCCACCAGCTCCATTTTCTTCTATACATCTTTTATCCCTTATGGGAGAGTTCCCGAGTGGCCAAAGGGGGCAGACTGTAAATCTGTTGCTTTTCAGCTTCGATGGTCCGAATCCATCCTCTCCCACCACAATGCCCCGAATTTCGGGGCATTAATTCTTTTCGCACCTTGCATTTTTCTGCAAGGGCTTTTTTATGCCCGAAAAAAAAGAGATTTTGCACGGAAATGAACTCCTATTGTTCAGAAATATATTGATATTGCGTTGAATTACAGCAATATTTCCCTCGGGCAGAGACTCGCAGGAGATACCTTCTCCTGCACCGACCAAGTGTAACAACGGGACAAGCCCGTTCAGCCAAATATACAGGAGAGATATTTATGATTAGAGAAGATTTAAGAAACATCGCCATTATCGCGCACGTTGACCACGGTAAGACTACCCTCGTTGACGAAATGCTCAAACAGGGCGGCGTTTTCCGCGAGAATCAGGCTGTTGCCGAGCGAGTTATGGACTCCGGCGACATCGAGCGCGAGCGCGGTATCACTATCCTCGCAAAGAACACCTCTGTAATGTACAACGGTACAAAGATCAACATCATCGACACTCCCGGACACGCTGACTTCGGCGGCGAAGTAGAGCGAGTTCTCGAAATGGTTGACGGAGTTCTGCTCCTCGTTGACGCTGCTGAAGGCCCTATGCCCCAGACAAGATTCGTTCTTTCAAAGGCTCTTGAAATGGGTCACAAGATCATCGTTGTCGTAAACAAGATAGACCGTCCCGATGCTCGTCTTGACGAGATAGGCGATGAAGTCCTCGAACTCCTCCTCGACCTCGACGCAAGCGAAGAACAGCTTGAGTCCCCTATCCTTTTCTGCTCAGGCAGAAGCGGTACTGCATCGCTCAGCCAGTACGAGGCAGGCACAGACCTCAAGCCCCTTTTCGACACTATCATCAACTACATTGACCCTCCGCGCGGTGAGGAGAACGACCCGCTCCAGATGCTCATTTCCTCTATCGACTACAACGAGTATGTCGGACGTATCGGCGTAGGAAGAATTGTCCGCGGAAGTATCAAGGTAAATCAGCCTGTCACTATCTGCGACTACACAGGCACAAGAAAGAACTACAACTCAAAAATCGTTTCACTTCTCCAGATACAGGGACTCCAGCGTGTTCCCGTTCAGGAGGCTACTGTCGGCGATATCGTGTGGATCTCGGGCATTGAGAACATAACTATCGGCGACACGGTATGTGCTACCGACACTCCCGAACCGCTCCCCTTTGTCAAGATAAGCGAGCCTACCGTTGAGATGACTTTTGCCGTAAACGACAGCCCATTTGCCGGCAGAGAGGGCAAATTCGTTACTTCACGTCAGCTCCGCGAGAGACTTTTCCGCGAACTTCTCAAAGACGTTTCGCTCCGTGTGACCGAAACCGACAGCACAGATGCTTTCCGCGTTGCAGGACGCGGCGAAATGCACCTCTCTATCCTTATCGAAAATATGCGCCGCGAGGGCTACGAGCTTTCAGTTTCAACTCCCCGCGTTCTCTTTAAGAAGGACGAGGCAACAGGCAAGAAGCTTGAACCTATCGAGAGACTTGTTATCGACGTTCCCGAGGACTGCGTTGGCTCAGTCATGGAAAAGATCGGCGCGCGCAAGGGCGAAATGCTCGATATGCACCCGCAGGGCAGCCGTATGAGGATCGAGTTCCTTATCCCTGCAAGAGGTCTTTTCGGATACAAGAGCGAATTCCTCACAGATACAAAGGGCGAGGGTATCATGAGCCATGTATTTGACGGCTATCAGCCTTACAAGGGCGATATTGAGCGCAGAAGCACAGGTTCGCTCGTTTCATTCGAGACAGGCGAGGCTGTTACCTACGGTCTTTACAATGCTCAGGAGCGCGGTCAGCTTTTCATCACAGCAGGCACTCCCGTTTATGAGGGAATGATCGTGGGAGCTTCTCCGAAGGTCGAGGATCTCGTTGTAAATGTCTGCAAGAAAAAGCACCTCACAAACACCCGTGCAAGCGGCAGTGACGACGCTCTCCGCCTTGTTCCCCCGAGGATACTCAGCCTTGAGGACTGCCTTGAATTCCTTGCTGACGATGAGCTTCTCGAAGTTACTCCCGAATCGCTCAGGATCAGAAAGCAGATCCTCAATAACTCCCAGAGAGCTAAGAACAGAGCAAACGGCAAGGCATAAGTCTTTACCGTTTCCTATTCAGGGGTATTCCGCAACCGCAAAGCTCCCGCAGGACTACTCCTGTGGGAGCTTATTTGCATCAAGCGCACAAAAATCTGATACAAAGTCTGTACATTTCTTGATTTCGACACAATTCTGACACATTTCTGATATATAATGTTTTAAATATACGAAAAGGAGCACACTATGAAAATAACCAAGATCACGGCATTGATTTCCGCAGCGATGCTCTGCTTTGGTACGGCAGCAGCCTGCAAGGACAAGGACTCCAAGAAGAGCAGTTCTTCTGCAAAGAGCGAATCACAGCCGACACTCAGCGAAAACCTCTCCGACACAATTGACCAGTCAGTCAGCGGCGACAATTACGACAAATCGGTCTACTACGACACCGTTATGCAGAGAGTAGACGGCGATGAGGACTCCTCCGAGCCGTTTGAATTCAGTAAAATCGGCGAACTTGTCGAACCTGACGAGTCTGTCCCCGAGGAGGCTGACCTCGGCTCTTATCACCTCAGCGATGACGGCGTTAAGCTCTACTACGAGGAGGACGAATTTCCGGACGAGCTTGTTCTGACGCTCAAAGAATATTTTCAGGCATTCTCGCGCTCGGATTACACCGCCTACACACAGTGCGTTTACCCGAGTTACATCGAGGAAATGAACAAGTATCTTGAGGAGGACTTCGATCACGACCTCAAGACCTCATTCGCCTCACAGTGCGCAAGCCTTGCCGACAATGTAAACGGTGACTTTATCGTTACGCGGATCAAGGTCGAACCTGCTCCCCAGTTTGAGGAGGGCAAGGACAATATCGAGTCCTATTTCAGTATGCTTGACGATTCTTTTAACAAGGACTACTACAGCGAGGTAAAAGCCGAAGCCGACAAGTTCTACGATGCGCTTTTCTATGTCATGGTGCAGGACGCTTACGGTGACGAATCGCTCATTATAAGCGAATACGAAATCGTCTTTGCTGAAAAAGACGGAAGATATTATCTCTTCGGTTAAGGAGGTCTAATCATGAAGAAATTTTTTGCAGTTACATCAGCGGCAGTCCTTGCGGCTTCGCTCGCTTTCTCTTTCTCCTCTTGTTCTGACAAGAGCGGCAGCAGTTCCACCGAGGGCAACCTCGCAGGCGGTGAACTTGGCAGCGATGTCAATGTTTCACAGGAGGATCTTCCATACGGCGCGACCATTATGCAGCTTACCCCTGACATTGACGGAGTTCCGATAATGACAGAGATCGACGACAGATTCCTCTCAACTGAGGAGGGCACAGCGGTCAGCGAATATTTCGGCAGTTTCTCCAAAAAGGACGAGTCCCTGCTTGAAAGCGCCACCTACCCTGCTGTTCTGGATTTCCGCCTTAAAACCGAGGGAAATATCTCTGAACAGGACTTCATTGAAAAGCAGTACGAGAATATAAAGTCATATACCGGCGTAAATTTTGAGTTCACCTATATTATGGTAAACAGCGTTTCGGGTTCGGGCGAGACTGACTTTTCATCTTATGACAATCTTGTCCGCGATCTTGACGCTGACGCGAATATAACCGACAGGAAATGCATAACAGTCGATTGTATGTATCAGGATCTCGATAACGGCGGAAACTATTCGCTCTCAAACAGAATAGGAAACGATGTCACCCTTTATATCTACACAATAAACGGCAAACCCTACGTCCTGACCTAATAAGGGGATTCTAAAGGGTTGTTAACCCTTTAGCGGTTTCCAAAGGCAGAGCCTTTGGT
>UQEM01000093.1 GCA_900540005.1 uncultured Ruminococcus sp.
AGATCTACACAAGGCTATTCGTCGGCAGCGTCAGATGTGTATAAGAGACAGTCATCATATAGCTTCTGAAATTGTTCATCAAACGACTCCTCATCCATAGCTCCGGAAGCAATAAGCAAAATATAATCATTCCGAGCTTCATCAATTTCTCGAAGTCTTTGCTGTATCTCTTTTGTTTCTTTGGTGTTTATGTCTAAAAGTGCTTGTTCAACATTACTTTTCAATAGTTCTTTAATACTATCCTTGCAGTCGTAGTATTCATTGATTGCTGTTAATATAGCTTTATGCAGCTTATCCTCATGAATTGATGGCGATTTCTTGCAGTATCTTTTTCCGTTATCTATTCGGCTTATACATCTCCAAACCGGACATTTTCTACCATGTATGTTCCATACTTGTCGCCTATATGCTGCACCGCACTCTGCGCAAATCATTATTTCAGTCAAGGCATATTTGCTTGAATACTTCCCCTGTTCAGTTATTGCTTTATCACTTTTCTTTCGTTTTGATGATCTTTTCGCGAGTTCTTGTTGTACAAGGTTATATGTATCTCTATCAATTATTGCCTCATGTGCATCGGTTACTAAGTATTTTGCCCGTTCCCCATTATTCCTGGCTTTCTTATGAGTTATGCAATCAACCGTATACGTCTTTTGAAGCAAGGCATCACCGACATACTTCTCGTTTCGTAGAATACTGAATATGCTTCCTTCCGTCCACTTTCCATTTTGCTTTGTTGTAATAAACATTTCATTAAGCTGATTTGCTATTCTTTTCATACTCAATCCGTCAAGATACAAATTATAAATATGCTTAATAATCTTGGCTTGTTCAGGTACGATTTCCGGTTTACCGTCTTCACCCTTCATATAGCCGTATAGATTATGGTAATTGAATCTTACTTTGCCTTCACGGAATGATTTCTCAACTCCCCATGTTACATTCTTACTGATAGACTCCGATTCAGCCTGCGCGAAGCTGCCATATAGTGCTATCATAAACTCGCTCGTCATATTCAGCGTGTTTATGTTCTGCTCCTCAAATAAAACGCCTATTCCAAGCTCTTTAAGCTGACGAACATAATCGAGAATATCAACGGTGTTTCTGGCAAATCGACTTATTGACTTACATAGGATAAGGTCTATTTTCCGCTTCTTGCATAGTCTAATCATCTTGTTGAATTCGGTTCGTTTTTTCGTCTGAGTACCTGATATACCTTCGTCAGCGAATATACCAGCAAGCTCCCATTCAGGATTCTTGTTTATAAGGTCGGTATAGTAATTGATTTGCGTCTGATAGCTGTTCTGTTGCTCTTCTTGCTCTGTACTGACTCTGCAATAGGCAGCAACTCTGATCTGATGATATTTATCTTTTACTTCCGAATTAGCCTGTTTAGTTGCAGGTATCATCGTTACATTCATTTTCACTGCTCCTTTCTGTGATATTATTCAGTTTTACTCCGTTTATAAGCTCAATCCCAATTGTGGCATTATGACTGACTGTTATGTGTGCAGCACACTTCATGAGCAGCTCATTATCAAGTGTATTAAGCTGTTTTCTGCTTTTCAGCAGTTCCTTAAGATATGCCGTTTTCTGTAGAACATCATTATATGTACAGCAGTAGTATTTCAGCTCTGCAAGTTCTATAATTGCTGCTTTTATTCTGTCATAGTCAATGTCAGTACTGCCCATAAGTCTTGATATTTCATTTTTCTGCTTTATGACCTCTCCGTTCGGAGTATACACGCTGATCTCAGCATCTGCTTCCAGCAGGCTTGGATTCGCTATCGCTGAATTAAGAATATTCAATGCAGCCGTAAAAAGCATCTGATCAGTAGCTTTGAATTCAAATGCTCCGCAACGATATGTCTTGCAGTCCCATGTACCGTTCAGATTTCTGAACAGCCTCTTTCGGCATTCAGCACATATCGTTATGTTTCTGATATCCTTTAGATCCTCAGGTACAATGCAAAGATTATTAGCTTTCTTAGCTTTTTTGTTATTCGCTCTATGGAAGATGTCCGCTGCAATTATTTGCGGATACACATCATCACCAAGATATTTCTCATTCTCAAGAATCCGCTTTACCATGTTTTTATTCCATTTGCTATCCTCACTTGGGTAATACGGAATTTCTTCGGCATTCAGCTCCTTGGATATTTCCAACAAACTTTTCCCTCTAAGGTATTCAGCAAATATTTTTGATACAGCATATACCTCTCGGTGATGAGTAGTTATTTCTCCATTTATCATCTGATAGCCGAATGGTATCCTTCGATTTTTTGCCATTTCTGCACCTCCTTTCACCAACAAAGATACCATATATTTTCCTCAATATCTATCACCAAACGCAACAAAAAACGTGCTTTGTATTTGTTTACAAAGCACGATATATTTGCATATTCTATTTATTCAATGTTAAATTAGTATCCATCTTCCATTCCTGAGCAAACCTTCCCATTTTATTATTGTATTCTTTTTCATGCGATCTATTGCAGTTCTAATATGGGCTTCTGTCAGCGAAAGCGTTCTTGCTATATCAGTACGTGAAATAGTTGGCTCATCCTTAAGCAGCTCCAATATTTTCTCAGCTTTTTTCCATTACTTCGAGAGCTTGTTGTTATCAGATTGTTTTCCAATTTCAACCTGTTCTTTTTCAACCAAAGGCAATGTAACAACTGTCTTATTCGGCTCATCTCCACTGTAATATTCCTCTATCGTTGGCTCAACATATCCGGCTTCTCTCCAAATCGAAATTATATCAGGGACTCCACTTCCAGCATGTTCGTCAAATCCGAGCAGATTGAACATCATTATTATCTTATCATCATCCCACAAAATACTCAAAATGTCAATCGAAATATATGTTTTCCTTGAACGTAATACCAGATATTAGGCAGAATTCCATTGTTTTTTCATTTATTACAACCTTTTCGACTATCATACCGAACAGTTCCTCATCGAAGTCTGTAATAATTGAGCTTTGGCTTTCAATACAGTCTATAAGGTTGTCCAGTTGCTTTATGGTTTCGTCCGCAGTATCATTTTTCGTATGTTTCTTCAGTTCACGATCAAGTCTTGTCATTTTACTTTCAAGTTCTGTTAGTTTCTCATTATATTTTTTATCATCAAGGAATCCTCTTTTTCGCAGTCGAGATATAATGTGGCGTTGTTCTTTCAATTCCGCCATATCCTTGCGAATACCAAGTATCTTAGTATTGCCGTTGAATCCTCTCGTATTCACTTCCATAAGACTTCGCTGAAGCGGAAGTAGTATCTCTCGATAGTGTAATATAAGCTTATTAAGCATACACAGGAATTTTTCCTTGATCAGTTTTTCAGGTATCTGTTTTAAACTGCACGAATCGTAGTCTTCATCATGATTCCTGCATACCCAATAATACTTACCTTTATCGATTTTTCGCTTAAATGAAGCTCTACAATTACCACATTTTATTACAGAACTAAAAACTGACTTATTCCTGTTTCCATTATAATACTTCTTCTCTCTTTCAGCAAATAAACGCTGAACTTTGTTAAAATCATCCCTTGATATAATTGCCTCATGAGAGTCGCTTATCAGATATTTATCTCTTTCGCCCTTATTTGCGATTTTCTTATAAGGTAATGTATCAGATGAATAGTATTTTTGTAATAGCATATCACCGACATATCGTTCATTCTTTAGTATATACTTTACGGGGAACGTATACCATTTACTGCCACGAATAATCGGAGGCACTCCCCTATTATTCAGTTCATTAGCAATCTTGGATAGCCCCATACCGCTAAGATACCAGTCATATATCATTTTAACAATTTTTGCATCTGTTGGTTCTACTACAAGCTTTCCGTCTTTTTTAATATATCCGTAAGGAACACTTGAAGGTTCAAATGTACCATTCTCCATACGCTTTTTCACGCTCCACCGCATATTCTGCGATATGGAAGTAGATTCTTTCTGAGCCAAACTGCCCATTACAGTTATCATAAATTCATCATGAATCTTAGCAGAATCTATATTATCCTCTTCAAAAATTATCGTTATTCCCAGTTCTTTTAGAAGTCTGACGGTATTAAGACAGTCCTTTGTGTTGCGGGCAAAACGGCTTATAGACTTGGTATAAATTCTGTCTATTTTTCCACGCTTACAATCATTTATTAGTCTTTTGAACTCGTTCCTTTTTTCATTACTTGTGCCAGTAATGCCCTCGTCCGCATATATATCTACAAGCTCCTCAGTTTCAGAACCATTGAATTTCTCGCTATAAAACCTGACCTGTGCTGCATAGGAGTGCAGCTGGTCCTCGCTGCTTGATGAAACTCGGCAATAAGCCGCACAGCGTATTTTGTGTATCGTACTCTCGGCTTTTACCGGAGCAATATATGTAACATTAGCCATACTGAGCCTCCTTTCAACACACAAGGATACCACACTCCGCTCGGAAATGGTATCACTAATGTCAATAAATACGGCGGTTCACATTTGTGCAAACCGCCATTCTTCCAAGCCTCTTGATTTTTACCGCTTCCCATGCTATACTTTTATTAGAAAAAACAGACTGGAGGCGTTATTATGAATAATACTTACACTGTTTCGCAGATACAAGATATTCTTGTACCTATCTTTCGTGAGTACAATATTCGCAAAGCTGTTCTTTTCGGTTCATATGCCAAGGGATCAGCTAAAGACAAAAGTGATATCGACCTCCTTGTTGACAGCGGCTTAAAGGGGCTTGCGTTCTTTGGTCTGCTTGAAGATGTTGTCAATGCACTTGGCAAAGAGGTAGATTTTCTCGATACTTCACAGGTTATTACCGATTCAGATATAGAAAATGAGATAAAAGCAACCGGTATTGTTATTTATAAGAAATAAAACGTTTGGCACTCAAACTCTTGTTTTATTGGTTTATTTATGGTATAATAATGTATAGGCAAAACATTGCCGATCTTATTGAGGAGGTTATTATATGGCACAGAATACAAGATATGGGAAACCATCTATGACTGATCTTCCGCCAGAACTTGGTCGACAGATCATTAACGAAACAATGCATGCTCCTCGTCCGGATACTCTTACTATTCAAAAGAAAAAACTTGAGGTTATGGAAGAACTAAGACGTAAACTGGAGATAATTAAATGAAGAGTTCTTGCATTTCTTTTTAAAATAGCATATAATATATCTAGGGAAAGAATCCCAATTCTTTAAGGAGGTGCTGCTATGGCAACATCAAGTATCTTCGCAAGTTTCAATATCAAGGACAGAAAAACAGCCGAAGCTTTTGCAGAAGCACTTGACCAGTCTGCAAAAGAGCCGACACGAGTACCTACATCGCCTGCTCCGTCACACATAACGGACAGAGATAAGATCTTAGAACTTCTCGCACAAAGGAAGAAAAACAATGAATAACCATTCTGTTATTAATATATTAGACTTGCTGGACACCGTCGGAGAGGATGAAGTTAAAAGCATTCTCTCCGATTTTTCCTGTCCTAAAAATCAAGAAATCGAAGACTTTCTGATAAAGAATTCAATCGAGTTCGCAAAACGAAAAATGTCCATTACATACCTCGTTTTTTGATGAATTCCTACAGCTTGTAGGCTATTTTACGCTCACTCACAAATCATCGCTTATCCCCATAGAGATGTTAAATAAAACAAGCCAGAAGAAGTTGTCTATGCACGCTAAACTTGACGAATCGATTAATTGTTTTGATGTATCAGCTTTCCTTATAGCTCAGTTCGGAAAGAATCTCGCAGTTGCAGACGGAACGACAGTATCTGGTGATCATCTCATGGACGATGTTTTTAGCATACTTGCTGAAGCTCAACACCTAATAGGTGGTTGCACTGTATTTCTTGAATGTGAAGATAACGAAAATCTATTGAGCTTCTATCAGAATGATAATAATCGTTTCAAGCTATATGGTGAGCGAATATCTAAAAAAGAAAACAAGAAGTATCTACAACTTCTGAGATTCTTTTGATACTTATAATAATTCAATAAGTTATCCAACATATATGTATTAAGCTCCACTCATTTGAGTGGAGCTTCTTCATTATCAGCTCTGCTCGCCGCTATACAGAAGCACATAGCAAGAACTCCCACAGTTCCGCCGAACATTGCGCCTGCGATAAACTGGATCATGCGTTCACCTCCCATTCACGGATAGTCATGTACCTTTCAGTAACAGTAACTTCGTTGATCTCACGGATCCTTACCTTCTCAGTCTCGGATATTTCCTTTTCTATTGCAGCACTACCTATGATCTGGTCCATTACTGCCAGCATATAATCTGCAAGTCCGGGTTTGTTATTATTCATTGTTATTCTCCTCCCTTATCTTTCTCCAGAACCTTTTAAGCTCCGTTATGTTTTCAGTTGTATTATTTTCAGGCAGTGACGACAGCGCATCCTCCCTATACGCTGTTTTTATTCTGCTGCTTGCTCTTGGGTCAAGTATCGAAACGATACCCTTGTCGCCGGCATTTCTGATGAGCCGCCCTGCACCTTGTTTCAGCTTTATCACCATTTCAGGAACTGCAACTTCCAGAAGCGGACACTCTGCCTTTGACATCTTATACTCCATGATCGGCTCAGGCACGGGAAACGGCAGCTTGAATATTATCACTTGCGATAAACTCTCGCCTTCAACGTTTATGCCTTCCCAATATGTTCCGGTGCCAAGTATGACCGAATCAACGTTTTTACGGAAGTTTTCAAGCCTTTGTTCCTGAGACGAGTCGCTGCTCTGTATCATTATCTTATACGGCAACCCTGCACTTGTCAGCTGTCCAAATACATAATCTCTGTCGTCCTTTGCCGTAAAGAGAATAAGCGTTTTTCCATGAGTTATCTTCAGCAGTCTGACTATCTCGGCAACGGCTTCCTGGCGGTAGCGATTGCGGTTATACCTTTTCGGACAAGGCAGCTTATTGGACACATACATCATAGAATGCTCATCGTAGTTGTAAGGTGACTTCTTGGGTTCGGAAATACATATATCATCAGGACAGCCGAGACTATCCATGAAGTAACTGTATCTGTCTTTGAGTGTTCCTGAATTCTGAGATGTTAATGTTGCCGAAGTCAGTATCGTACTCCTTGAACTTGAAAACAGCAGTCTACCTATATCTCTGCGTATATCTTTCCTGCATACGTTTATGCGTACACCGTGCTCGTTGGACAGCCATACAAGGTTGGCATTGTTTTCTGAGTCTCTCAGTGTTTGCAGGCTGTGGAGCCTTCGGTTTGTCCTCATTTCTATCTCTTTCATATTTGAGCGCAGCTTGAGGATCAGCTTCTTTATTTCCAAACTCGGTCGATAATAGAAGGTCTTCATATCAGCGTCCGCTGCTGCCTGCTGCTGAGATATGTCATTTTTAAGGAAATTGAAGAAAGTGTCGATCATTTTTATAGTCTCGATTATAAGACGTGACATCGTGTTCTTTCTGTTGCTTGTGACTTTCATTATCTCTCTGCTGATCTCTCTCTGACTGAAAGAGTTGGTGAAAGCGTACCTGAACTTGCTTTCGAGATTATGAGCCTCATCAACAACTATAGTGCTGAGATTTCCCTTGAATATCCCTCTGCCTGATTCCATGTTAAGAAGGTGAGAAACCAGCATATTCTGGTTGCAGATAACAATTGAATCATTGCAGCGGATACGCTCTCGCATTTGCAGGTACTCGCATCTTCCTCTGTATTTACAGTCATCACACTTCTGACCAACTGAATTTATGCACACCTTATCCCATGCTCTGTCGGTAACACTCAGTGCTGATTTACGCTGGACTCCATGTAATGCCAGTTCAAAGAGAGCGGCAAATTCTTCGTTTTCCTTGCGATGCTTTCTCGCTTCCCTGAGACATATGTAATTCTTCATTCCTTTAGCCACCTCGACTTTCGCTTTTACTCCTATCATTTTGAGGACATTATGTACATCACGTTCAAGCTGCTCCTGTAATGCAATAGTTGACGTTGCTATCACTACCTGTCTGCGGTCACGAAAGAACTGCTGTACTATCGGCACAAGATAGGCGATCGACTTTCCGATTCCGACCTCAGCTTCAACTATCAGTGAGCTTTTATTCATGATCGCCTGTGCTATCTCCTGAGACATCTCTACCTGTCCCTGACGGCGTTCAAGACCGTTCCGTTCTGCTTCGTCAAAAAATCTGCTGACCGCAGTATCAAGCGGTAATTCCATTATTTTCATAGTTATTTCAACCCCTTGTTATCCATATCAAGGCTTATCCTTAGTGCTTTCTCTATCCTTCGGATATCCTTTTCACTTAATCTGCCGATATATTTTTTCAGTCTTAATACTGATATAGTCCTTATCTGCTCTGTCAAAACACAGCCCTGATACTTAGTGAGAATGCCGTAATGTATTATCACATGATTGGGTATCTGAGCTTTCATCTGAGAAGTAATAGGAACAATTATTGTTGTATCGGCATAGTGATTGCCCTTGTTGTTCTGAATTATCACCACAGGGCGTTCGTTTGCCTGTTTTGAGCCAATACCTTGTCCCAGATCGGCAACGTACATATCTCCACGTTTTGGTATCAGCATCATATCTCTCCTTTTATGTATGTGGGACTGTCTTGCGACAGCCCCGTGTATTGTTGTCCGCATATATCGTTTCATATGCAGACGCACCTCCGCAGGGGTGCTTTACCGTCACGCTGTGCGACGGCATTTTCCTTAATCAAAGGCCTCGGATAATCTCTCGCCATTTCTGACGCCCTCCGGGGATGGGAGCACATAAGCCGAACAGAGTCCTCACTGTTCACGCAAATCCTTGTCTCTCTGCCCTTACGGAGTCAGAGCCGTTGTTACGGACGGGCGCGCAAGTCGGCTGTCATTGCCATAATGGGAGTGGCTTCGCTCCCACCGTCATGCTCATATTTATCGCTCGCCCGTTTCCGGGGTCGTGGCGTATGGATGTCCGCGGCTTGCAGGTTTGCTGCCCACACCGATCTTGCTGCACACTTATGCGCTGCTATTCAATTTTCAAGTTTATAGAAGTGCTTTATTGCCCTTCACTAAGTAGCCGTTAGGAAAGGCTATTTTTGGCAATCATTTCAAAATATCAGCAATTTTAACAATCCAAGAACTGATTGTCCGACGTGGTATCAGTAATATTGACGAAACATCTTCCTGTTTCATATTCAAAACCTTACATAAATAGTAGGCTCGTCTTTGTTCAGGACGAAGTTCCGCAATTTTACTTCTCTTATCAATGGCTGTTATGTACTCATACCAGTTTTCTTCAATATTGCTCTCGTCAATGGTGCAGTCACTGCTTTGGAGCATATCCTCATAGTCAGATAGATCCTGCTTCTTTTCAAGATAAGCCCTGTCCGAAAGAAATGTCTCATAGTCAAACTCCCAGATAGATGCTATCTGCTCATCTGTCATTCCCAGCTCACGATAGAGCTTTTCATTTTTCTGCCATTCATTGTCAAACTTTTTCTTTTCAAGTCCATGATTATATCCCATTATTTTGACCTCCGTGTTGATTTTGATATTTAACTCAACACGGAAAGTCATGGATATTTAGCCGTATAGCACAGCCATTTCTGTAATAAAAACACAAAAAGCTCCGTTCTGCTTTTAAAGCATAACGGAGCTTCCCTAAAAAAATAAAGGAGATTGCATCGCTTCAAAAGCTTGTCAATCTCCTATAAAAAAACATCATAATATTACAATACAATTTGGTATTATTTCATTTTTAAACATGGAATGATTTGCCCAAATTCAAAAAGATAACAGGACTTAAACGTTTTTACTAACTGATTATTCCTTTTTATAATTGGAACAGCCAATGTTTAGAAAGAAATTTTCGTAATCCTTTCTTTTCAAAATCAATATAGTCTAGTCATATTTTAGAGGCATCAATGCTATACCCTTGTCTTGATAACTCTCTAATAAGGCTGATTGATACTTCATCAACTTTATTACTAAAAGGAATATATATTAGTCCCTGAATATCCTGTCTCTTATACA
>UQEM01000094.1 GCA_900540005.1 uncultured Ruminococcus sp.
GAGATGACGTCGAGTCTCGTGGGCTCGGAGATGTGTATAAGAGACAGGTCGATATAGCAGTATCGGTGATAATCGTCCACTTCAAGGCGGAATATCATGCAGTATCCGCCCTCATAGCGCTTTGCGAGAAAATCATTCTGTATCAGGTCTGAGACTCTGTAGCGCGAGCCTTTTATGCGAAAAACGCTGCTTTTGTCGATTTTGTACACCGTCAGCTTTGAGTCGCACGGACTTATAAAGTGTGACGGCATTCTGTCTATCGGCCGCATTCCGCGCTTTACGCGGCGCGTGAAAAATTCGTTGTATGAGCGGAATTTCTTCATCACATACTGCGAGGTATCAATGCCGCTCGACTTTATAAAGCGTTTTATAAGCGGAACGGAAAGCCATGAGTCCATAAAAGCTCCTGCCGCCTTTGAGACCGCCGGAGCTGTAAGCGCTTTCAGTATAACACGTCCGCAGACAGTTCCGTATAGCTTTTTCAGCAGAATATTCTGTTTTTCGTTGGTGACAACTATCTCACCGTTTCTGTCCTTTATCACATGATTCACCTACCCAAGTTGCCCGAACGTCACATTTTCGCGTTTGCGAGCATGAGCTTGATCCTGTTCTCCTGATTTACGCGTGTAGCGCCCGGATCGTAGTCGATAGCCACGATGTTTGCATCGGGATTGTCCGCCTTTATCGCGCGCGACATTCCCTTTGCCACGATATGATTAGGCAGACAGCCGAACGGCTGTGTACAGATGATATTCTTGACGCCGGACTTTGCAAGAGCCGCCATTTCCGCAGGAATAAGCCAGCCCTCGCCCATGACAACGCCCTGATTGATGTACTTGTCCGCGAGACTGCGGATATACTCAAAGTCATGGAAAGGCTCAAAGCTGCCCTGTTCCTTCATGACCCTGATAAGCTCTTTCTGCTTCGAGTAGATAAGCTCATAGCCTATCTTGTTGAAGATCGAGCCTTTTGTCACATGGTCATACAGCTTTGCGTCGTTGAAATTTCCTGCCGCGCAGTACATTACAAATTCAAGGAGCGAGGGCACAACAGGCTCGCAGCCCTCGGAAATGAGGAAGTCCTCAAGATGATTGTTCGCAAGGGGAGAGTACTTTACATAGATCTCGCCCACTATGCCTACGCGTATCTTCTTCTCATCGCTCAGCTTTATCGCCGCAAAGTCGTTGAGGATATCCGTGTAGACCTTCTTGGTTTTGAGGTACATACGGCTCTTTTTGCGGAATATATTTCCGAGACGGCGCTGCCACTTGTCGAGGACTTGCTTTGACTCGCCCTTATTTACCTCATAAGCTCTGCACTTGTTGTAGCAGCTCATGAGCAGATCGCCGTAAAGCACCGCATAAAGAAGCTTCAGGAACATCGGCGCGGATATCCTAAAAGCGCTGTCTTTTTCAAGTCCGCTGAAGTTGAGCGAAACCACGGGAACCTGCGGATAATTCTTCGCCACAGCCTTTCTCAGAAGATGAATGTAGTTCGAGGCGCGGCAGCCTCCGCCCGTCTGGGTGATGAGCAGAGCCGTCTTGTCAACGTCATACTTGCCACTTTTGAGCGCGTCCATGAACTGTCCTATAACAAGGAGCGCCGGATAGCAGGCATCGTTGTGAACGTTTTTGAGTCCCTCGTCAACGACTGCTCGCGAATCGTTCTGCAAAAGCTCCATGTGATACCCCTCAGCCTCGAATATCGAGATGAAGAGCTTAAAATGTACAGGCAGCATATCGGGAACGAGGATAGTGTGGGTCTTTATCATATCCTCGGTAAATTTTGCATATTCGGGCATATTTTCCCTCCGTGTTATTTCTGATCTATCGCCGCAACAAGACTCCTGAGACGGATCTTTGCCGCGCCGAGGTTGTTGATTTCGTCTATTTTAAGCTGAGTGTAGAGCTTGCCCTTACTTTCGAGGATAGCTCTTACCTCGTCGCCCGTTACCGCGTCGATCCCGCAGCCGAAGGATACAAGCTGTATAAGCTGCATATCGGGCTGAGTGGTAACATATTCAGCCGCACGGTAGAGGCGCGAGTGGTAAGTCCACTGGTTTAGAACGCCCAGCTTGGGAGTTTTTGCGAGATGAGCAACGCTGTCCTCGGTAATTACAGCCATACCAAGACTCGAAACAAGCTTGTGTATGCCGTGGTTTATCTCCTTGTCAATATGGTACGGACGTCCCGCGAGAACGATTATCTTGCGGTTCTCACGCCTTGCCTGAGCGATTATCTCCCTTGCCTTTGCCGCAACATCGCGGTGATAGCGGTCAAGAGCCTCGTAAGCGCGGTCAACCGCCTCTGGTATCCTGCCCTTTACGTTGTACCTGCTGAGAGTCTTTGTCATGACCTTGATAACGTTCTTCCTGATGTTGAGGTCGAGGTAGGGGTGCAGGAAGTTCTCGTTCGTGAGACGGTTATTGTTTGCGAGCAGAAGCTCGGGATAGTAGGCAACTACAGGACAATTGAAGTGATTGTCGCTGTTGCCCTCGTCTATATTGTAGCTCATGCAGGGATAGAAAATGAAGTCTACGCCCTTATTGAGCAGATTCTCGATATGTCCGTGAGTAAGCTTTGCAGGATAGCATACGGTATCCGAGGGAATGGTGTGCTGTCCGAGATAGTACATATCACGCGAGCTTTCGTCCGAGATAACGGTGCGGAATCCGAGCGAGGTGAACAGGGTGTGCCAGAACGGTAACTGCTCGTAAAAGCTGAGCGCAAGCGGAAGTCCGACAATTCCGCGGTACTTTCGCGGCTGATTACTCTTTACAGTATTGAGTATGCTGTCATACTTGTACTCGTAGAGATTCGGGACTGTGTTGCGGTTGGCTGTTCCGCCGCCCTTTTCGCAGCGGTTGCCCGAAATAAAGCGCCTGCCCTTGCCGAAGTTTATCACGTTTAGCTGACAATGCGCCGTACAGCCGTTGCACTGAGCGCTCTTTGAGGTGTAGGAGAAGTTTTCAAGATCCTCTGCCGATATGATCGAGGACGCTCCCTCGCCGGCGTGTTCCTTTGCGTAGAGCGCACAGCCGAATGCTCCCATAAGTCCCGAGATAGCGGGACGTATAACGTTTCTGCCGAGTTCCTTTTCAAACGAGCGCAGAACCGCGTCGTTAAGGAACGTTCCGCCCTGAACAACGATGTTCCTGCCAAGCTCATCGGGCGAATTTGCGCGAATTACCTTGTATATCGCGTTCTTGATGATGGAGGAGGAAAGTCCTGCTGAGATGTCCTCAACAGTAGCTCCGTCCTTCTGAGCCTGCTTTACCGAGCTGTTCATGAATACGGTACAGCGCGAGCCGAGGTCAACAGGGTGCTTTGCAAAAAGTCCGAGCTGCGAAAATTCCGCAATGTCATAGCCGAGAGCCATTGCAAAGGTCTGAATGAACGAGCCGCAGCCCGATGAGCAAGCCTCGTTGAGCATAATGCTGTCAATTGTCTTGTTTTTTATCTTGAAGCACTTGATATCCTGTCCGCCGATATCGATAATAAAATCAACGTCAGGACAGAAGTAAGCTGCCGCCTTGAAATGCGCGACCGTCTCAACTATGCCCGAGTCGATCGAGAGTCCCGAACGGATAAGATCCTCGCCGTAACCCGTTACAGCGGAGCTTTTTATCGTGATATCCGGGTTCATCTCGGCGTAAATGCGCTTTAGCTGCTCCACTATCTTGTCCAGAGGCTGTCCCTGATTCGAGGAGTAGTGATGGAAAAGTATCCTGCCGTCAGCCGTGATGAGAACAAGCTTGGTAGTGGTCGAACCTGCGTCGATACCGAGGTAGGCATCGCCCTTGTAGGTATGTATGTCGGCGTATCCGAGATCGAATTTCTTGTGGCGGTCGATGAACTCATCGTATTCCGCCTGAGAATTAAAGAGCGGTTCGCCCGTAACAATGTTGTCGGAAGCCTTGGCGCTGTTTATCTTTTCAATTATCTCCCCGACAGCAAACGAATCCGAGGCAGTTGCCGCATAGAGCGCACAGCCGTATGCCACAAAAACAGGCGCTTCCTGCGGAAATACCGCGTGTTCCTCGTCGAGTCCGAGAGTCTTGACGAAAGCCTTTTTCAGTCCCTTGAGGAAGAAAAGAGGGCCGCCGAGGAACAAGACCTTGCCCTCGATAGTTCTGCCCTGTGCAAGTCCCGAAACAGTCTGGTCAACTACCGCCTGAAAAATACTTGCGGCAACGTCCTCGCGGCGCGCACCCTGATTCAGCAGCGGCTGAATGTCGGATTTCGCGAAAACTCCGCATCTTGAAGCGATCGGGTAAGTCTTTTGCGCATGGAGCGAAAGTTCGTCAAGCTGGTCTGCCGTGATTCCGAGGAGGGTAGCCATCTGGTCTATGAATGCTCCCGTACCGCCTGCACAGCTTCCGTTCATTCGCTGTTCAACGCCGCCTGTGAGGAAGATTATCTTCGCGTCCTCGCCGCCAAGCTCGATGACCGCGTCTGCGTCAGGCTGTTTCTGCTTTACGGCGAGAAATGCCGCGTGGACTTCCTGCACGAACGGGATATTCGCAGAGTTTGCGAGTCCGAGTCCGGCAGAACCTGTTATACAGACCGTGAACTTTTCATCAGGATAGTCCGCCTGAATGAGTTTAAGCTGATCCTTTACTGTTTCCTTGACCTTTGAAAAATGTCTCTGATATTTTGAATATACGATATTTCCGTCATTATCGGCAATAACTGTTTTTACTGTCGTCGAGCCGATGTCGATTCCAAGTGAGTATTTGTTCGCCATATTTCACCTCTGAATGTGTTGCTCCGAACCTGCCGCAAACGGGTGCAGGCTCTTACGGTATCACTGCACAAAACGTGTCTTTTTTCATTATAATAAAATTTGAGTATACATATTATATTATACAATATTATTCACAAAAAATAAAGCTGAAAATATTATTTAATGCGGTTTCCAAACAAATTCGTCCAAAAAGCTGTATAAACGTCGTATTTTCCCGAAAAAACATAGTAAAAAACACCGCCCCCGAAGGAGCGGTGATATGTGTTTACGGCTTAGTCTGTTCCGTCAACCATGTAGATGAATTTAACGCTTCCGTCCATATCATCGGACTTTCCTGAGTAGCTGTTATACTCCTTTGAAGCTTCGCGGATAGCCTTGAAGCTGTCGAGCACTTCGGGGAGCTGTTCGTTTACTATGCCTGTTATCTGTGAGATACCCTCGTCATTGAACTTTATCATGCCCTCGTTAAGCTCCTTTGCGCCGTCCTTGAGCTGGTCTACGCCGTCAATGAGAGTCTTGCTGCCGGACTTGAGAGTTCCGATACCGTTGTTGAGATCGACTGCACCGCTTGCAAGAGTTCCTGCGCCGCTTGAAAGCTTGAGTACCGACTGATAAAGGGTATTTGTGCCGCCTGCAAGCTGATTTCCGCCGCTGAGAAGCTGTGCAAGACCGCTGTCGAGTGAACCTGCGCCTGTGTAAAGCTGCGAGATACCGCCGTTTAATGCAGTTGCTCCTGATGAAAGCTGTGCAAGACCGCTGTTAAGAGCTGCCGCACCGTCATAAGCCTTGATAGTTCCGTTATTGAGATCTACCGCACCTGCCGAAAGCTGTACAAGTCCCTGATTGAGCGAGGTATTGCCTGCTGAAAGCTGACCGATACCTGCAACGAGCGAATCAAGTCCGCCGATGAGCTTTGTGCTGCCGCCTGCAAGAGTGGAGATCCCGCCGTCAAGTGAGGACGCACCGTCCGAGAGATTCTTAGCGCCTGCTGAAAGCTGTGCAGAAGAACCTGAGAGAGTTTCTGCTCCGCCTGCAAGAGCCTTGCCGCCCTCGTCAAGAGCTGCCGCGCCCTGTGTAAGCTGCTGTGCGCCTGCCTGTACTGCGCTGAGTCCTGTGTCAAGCTGATCTATTCCTGCGCTGAGCTGTGCCGCACCGGTCGATACCTGCTGTGCGCCTGCGCCGATCGCTCCGTCCGAAGCCATTGTAGCTGAGATCTGCTTCTGCGCTTCGATAGTCTGCTGGAGCGTTCCGACAGCCGTTGCAAGCTCCTCTGAAGGAGACTGTGCGTAAACTGCCTGAAGCGCTGCGAGAGCCTGCTCATTTGCAGCTATTGTAGTATCGAGAGATGTTCCTGCCGCTGTGATACCGTCTGAAAGTGAAGATGCTCCTGCCGCAAGCTGTGATGCGCCGCCTGTAAGCTGATCCGAGCCTTCCTTTGCGGAGTCGATACCCGCCGCAAGCTTATCCGCGCCGTCCTTTACGGTAGTTATGCCCTGTGCGACCTGCTGTGCTGAGCCGCTGAGAGTTGCTGCACCGTCAGAGAGAGCAGATGCTCCTGTTGCAAGCTGTGCCGCGCCGCCCTTTACCTGTGCGCTGCCGTCTGTGAGGGCTGATACACCGTCTGTAAGAGTTGCTGCGCCTGTGCTGAGTTCAGATGCGCCTGCATTGACCTGCTCAAAGCCTGCTGTGAGCGAATCAGAACCGTCCTTTGCCGAACTGATCCCGTCAGCGAGTGTGCCGCTGCCGTCCTTGAGCTGCGAGAGACCGTCAACGAGTGATGCCGAGCCGTCAGTTACCTGACCAAAGCCGCCTGTAAGCGAGCCTGCTCCGTCTGCAAGCTGTGCTGCACCGTCAACGAGTGACGCGCTGCCGCTCTTTGCGCTTGAAATGCCGTTTACGAGAGTTCCTGTGGAGTCGTTGAGAGTTTTTGCTCCGTCACCGAGTGCCTTAGAGCCGCTTGAAAGCTCCGCTGCGCCGCTCGAAAGCTTTGCAGAACCGTCTGCAAGCTGGTCTATGCCCGATGTCAGGTCGCCGGAACCGTCTGCAAGCTGTGATATACCGTCATATAATGCGGCTGTTCCGTCAACAAGCTGCTCTGCGCCGTCTGAAAGTTCCTTTATCTTATCTTTCAGCTCGCTCTCGGTAGTGTCCTCGTCAATATCAAGCTGAGAGAATATCTCGTTTGAAACTACTGTTACCGAACTGTTCATGCCGAAATCGGTAACATCAGCCGAAAGCTCGAACGACTCGGGGATATCCACGTCAAGTCCGTCAATCTCGTCAAGACCGAGACTGTCGCTGAGTCCCGGGAAGCCGAGTCCGACAACGATGAGCTGTTCGCCTGTCGAAATCACCTTGCCGTTTGTTACCTCAACATTCGTGAACTTTGAAGTGTCGAGAACTGCGGCGCTTGCTGCCATAAAGGGAACATATATCTCCTTATTCCTGCCGCCGATCTCCTTTGTTACCTTCTGGTTGTTCGTGTATGTCCAGCGGATAGTAAGGTGTCCGCTCTTTCCCTTGATGCTGTCGGCTGTAACTTCCTTGCCGTCAAGGAAGTACTGGATATTAACGTCAACAGGGAGCTCCTTATCGGAGTTGCCCTTGTAGTAGATATCGCTGCCGTCTGCGCTCCAGCTTATGTCCTCGCCGTTAACGGTGAAAGCCTCGTCGCCCTTGACGTTTACGATATCCTCAAGCGATGAGATATCGCTGAGTGATGTGAGTGCGGAGGGGTTTTTGAGCCAGTCGCTTACCACAACATTCTTGACAGAAGCATCATTATTGCACATTACATAAACTGTCTCGTCCTTATAGGCATTCTCGCCGTTTGACTCTCTCTCGGACGTTTCCTTTTCGCCCTCGGTCTTAGCTGTGCTGTCTGTCTTATCTGTCTTGTCGCTGTTCTTTGCGTAAGCTATCGAGCCTGTTGCGGCTGCGGAAACTGTAACTGCAAGAACGGCTGCTGCTAATTTCTTTAAGTTTTTCATAATTGATCCTCCTGTCTATGTTAAGCGATACTGATTTCTGTTTTCTTGGACTTCTTTTCCTTGGGGATAAATCCTGCGCTGGTCTTGCATATTATCTTATCGAGGAGCAAGAGGAGCGAGGGGAGAACTGTTGCAACTATTACCATCGAGATGAGCGCTCCTCGTGCAAGAAGCATACAAAGCGATGAGATGAGTCCTATCTTTGAGTAGACCGCAACGCCGACCGTTGCTGCAAAGAATCCGAGCGCCGATGTTACGATAGACTTTATTGAAGTGTTGAGTGCGATCCCAACGGCTTCCTTCTTATCCTTGCCGCTGTAACGCTCTGTACGGTATCTTGTTGTCATGAGGATAGCATAGTCAACTGTTGCACCGAGCTGTATAGTTCCGATTACGACCGACGCAATGAACGGAAGATCGGTATTGGTAAAGTATGCTATGCCGAGGTTTATCATTATCGCAAGCTCGATGACCGATACAAGGATTATCGGGAGCGATATCGACTTGAACGAAACAAGTATGATAAGGAATACCGCCGCTATCGAAAGTATGCTTACGACCTGGAAGTCGTGGTCTGTTATGGTTATAAGATCCTTGGTCGCGGGAGCTTCGCCGATGAGCATTGCCTTGTCATCGTACTTCGCCGCTATGTCGTTCAGCTCAGCCACCTGATCGTTTACCTCATCGGTAGCGACCTCGTACTCCGAGCCGATAAGTATAAGCTGGTACTCATCGCCCTTGAGGACTTCCTTGACTGAATCGGGGATAACCTCCTCGGGGATAGCCGAACCGACCAGTGAATTGAATCCGACAGCGTACTGAACTCCGTCAACGTCGTTCATTTCATCTATCATGTTTCTTGCCTGCTTTGCGTCAAGCGAAGCGTCAGCCATGAGGATGTGCGTGCTGTTCATGTTGAACTCCTCCTGAAGCTTTGAGTTCGCCACAACGCTCTGGAGGTCGGAAGGGAGGGTGCTGTCGAGTTTATAGTAAACGTTGTAGTTCTTGTATCCGTAATATGCAGGAATGAGAAGAACCAGAGCCATTGTTATGAATATCCACGAGTGCTTTGAAATGAAGTTTGATGTTTTTGAGAACGAAGGCATGAGATCCTTGTGAGATGTCTTTTCTATCGCCTTGTCAAACATAAGTATCATTGCGGGGAGAACTGTTACGCAGGCGATAACGCCGCATACAACGCCCTTGGACATTACGATACCGAGGTCAAGTCCGAGCGTAAAGCTCATGAAGCACATTGCAAGGAAGCCTGCAATAGTTGTTGTAGAGCCGCCGACTACGGAAGATATCGTTGCCGTGATAGCGTGTGCCATTGCCTCGTTGTGGTCATCGGGATAATACTGAAGCTGTTCCTTGTAGCTGTGGTAGAGGAATATCGAATAGTCCATCGTTACACCAAGCTGGAGGACAAGTGCGAGCGCCTGTGTGATGAAGCTTATCTCGCCCATCATGAAGTTAGTACCGAGGTTCCATACTATCGCAAGACCTATGCTGAGCATGAAGAACACGGGAATGAGGAAACTGTCCATTGCAAATATGAGGACAATACTTACGAGAATTACTGCGATGACCGAGTATATGATAGACTCGCTGTCCGAGAGGTGTTTCATATCTGTGGTTATCGCCGACATACCGCTGATGAAGCACTGCTCCGAGGTGATGTCTCTCATTTTGTCGATAGCCTCAAGTGTTACGTCAGCCGAGGTCGTATCATCAAAGAGGACTGCCATCATCGTTGTGTCGCCCTTGTTGAACATATCGTATACCTTCTGCGGAAGAACTTCCTTCGGTACATTGAGGTCTGTGAGCGACTGGTAGCAGATGACCTTTGAAACATGGTCTACTTCGGCAAGCTTATCTGCCGTTTCGGCGACCTCCTTATCGGTCATACCGTCTACCATGACGAACGAAAATCCGCCCTGTCCGAATTCTTCCTTTAAGATATCCTGACCTTTCATCGTATCAATGTCCTTTGGCAGGTAAGACAGGATATCATAGTTTACGCGGGTGTTGATAAATCCTATTGCGCACGGGATTATCAGCAGAACGCCCAGCACAAGAACTATTGCCTTATGCTTTACGAGCCATTGTGAAAACTTTAGCATAGTATCGATCCTTTCTTAGTGTATATATCGGATATCCGCACGGAATAATGTCTGTTCAGGTTTTTAAGGCAATACCGCACAGAGCTTGTGCTGAAGATGCGCTGTCAGATTTTTC
>UQEM01000095.1 GCA_900540005.1 uncultured Ruminococcus sp.
GACAGCAGTATTCTGAGGTTACACCAAACCTGATCGATCTGAAGACACATCTGACAAAGAAGATCGTACTGAACATTCCTATGATGAGTGCAGCCATGGATACCGTTACGGAGTCAAAAATGGCGATTGCAATGGCAAGACAGGGTGGTATCGGAATCATTCATAAAAACATGTCCATTGAAGCACAGGCAGATGAGGTCGATAAGGTAAAGCGTTCGGAAAACGGTGTTATCACAGACCCATTTTTCTTATCTCCAGACAATACATTACAGGATGCTGACAACCTGATGGCAAAGTTCCGTATCTCCGGTGTTCCGATCACAGAGAACGGTCGTCTGGTCGGCATCATCACGGTCGATGATGTCATGGATGTCATGGAGCAGGAGGCGACGGAGGACTTCGAGAAGATGGCGGCGATGCTGCCAAGTGAGAAGCCGTACCTGAAGACGGGCGTGTTCCAGCTCGCGAGAAATCGTATTCCGTGGCTGATGATCCTGATGTTGAGCAGTATGGTGACCGGCGGTATTTTGTTAAAATATGAGAATGCCTTTTCGGTAATTCCGCTTGCTCCGCCGTTTGAGATATCGGCGAGAGTAAAGCCGCACTCGTTCAGGAGCGATGAAGCTGCCGCGTAGCTTTCAGGGTGAACGGCTGTGTTGTCAAGCGGATTCTTTCCGTCACGGACTCTGAGGAAGCCTGCGCACTGCTCGAAAGCCTTTTTGCCAAGCTTCGGAACTTTAAGCAGTTCCTTGCGGTCGGTGAACTTGCCGTTCTCCTCGCGGTAAGCAACAATGTTCTTTGCAACTGCTGCGTTGATTCCCGAAATATAGGAGAGAAGAGAGTATGACGCGGTGTTAAGGTCAACGCCTACCGAGTTTACGCAGTCCTCGACAACACCTGAGAGCGCGTCATTCATTCTTGCCTGCGGCATATCGTGCTGGTACTGACCAACACCGATCGCCTTTGGCTCGATCTTAACAAGTTCAGCAAGGGGATCCTGAAGGCGGCGTGCTATTGAAACTGCACTTCTGAGCGAAACGTCGTACTCGGGGAATTCCTCCGCCGCAAGTTTTGAAGCGGAGTAAACAGAAGCTCCTGCCTCGCTTACTACCATGTAGCTGACTTTCTGAGGTATCTCCTTGATGAGGTCAGCGGCAAACTGCTCAGTCTCGCGCGAGGCTGTTCCGTTTCCGATAGAAATTGTAGTAACGCCGTGCTTCTGAATGAGTTCCTTGACGATCTTCTTTGAAAGTTCAATATTGGTCTTAGGGCCGGGAGTACAGTAAATTACGTTTGTATCGAGAACTTTTCCTGTCGAGTCGATGACCGCGACCTTGCAGCCGGTTCTGTAACCGGGGTCAAGACCGAGGATAACGCTGTTCTTGAGCGGCGGCTGGAGAAGGAGCTGGCGGAGGTTCGAGGCAAATACCTTGATAGAATCCTCGGCAGCTTTTGCAGTCATTTCCGAACGGATCTCGCGCTCGATAGACGGGAAAATAAGTCTCTTGTAGCTGTCCTCGGCAGCAGCGCGCACAAGTTCGCCACAGGCATTGTTATGCTTGATGTATTTGCCGAGAATGATATCGGTAGCGGCTGTGTCATCGAGAGTTACCGCAACCTTGAGGAATCCCTCCTTTTCGCCTCTGTCAAGGGCAAGAACACGGTGATTGGCAACTTCCGGAACAGGTTCGCTGTATTCGTAATAGTTCATGTAAACGCTTTCCGCCTCGGGATCTGACGCCTTTGAGGTGAGCACGCCCTTCTTTCCTGCAAGTGTACGGAGCTGTTTTCTCACGTCAGCATCATCGGAGATATCCTCGGCAATGATGTCCATTGCTCCCTGAATAGCAGTCTGAACATCTTTCACACCCTTTTCTTCGTTCACGAAAGCTTCCGCCTCCTTTTCAGGTTCTGCGTCGGACTGCTCCATGATGAGAGATGCAAGCGGTTCAAGACCCTTTTCCCTTGCAATGCTTGCGCGGGTTCTTCTCTTGGGCTTGAACGGGCGGTAAATGTCCTCGATCTCAACGAGAGCCGTAGCAGCATTAATTGCAGCTTCAATCTCGGGTGTCATCTTTTCCTGATCGATGATAGCGGCAGCTACCTCCTCCTTGCGCTTTTCAAGGTTGCGCAGGTAAACGAGCCTGTCGTAAAGCTCGCGAAGTATCTGGTCGTCAAGAGAGCCTGTCAGCTCCTTACGATAACGTGCGATAAAGGGGATAGTTTTGTCGTCATCAATAAGGGCAACGGTATTATCCACCTGTTCCTGTTTTAGTCCGAATTCCTTTGCAAGTGTTTTGTTGATATCCATATTTATTCCTTTCTTTAAAGGCTCGTATCGCCTTATTCTGTTTGGATTACCTCGTGGGAGTCGTTATAGCGGTCAACCCACGAGAAAAGCGTCTTTGCGATATCCTTCCATACAACCGCGTTATTCTTTTCAAAGATGATATCGTGGCGCATTCCGTCAAAGAGACGGTGGGAAATACTCTCGCAGCCGTTCTTTTCGAGCAGCTTTATATTTTTAAAAAACTTCTTTTCCGAGAGCATACACGGGTCGTCCTTTCCCGACAAAAAGCGTATCGGGAGCGACAGATCGGCAGATGTGCTTTCTGTTTTGGAGTATGCCCTGCGTGTGAGTCCGAGCAGTTCCTCATAGCAATTCATGGTCGGCTTAAAGCTGCAAAGCGGATCTCCGTTGAATCTTTCCACAACATCGGGGTCGGAACATCTCCACGAGTTGGGGACTTCATCATCGAATGAAGCTCCCAGACAGCTCTCGACAACTCCGCATATCTTGTCGCTGCGGAAACGCGAGCCGGGCTTTTTTGCAGCAACAGAGTCAATGCACCTGACAATGCTTGTGAAACTGCTGTAGCACGGGCAGCCGGAAATAATAAGGCCGTTAATATCGGTGTCGGGCTGTGCGATAAAGCGTCTTGCGGCAACAGAACCGAGTCCGTGAGCGATGATGAATACCGGAATATTGTTCCATGCCTGTTTTATGAATTTGTTTAGCTGAGCAAGATCGCTTACAAGACCCTCTCCGCCGTTCTGGAACATATATCCGAGGTCATCAGGAGCGCAGATACTCTGTCCGTGTCCGCGGTTGTCACTTATAACGGTAATAAAGCCCTGTTCTGCAAGATAGTCCATAAACGGAAAGTACATTTCCTTGTGCTCGCAGAGACCGTGTACTATCTGGACAACACCATGTACAGTATCAAGCGGAATGGCATTTACGGCAGATATTTCAAGCTCGTCGAATTCTGAAAGAAATTTGAATTCTCTTATATTCGCATACAGCATAGCGAACCTCCCTTTGCATAGAAACCTGTGCAGTATTTCCCTTGTTTTTCACTTTATTCTATTATACCACATTTTGCAATATAAATCAAGTCCGCGAAATACAGGCTCAAATCGGCTTGATAGAACAAAAAAGAGTATCTGAAACTGATCAGATACTCTTTTGGCTATTGACTTTACATTACTCAATAGTAACCTTTTTCATGACCTGCGGAGTAGTAGGCTTGTCGTTGTAATCTGTAGCAACTTCTGCAATTTCGTCAACGACTTCCATGCCATCGATAACCTTGCCGAAAGCAGCATACTGACCGTCAAGGTGTGGAGCGTCCTCGTGCATGATGAAGAACTGTGAACCTGCCGAATCAGGCATCATTGAACGAGCCATTGAAAGAACTCCTCTTGTGTGCTTGAGATCATTCTTTACGCCGTTGCCGGAAAATTCACCCTTGATAGTCCAGCCGGGGCCGCCTGTGCCGTTGCCCTTGGGACAGCCGCCCTGGATCATAAAGCCGGGGATAACTCTGTGGAAAGTAAGACCGTCATAGAATCCGCTCTTAACGAGCTTCTCGAAGTTTTCGCAAGAGATAGGAGCAATATCGGGATAAAGCTCTATCTTGATCTTTTTTCCGCTTTCCATTTCAATAACAACCATGTTTTAAACCTCCATAAATAAACCCTGCAAGGACGTGTCCAAAAGGGATTTTTGATATACAATTACCTGCACACAGGAATACAGAAACGTACTCAGTGCAGTTCTATCACTATCGGCTCGGTGCTTTTTGACGCATTTGCAGCCTTTGTGGGAATCGGCGGCAGAGTCGAAGTGGCAGTGGCAGAGTTTTTCTCGTTGTACTCATCGAGAATTGATTTTGTAGTTGTAGTTCCCTGAGCCGTAGTTTCGGAAGCAGCAGAAGGTTCTGTGGTTATCGGGATAGTTTCGATGACCGAACCGAGGATATTGGTGACTTCCTCGTACATTTTCTCTGTTGCAGGCTCAGTTGCGGCAGTTTCGGTGGGAATATCAGTCACGGGAACAAAATCCTCATCAAATCCGTATGTGGTGCTTTGCTGAGAATTTGCAGGCTGCTGTGCGCGGCGGGCGTTATTCTTTTTTTGTATATCATCTGCGCACGACTTTCCGGCAACAATGACAAGCATAGCCGTGGCTATAGCAATAAGAATCGCCATTCCCTTATTCCTTTCCATAAACACACCTCCTGCGCATAATTAATTATACTTTATATAGTGCAAAAAGTCAACCTGTTTTTTCCATTCGCAGACCGTACAGGGTATAGCTGAGGTAATCGCTGCCGCCTATTTTCATGGAAAATACCGCGGACGGATCGGAAACAGGAACGGTAAGATCTGCCTCGAATGGAGTCTTTTCACCGTTTGACTTGAAAGTATCGCTGAAATATACCGTTTTTCCGTCAGAATCCGTGACAGCAATCGGAATTTCTGTTCCCTCGGGAGCTGTGCAGCTAAATGAAAGGTGATACTGACCGTCTTTTTTAAGGGAGATACCCGAGACAAGGATCTCAACGCTTTCAGGTGAAGTTCCGCCCGTAACGATGTTCACCCAGTAGGACTTGTCATAGTCGGAGAAGTAAGTTGCGGCATTTGCACCCGATTCCTTGTCGATATTTATGCTGTACTCCGCATTTGCCGCAGCGTCCAGACCGATCTGGTCGGACTCAATGCCGAGTGCCTGACAGATCTGGTCTGCGAGAACATAGGCGCTTTTTTGCTGAGTTTTCGCAGAGGGGTGCCAGTCTGAGCCGACGCCGTCCGCGTTGAAGTCCTGAACCGTCGAGAGATAGCTTGTAATGCGCTCGTCGCCTGTTTCTGACTGGAACTGCTCAATGGCTTTCTGAATGTATGGATAGAGTTCCTCGCCGCCCATTGTTCCGAGTGTGCAGATAATGTACGCATCGGGATTGCAGCTTCTTACAGTTTTGAGGAACTCGGCATATTGCTCGGCGTAAGTTTCTGAGCGTTCAGTGTCGCCCTTGATGTAGCTTGAGTCATTTGTGCCGAGATTGATGACAACAACGTCATTCGGAGCGCTCTCAAAGTCCCACTTTTCGCTGTAATCTGACTTCTTTGAGTATTGCTCGTAATACGGCGGAACGAGACTGTCGGCGTTTATTGTTCCGTCATTGGAATAGCCCGAAATTATTCCGTGACCGCTGTAGCAAACTGCGCTGTATTCCGCACCGAGTTTCTGCGCGGTGAGGTAAGCGTAGGATTTCATGAAGTTTTCCGTTGTTGTTTTGAATCCCTCGTAAGCGGTTTCGCCCTCAACTCCGTAGCCGCAGGTGATAGAGTCGCCTATGAATTCGATTCGCAGATCGCTTTCGGGAGTCGGGTTCACGGGAGCTTTTACATCGGAATTTACTTTGATAGCAGATACTCCGACAGCACCGTTGTTTGCCTCGGACAGATGAATTACCTTTACTTTTGCAAGACGCGCCGAGTCTCCGCTGAACAGAGATACGGTCTTTTCCTTTTCAGTCATGGTTTCGTCAAGAATTATCTCATCATCTACTATTACAGCATAACGCGGAGCAAAGTCAGCGCCATTTTCAATACCGCTGTCGCCTGCAAGGGTGATTTCAGCCGACTTTGCATTTACAGTAAACTCAATTGCAGAACCGCTCTGAATAAGCCATGTTACATTATCTCTGAAAAGGTTTCTGCCGATAAACTTTACGTTTTCCTTTGTGGCAGGGTATGAAGAATCGGTGAAAACACCTGTGGATCGAAATGATTTTCTTATAAGTGACAAGTCGAGTGAGTTGATTTTTCCGTCATTGTTCACGTCCTGTTCCTCCTTGAGCGGAGCGTTGCCGAGCAGCGCGCTGCTGAGCGTTCGCAAGTCCGATGCATTGTAATCTTTTGCTGAAAGTACCGGTGTACTGATCGCCGCTGCTGCCGTAATGGCTGCGCAGAAGGCTGAAACGAGTTTTTTCATTAACTTCCCCTTTCATTATTCAGACAAATTTTTAGAACTTGTCCAATTATGGGCAGGTTCTCGATAATTCTAATTATATCACAGATAAGTCGGCTTGTCCACATTTTTATGCGCATTTTGCCTTGTCTACGTAAAAATTATGCTCGAAAATCTGCATATTATCTTAGTGTCAACACTCCCTAAAAATTCACCTTGCGCACATATCCGCCGCTTTCGGATAAGAGCAGCGGATGTGCTTTTTTCGGTGTTAATTCGTGACCTGCCGGCTCAGCTTATGTGGATTCGCTTGTGCGGACAAGAAGATTCCATGTTCCGCTGTCTACTATGCCGTTTTGCGGCAGACCGACAATGCGCTGAAAGTCCCTTATCGCGGCAGCAGTTTGCGGTGTGTAATTTCCGCCGACCTCAACGCGCGGCATATTATCATATTTCGCGCTGAGAGCGTCAAGCATTGCCTGAATGATGTAAACTATCTGTCCGCTGTCGCCGTTTCGGACAGTGTAGCTGCGTGACGGAAAAGCTCGGTAGGGGATAGGGGCTGCATTGATATACCCCCGATAAATTCCAACTACCTTATTCCATGTTGCCGAGTCCGTGTTTCCGGTCTGCGGTAGTCCGTACTCGCGCTGAAAATTTCTTACAGCCTCCGCAGTGTCCTTTCCGTAAACTCCGTCGGGAGTTATAGTGAGAATGTTGTCATTGAAAAGAGAGATTGAATGCAGGTACTTTTGCAGTTCAATAATGTGCTGCCTGCGCTGTGAATCTGTGTATGTCATGGTGAAAGCTCCTTTCTATGTGGTGATCGTGTAGCCGGGATTCTGATATGGACGCTTGTCAAAGCCGTACCTGAGATCAGAATAGACTCCTGCTATCTTATCCCACGTTACCGCGCCTACAATCCCCGTAGGATTAATGCCGAACTGATTCTGAAAGGCTGTGACCGACTGACGGGTGAGAGGCCCGAAATATCCCGTATTGCTGACAGCGGGAATGTTCGGATAGGTTTTGTTTATCAGTGAGAGATACTCCTGAATGATTTTAACGGATTCGCCCGAAACTCCCTCGCGCAGAACAGTTCCCGGATAAAGCGCAACATCGGTATAAGTAGGCGGAACAGACTCCACTATACCCTGATATGCACGATAGAGATCGTTTCGTGTTTCGCGGTCAACTTCGCCTGTCTGCGGCAGTCCGAAAACCCGCTGAAAGGATTTTACCGAATTTTCGGTCATTTCGCCGAAATAACCCGTAATATCGACAGGCGTAACAGCTTCATAGTAAGCTCCGATAACGGCAAGATAGTATTGTAGCATACTGACCTCGATACTCTGCATACCGATTTTCAGATCTTCGGTGAACTGCTGTGCGATTTCCTCAAACCGCACTCCCTCGGAGTCGAGTTCGGCAATGTGCTTCACACTTGTGTATATGTAGGTTATCTTGTACCATGTGGCGCAGCTGACAGTTCCCGTGACTTCAAGCCCGAAGATCTCCTGAAATTTGCGGACTGCTTCTTCCGTATCGCTGCCGAAAACTCCGTCGGTTGCGGCTATTTTCGGAATGGCAGGGTAGTTGCCTGAAATACGGTTGAGGTAGATCTGAAGCGATTTCACGTCATTTCCGATTGAGCCGACCTTCAGCTCGATTCCCGGATATGACGGCATAGTACTCTGGACGGGAGCGTTCATTACGATGTCAATGTCATCACCGTAGTAGTACTGAAGAATCTCATAAGGCGTCATTCCGCGGTTGGCAAGCTCGACCGTTCCCCATTGTGAAAGTCCGGCACAAGTAGTGGTAGTGCCGTTGCAGAAAGCTGTAAATAGCGGCTCAACGCTCCCTTGCCGCCTGACATAGTCGTTGAACAGTTCGTCAACGATGTAGCTGATATTCTGGAAATACTCTCTGTCGTTAATGAATTTCTGGTCGTACTGAGTCGTTGAAGTTATGTCGAAATCGTAACCTCTTGAGCGGTACCATTCGGTGTAGATCCGGTTGAGTGCGAATGACGTTATCGCGTAGATATTTGCGCGGAGAGAGCTTTCCGGCCATGTCGGGAAGATCTCGCTCGAAGCCACGTTTTTGATGTAGGACGCGAAGTCTACCGTAACGTTCGGAGCGTTTGAGTCGGGCGTTCCGAGGTGAACGGTTATGGTTTCGGGAATGTACGGAGTTCCTGTAAGCATGGTTTCACTCCTTTCCCGTCAGGTAATCAGGCTCTTGATTGTAGTAGGTGACAGTTTCGTCAGACGGGTTCATCAGTATCGGCAGGGGAACCATTTCAAAATCCTGAACCGAGGTAGTTCCCGAAAATACGGGAACATCAACACTTCTTGCGTTGAAGAATCCGTCCGCCGAGACGCTCACATCGTAGATATTGTATGGCCGGACTTTTGAACCGGGAGCCTGAGAAAGGCTGAGTTCAGGGGCGGGGACTGCAAATTTCGGAATACTTCCGCAGCTGTCGGTAACTCCTGCGGCAATTATCATTCGGTTGCCGTCCACAATGGCTGTGATCGTGACGGAAGCTCCCTCGATTGCGGATGAATCATAACCTGTGCGTACATTCACCTTTATGTAGCCTGTCGATTTTCCAAGGCTCTCGACAGAGTCGTAGATCGGCGGCGTGTAGGTTGTGTCTGTTGCGCCTTCAAGCACGGAAATATCCGGGTCGGGATAACGGGCGTTGAATTTTTCCTCGTCAAAGGAATCCTTATCGTTTTCCTTTTCCGAATACGGCGCCCATGTTGTATCGTCCGGAGCGTTAGGGTTGACTTCCCCGATACTCTCCGATATCGGATTCTGCAAATTGTTGGTTTCTTCTATGATCTCCTCTGACGGCGGCTTTGGAGTTTCAGCCTTATTACCTGTAATTTCGCGGAAATCTTCAGTTTTTGGAGCTTTTTCCTGTGCAGAAGGCTGGGTGTATTTTTCAACCGTACTGCTTTGCGAGTATTGCTCCATGGGAGTCCTGCGGCTGTAAAGTTTCATCATTTCGCGCTTGTATTTCTCACTCTGTGAACTGAGTTCGTTCATATTCATAATATCGCCTCCATAGTGGAGTATATTCTGAAAAATGAAGCCTTATGACAAAAAGGGACAGCGCATAGCTGTCCCAAAAAAGAAAAAGAGCACCGAAGTGCTCTTTTCGTTGTTGATCAAAGTGAAGAGTGGAATGTACGCGAGATAACCTCGTCCTGCTGCTCCTTAGTGAGCTTGATGAAGTTAACTGCATAACCGGAAACTCTGATAGTGAGCTGAGGATAGTTCTCGGGATGAGCCTGAGCATCAAGAAGAGTCTCTCTTGTGAAAACGTTTACGTTGAGGTGGTGACCACCTTTTTCTGCATAACCATCGAGAAGTTCGATGAGGTTTTCAACCTGCTGTGTTGCCATAATGATTTCCTCCTTTTAGGATTTAAGTAACTGTATGAATTTAATCATCGTCATCGCATTCAAGCTCAGTCGGCTGACAGCAAGCACCTTTTTTGCCGGAGCATTCAGTGCTGTTGACAGTAGTGACTGTGGCAATTCTTGAACCCGATTCGGTTTCTTTAGCTTCAATGTTGACATGACCGTTCCCCTCAGCCATAAGCTTGTCTATAAGACTTGCAAGCTTGACGGGATCATCGACCGTGCCTGTCTCTTATACACATCTGACGCTGCCGACGAATAGCCTTGTG
>UQEM01000096.1 GCA_900540005.1 uncultured Ruminococcus sp.
CAGCGTCAGATGTGTATAAGAGACAGGTTTCAAGAATGAGCGACCCTGCAATGATAAAGGGAATTCAGGAGGCAGTAAGTATTCCTGTAATGGCAAAGTGCAGGATCGGTCACTTCGCTGAGGCTCAGATACTTGAGGCAATAGAGATAGATTACATTGACGAGAGCGAAGTTCTTTCGCCTGCTGATGATGTTTATCATATTGATAAAACAAAGTTCCGCGTTCCTTTTGTTTGCGGCGCAAAGAATCTCGGCGAGGCTCTGAGAAGAATTTCAGAGGGTGCTTCCATGATTCGTACCAAGGGCGAACCCGGTACAGGTGACGTAGTTCAGGCTGTCAGACATATGCGCATGATACAGAGCGAGATATCACAGATCGTTTCAAAGCGCGAGGACGAACTCTTTGAGGAGGCTAAGCGCCTTCAGGTTTCGGTTGAACTCGTTAAGTTCGTTCACGATAATCACAAGCTCCCCGTAGTAAACTTTGCGGCAGGCGGCGTTGCAACTCCTGCTGACGCTGCTCTCATGATGCAGCTTGGCGCAGAAGGCGTCTTTGTAGGCTCCGGTATTTTCAAGTCGGGAGATCCCGAAAAGCGCGCTCAGGCTATCGTAAAGGCTGTCACAAATTACGATGATCCCGATATGCTTGCAAAGCTTTCTGAAAATCTCGGCGAAGCTATGGTCGGCATAAATGAGCAGGAGATCGCTCTCCTTATGGCAGAAAGAGGCAAGTAATGGCTGTTGGCATTTTAGCGGTACAGGGA
Organism: uncultured Ruminococcus sp.; assembly: GCA_900540005.1. Classification (GTDB taxonomy): domain Bacteria; phylum Bacillota; class Clostridia; order Oscillospirales; family Ruminococcaceae; genus Ruminococcus; species Ruminococcus hominiciens. The sequence continues at coordinate 764 of UQEM01000096.1, forward strand.
GCGTTCCGCGAGCACGGAGACTGTCTTGACAAGCTTGGTGCGGAATACAGGTTCATACGCAATCGTTCGGATATTGATGACAGCATTGACCGTCTGATTTTTCCGGGCGGTGAAAGCACCGTTCAGAGAAAGCTGCTCAATGAACTTGAACTGTTTGAGCCTCTGAAAAAGCTCATTGAAAGCGATGTTCCCGTTATGGGAACCTGTGCCGGATTGATACTCCTTGCGCAGACTATAACAAACGGTGACGAGAGCGTGTTTGGCACACTTCCCGTTGAAGTATGCAGAAACGCATACGGACGACAGCTCGGCAGTTTCTCAGCGTCGGGAAATATCGGTGAAGTGTCGGATTTCTGCATGAGATTCATACGCGCGCCGTTTATCAAAAAGGTTTTATCGGACGATGTGGAGATACTCAACACAACAGATGATAAGATCACGGCTGTACGTTATAAGAAACAGCTTGGCTTTGCATTTCATCCCGAACTGACAGATGATTTAAGGCTGCACGAGATGTTTATGAATTTATAATAGTGAATAAAGTGGTGTTTCGCATATCGCGGAGCACCGTTTTTTTTGATTTTAAAAATCCTGCGAACAATTTTCAAAGAATTTTTATATTTTGGTATTGACATTTAAAAGTTAGTGTTATATAATAAAAACGGTGTTATGAAACATCGTTATGAATTAGGAGCGGAAAATTATGGCGAAACAAATTGAAGGCGTATCGGAGAAGATTATCGCTGCGGCAAAGCAGGAGTTTCTGGAAAAGGGCTATGTTGACGCCTCTCTGCGTACTATAGCCTCCGCCGCAGGAACGAGCACGAACTCGATATATGTTCGTTTTGGAGATAAAGAGGGACTGTTTTCCGCAATCGTTGAGCCTGTGCTGAACGAAATGGTGGAGCGCTTTCTTAAAATTCAGGAGAGATTTCATCAGATGTCACCCGATGAACAGGCGGCTCAGATGCCAGAATATTCCGACAGCGGAACAGCGGAACTGGTGGACTGTATGTACGAGAATCTCGACGAATTCCGCCTGCTTTTAGACGCGTCTTACGGCACAAGGTTCCACAATTTTGTTGACGAACTGGTGCGTATCGAGGTGAAATATACCTATAAATACATGGAGACTGTGGGTTATCCCGAAAAATGCGGTGACGCTCTTACGGAAAAACTGCTCCATATCGTCACGACATCTCGGTTCGAGAGTATTTTTGAGATAATTCGTCATGGCATGAGCCATTCAGAGGCGGAAAAGTATATCGAGCTGCTTAGTCGTTATCACCGCACAGGTTTTCTGGCAATTTTCGGCTCGGGAGATAAATCATAAGTACGAACAGGCTTTCGGAAACGTCAGCCTTTTCAATAATCCGGTGGTTAGCATCCACTAATTCACAGGAGGTATCATTTTATGAAAAAGCAAAGCCCGGTTGGGCGGATCTGGGAGTTGGGAAAGCAGGAACACGGCAAGCTTATTGCAGCGGTCGTTCTTGCGGTTGTCGGCGTGACGTGCGGCATGATACCGTATTTTTCAGCGGCGAAGATAATTGTTTTGCTCATTCGCGGCGAAATGGGATTTTCCGCATACATACCGTGGCTGACAGCGGCACTTGTCGGATTTCTTGCCTGTACTCTGCTTTATAACAGTGCTCTCGGAGTTTCTCACAAGGCAACGTTACGCATACTCAAAACTATTCGCGAGAAACTGCTGGAAAAGCTGTCGCATCTGCCGCTCGGAACGGTGATGGACACTTCAAGCGGCAAATTGAAAGAGATAATCGTCGATCAGGTGGACAGCATGGAAACAACGCTCGCACACCTTTTCCCCGAAATGACGGCAAATATTGCTGCTCCTGCTCTGACAGTGATTTATCTTTTCGTACTGGACTGGCGGCTTGCTCTTTTGTCACTTGCGGTATTTCCGATAGCGTTCGTCTTTATGATGACAGTAATGGAAAACTACGCCAAGGACTACGAGGGTGCGGTGAAAGCGACAGGCGAGATGAGCAGTACCATGATAGAGTATATAAACGGCATAGAGGTGATAAAGGCTTTCAATCAGGGAAAAATTCGTATTCGCGATTGATAGATAAAGTTCGCGCGAATGCACAGTATTACTACGATTGGATGAAGCGCAGCCAGCTTGGTATGTCATTGGCTTATGCGTTTTTCCCTGCGCAAATGCTCACGCTACTTCAGTTTGGCTCACGGTTCGCTTGTCAATGACGGACGGATCGAGGCACAGGGAAAACACAAAGAGCTGCTTGATACCTGCGGACTTTACCGCGAAATGTGGTAGGCTCATATCGAAGCAAAGGATGGTGACGCAGAATGATCGAATCATTTCGCAAGATCTGGCGCTTTGCCGGAAATGAAACAAAAAATATAAACAAATCGGTCGCAGTCGGTTTTCTGAACGCTGTGCTGCAAATGTTTCAGGTGGCTGCAATTTATTTTGTTGTGTCTGCGCTGACAGAAGGGGAGAAAGGCGGAAAAACAGCTTGGCTTGCTTTGGCGTTTGAATTGGTCGCAGTTTTCGGTGGTGCGATAACTGTAAGTATATCGAAAATGCTGCAAACTCACGCAGGCTATTTCATGGCAGCAGACCGCCGGATCTCCATCGCTGACCGCTTAAAGAGCGTGCCTATGGGATTCTTCAATCAAAACAGTCTTGGACAGCTTTCGGGCGTTTGCACTACCGTTATCGGCGGCATTGAGGGAATGGTTCCAATGGTGCTGGTAAATATTCTTGGCGGACTTATCTCAGCAGCGGTATTTACAATAGTTATACTCATTTTTGACTGGCGGATAGGACTTATCGTTACGGCAGGTATTCTGCTCTATTTATGCGCAGTATCCGCAATGGGAAAGAAATCTGTTGCAATTGCCGAAAATACACAGAAGTCACAGACTGCTCTCGTTGAAGCTGTTCTCGAAACGATTCAGGGCATGAGCGTTATCAAGTCCTTTAATCTTATGGGAAAAGGAGAAAAAAGCTGAAAAATGCTCTTGAGTACAACTGCCGCAGCAATCAGGAAGTTGAGCAGGTTCTCACTCCGTATACTGCTTTGCAGGAAGCTTTTCTGCAAATTGCAGGCGTCGGTATGATGTTTGCAGCCGTAATGCTTTGGAAAAACGGAGAAATGAGCCTTGCGAACGCTTTAATGACGCTCGTTATGTCGTTCCTTGTGTTTAACCAGATAAAGGCGTTAGGTATGGGAGTTTCGAGTTTCTATGCTCAGACTTACGGCAGCGTCTATTGACAGGACGATAGAAACAGAGAATATGCCCTGTATGGACGAAAACGGCAAAGACCTTAGTCCGAAGAAGCATGATATCGTATTCGACCATGTAAGCTTTTCATACGAGCAGAAAACTATCCTTCATGATATTTCCGTGACTTTGCCTGACAAGACCACTACTGCTATAATCGGCCCGTCAGGCAGCGGAAAAACCACTTTCTGCAATCTTATCGCGCGTTTTTGGGACGTTAACAGCGGAAGTGTGAAGATAGGCGGCAGTGATGTGCGTGATTACACACTGGAATCGCTCATGGATCAGATAAGCGTGGTATTCCAGAATGTATACCTTTTTGCGGATACGATAGAGAACAACATTAAATTCGGCAGTCCGAACGCAACGCATGAGCAGGTAGTCAATGCGGCAAAGGCTGCTTGATGTGATGACTTTATCAATTCGCTGCCGAACGGCTACGACACCGTGATAGGAGAGGGCGGAAGCAGTCTTTCAGGCGGCGAAAAACAGAGGATTTCGATCGCAAGAGCAATGCTAAAAAATGCTCCGAGCGTTATTCTGGACGAGGCAACGGCAAATGTTGATCCGGAAATGAGGACCGTTTGCAAAAAGCTGTCGAGGCTCTTACGCGCAACAAGACAATAATTATTATTGCTCACCGCCTTAAAACAGTCCGCCATGCCGATAAGATACTTGTCATAGACCACGGTCGTATCGTTCAGCAGGGCAGACATGAAGAACTGGCAGCTCAACCGGGAATCTACGCGGATTTTATCTGCGGCAAGAAAGAGACTGTTGACTGGAAACTCTGATAGAAATAACCTGTCTGCTTTTGCGCGGACAGGTTATTTTGCTTATGAAGTTGTTTTAGGAGCTTTGCCCCGCGCTCCGTCAAAGGCTCTGCCTTTAGGATCACGTTATCAGGTAAAAGACTTTTTCGGCATATTGTATTGCCATAATGTAAAAAGTTTTGTGCCCCTATTGAAAAACGGAACGGTTTGTGATAAAATATAGACAGATAAGTTAGCTTTCTCTAACAGTAACTCGCAGAATACTGCGCAAAATATACGATTGCAATCTGGAGGTAGAATATGAAACACATTCATTTTGATGTTGACAAAGACGGATTTTACGGGGCTTATTGGACTTGCAAAAACGGTTCGGACTGCGCCATTATTACTATGCTTGGTGACGATCCCGAGGACTATGTGGCTCGTTCAGCAGTAAAGTGGATCTTAAAGCTTGGAGTGAATGTGATGACCATGTCTCCCGGAAAAAAGGACTACGGACACCACAACTATCCGCTTGAACGAATCGAAACCGCGGTTAATTGGCTGAAAACACACGGAAACCAAAAGATCGGCATTGCAGGAGCGTCCACCACAGGTACGCTTGCTCTTACGGCGGCATCTTTCTTTCCGGACATTACGCTTACCATTGCTATGACTCCCAGCGATTTCGTATGGCAGGGCTTTATGCAGGGCAAGCGCGACGGCTGTAAGGAGTGGCCTATCAAAGGAGAATCCACTTTTTCCTATAAGGGCAAACCTCTGCCGTATATGCCTTTCTTCTATGAACACCCTCAGTACTGGCGTATCATAGAGGCGGAAAGCAAGGAAACAAAAAGCATGATCGCTTCAAGAAAGATTTTTAATGATTCCGAAGCTGCACACCCGATCACCGAAGATGAATTTATCAAGATAGAGAATATCCGCGGCAGAATGCTTGTTGTCGGTGCAGAGGACGATGTGCTGTGGGAGACGGCAAGGTATATCCGCCGCATGAAAAGCCGTCTTGCGGAAAAGCCGCACAACTGTAAGGCGGAATTTGCGATATACACGCACGGAACACACTTTATTTTCCCTGAGGGTATGCTGAAAACAATGTTCCCTGTCGGTTCAGGGCTGTTTATGAGGATAGCATTCAGTGCCGCGAAGAAGTACCCGAAGGAGTGCCGTGCCGCTCGGATAGATATCGAGCGCCGTATGAGGAGAGTTGTGAAAGAGTGGAAAAGATAAGAACCTGTCCACTCTATGTGAACAGGTTCAGAGATGTTACTCCGCAATATCGGTTGACGCAGCAAGTTCCTTTTGAGTTTCATAGTCAGCAATACGCTCGCTGAGTCTTTGAATGGTCGCGCTCAATGCCTGAGAGCCGAGCACCATTCGGAGCGGTGCGGGCGTTTTCTCTGTGCTTTCGATAATGCGCTGTGCCATTTTGGCAGGATCTCCGGGAGCTAATCCGTTTGCGGGATCAAGCATATTCAAAAAGCCGTGACAGCTCTCATATTCTGGCATGAGCTTTGCGACCTTGGCGCTGCCGTAACGGAATTCTGTTCTTGCTCCGCCCGGTTCAACAATCGTAACATCGATGTTGAATTGTGCGACTTCCTGCGCAAGCGATTCGCAAAAGCCCTCAATGCCGAATTTTGTAGCGTGGTACATGGAGTTTGCCGCATAAGCGACCTGACCGCCGTATGACGACATCTGGATAAGTCTGCCGCCGCCCTGTTTCCTCATATAAGGTACAGCGATTTTGAGAAGTGCTATCGAGCCTACGAGATTTGTTGCAATGATGTGATCAATTTCTTCGTCACTCAGTTCCTCCACACAGCCGAATAGTCCGTAGCCTGCATTGCTGACTACTACGTCGATTTTGCCGTGCTTTTCAAAGCTGTCGCGGACTGTCTGATCAACAGCTTTCATATCAGTAACGTCAAGAATTTTGCAGTCAAAGGTATTTGGAAACCTTTCAATAAAATCTTTGACTTTTTTCGTATTTCTGACCGTACCGACAACGGTATCGCCATTTTTCAAAAGCTGTTTTGTCATTTCGTAGCCAAATCCGCTTGAAACTCCTGTAATAAGCCAAACCTTTTTCATGACCGCATTCCTCCTTATTTGCTCAGGCTTTCCTTAGCCCAGTTTGATACTGCTTTTTCAGATTTTAGTGCGTCTGCACCGTGAACGGCGAGATCGGTTTTTACGTTTGCGCCTTTACAGATTTTTTTCAGGTCTCTTACAGAACTTCCCAGACCGCTGCCCTCATGCGTCATCAGCGGCAGAACATTTTTTGCCGTTGAAGTCAAGCTTTTTGATAAGCGAAAATACAGCCATGGGGTACGTTCCCCACAAGCACGGGCCACAAATGAAAATGTTTTCATACTCAGCAATACTGTTAAGACAGTTTTTCAGCTTTGGGCGGGAGTTGCTGTCAAATTCCGCTCTTGCTTCCTCTGTGCAGATGTGATAATCTGCCGAATATTCCGATTCGGTCTCCACTTCAAACAGTTCGCCGCCGACGGCTTTCTGAATGAATTCGGCGCAAATCTCCGTATTGCCCTTGGAAAGTTTTTCGATCCTGCCGTTGACGTAATTTTCGCCTTTTCGGGAATAGTAAATTATCAGATTCTTACTCATGGATATCAGCTCCTTTTTGTTTGTGACTTTATTATAGCATTAGTGCAATTATCAATCAATTCTTTTTTCTAAAGCTATTGATAAGTTTTACTGATCAATGTATAATAGAAGAAAAGGAGTGGTGATATGCTGTTTAAACAAATCGAGTATTTTCAGTCAGTGGTTGAGAGCGGAAACTTTTATCTTGCAGCCGAGAAGTGCTGTATTTCGCAATCTGCAATTTCACAGCAGATCAAAAAGCTTGAGGACGAGCTTAGCGCAAAGCTTTTGGACAGACACAACAGAACTTTCAGTCTGACCAAGGCAGGGGAGCACTTTTATCGTAAAAGCCTTGTGATAACCGAAGATGTCAGCCGAATGATAAGGGAAACACGGCGTATAGCCGATGACAGCGGAGCTGTTCTGCGGCTTGGATATTACGAGGGATACTACGGCAGCGAACTTTCAGAGGCGGCAGCGGAATTTTCTCAGAAATATCCCACTGTGGATATACAGATAACTATCGGAAGTCATGAGAAATTGTATGAGGCTCTTGAAAATGACGCGGTTGACCTTGTGCTTAATGACCAGCGCCGAGCATTTTCGGGAGCATATAACAATGTTATACTCTCCCAAAGCACGGCATATATAGAAATTTCAACGAGGAATCCTCTGAGCAGATTAAACGTGGTCGAAACAGAAGAACTGAAAAACATTCCCTGCATTCTTGTTGCAAATGAAAATTCGCATGAGGAAGAACGGCGGTACTACGAGAAGATCGTTGGACTGAAAGGTGATTATATTTTTGCAGGTTCGGTGCAGGAGGCAAGACTGAAAATCGTAACAGGGCAGGGGTATATGCCCGTTGACGTTATCGGCGAGCAAAAGTGGTTTGATACCGCGGTTAGCCGAATCCCCTTGGTGAGAAACTCCGAACCTTTCACCAAAACCTACTGCGCCTTTTGGCGAAAGGATAATTCGGGGTATTATATAGAAGAATTTGCGGATATACTGAAGGAGAAATTCTGAGACGTTGTGTGATCTTTCCTCTTTTAACACAAAAGACTCGTTCTTCAATAACTGTCGGTGAAAAAATAGTTGTCCGATAAGTAAAGTACCGACCGTTCGGTATAGACAGCAAAGTTTCAGAATGATATACTGTGTAATGGATAAAGGCAATGCCGTACAAATGCAGCTCACAGCTTGGCGGCAGTGCCGGAAGTTTCCCTTTGGAGAGAGGTTTTGCTTATGGATCGATCGAAAACATTTGAAAGCGAGGGAGCAATCCTGCTTGCACAGAGTGACGGCTGTTCGGTATGGCAGTTCCGCAATGAAACCGGCGATGGAACGATGACTGCCTATGAAGTTTTTGCCGGCGTTATGCTGAGTTTCAATGATTTTCACATGGAGCGGTATAACAGCCGTTATGTTGCGGATAGGCGAATACTTGCCATTGACCATTGCCGCGAGGGACGCATGGAATACACCGCAGGTGACGGAATGGTGGGATATACTGCCACAGGAGGCATGAAGCTTGACCTGCGGAAAGAGCATACAGGAACATTTAATTTTCCCTCCTGTCACTATCACGGACTTACGGTCGCTTTTGACCTTGACATCATAAAGCGGTCGCTGTCGGACGAGATAAGATTTTCCTGCCGCGCCCGAAAAGATAATTTCGCGATTTTCACTCGGCAGCTATCCGCGCGTACTGCACGGCGCTGACGAAGCCGAGCATATTTTCGGCGAGATGTACCGTGTGCCGGAAAAGATACGCATTTCGTATTTTAAAGTGAAGATTCTTGAACTGCTGCTGTACCTTTACGCGATGAATGTTCCCGAGGAGGATACTGAACGCCCGTATTTTTATCGGACACAGGTGGAAAAGGTCAAGGCGATACGACAATTCCTTATTGGGCACATTTCGGAGAATTTTACGCAGGAGGAGCTTTCGCGGCGGTTCAATATTCCGATGACGGCAATGAAAAGCTGTTTCCGTTCGGTATATGGTGAGGCGATAGGTGCTTGGCTCACGAATTACCGCATGAATCAGGCGGCGGAACTGCTGATAAAGGAGCGTGACATGAGCATTGCGGATATCGGGAGCTATGTGGGCTATGACAATGCAGGAAAATTCACGGTCGCTTTTAAGAGAATTATGAAATTAACTCCGTCGGAGTATCGGAGAGAAAGAGGAATACAATATGATATCTGAGAAAAAAGCTGGACAAACGCGCTTTTTGCCTATGCGGCAGGAGAAAAGAAAAAGCTGCTTTTGTCCGTCATTTTGCCGGTGCTGTCGGTCACGCTCGGGCTTGTGCCGTTTTACTGTATGTATGAGAT
>UQEM01000097.1 GCA_900540005.1 uncultured Ruminococcus sp.
GCCTTTGGAATCCGCTAAAGGGTTAACAACCCTTTAGAATCCCATTATTAATTAATCAGCACGGATATCTTTCGTTTGCTTATACGGCGCATGAATATAGATCCTACGACTGCGGAAGCTCCCTCGGCGATGATGAAAGTGAGCCATACGAGCCACTCGCTGCCCGAGCCGTTTTTGATACTGCGCGCGAATAGCCACGCTATCGGGAGGACAAGTACAAGCTGGCGCAGGAGTGATATCACGAGGGACTCCATTCCGCTGTCGAGAGCCTGAAACACTCCTTGGAGCGCAATGTTCAGTCCTGCAAAAACAAGGCTGAGCGATACTACTCTTATCGCGCCTACACATAGCCGTTCCGTCTCGCCTGACAGGCCAAAGACTCCCGAGAGGGGAGCGGCAAAAATTTCAAGTCCGACAAGTCCCACAGCCATGATGATGAGCGTGTATAGTATCCCGTATCTGATACCCTCTTTTACCCTCGCGCGGTTTTTCATTCCGTGGCTGAATGAAACTATAGGTGTTATGGCGTCTCACAGACCAAATGCCGCAAACAGAATGAACTGCTGTATCTTATAATACAGACCGTAAGCCGTAACCATTGACTCGCTCACAGTAAGCAGGATACGGTTCATGCCGTAAGTCATGACCGACATAAGAGCCTGTGCGATGATAGCGGGCAGACCTATTGAGTAAATGCCTTTGATAATTGAGGCGGAGGGCTTCATATAACGCGCGCCGTTTCGGACGCTCCTGTTCAGACGATAGTGGAAGAACATCGCAGTCACAGCCGAAACTATCTGTCCGATAACTGTTGCATAAGCCGCACCGCTTACACCCATTTTCGGAACTTCGAGGAGTCCGTAGATCATAATGGGGTCAAGAATGATATTCACGACCGCACCTGCTATCTGGGCAATTGTTGAGTAGAGCGACAGTCCCGTTGCCTGTAAAAGCTTTTCAAAAACAGAAAACGCAACTATACCCATTGATATGGTGCAGCAGATTCGCAGGTAGCTCACAGCCATTTCGGTTATCTGAGCATTCTCGGTCTGTGAGGTGATGTACGCGCGGACTCCGAACAGTCCGAACAGCAGACAGGCTATGTAGATGATGACCGCGAGAAATTTTGAGTTGCCTGCAACCTTTGCGGCAAGCTCACTGTCACCTCTGCCGAGTGATTTTGAAAGCAGAGCGTTTGTGCCGACACCCGTTCCTATGCTGACTGCTATCATCAGTACTTGAACAGGGAAAGCGAGTGTCAGTGCATTGAGTGCAGCCTCGCCGCCGTCTTTCATGTTCGATACAAAAGCGCTGTCAACGATATTGTAGAACGCTTGCAGGAGCATTGAAATTATCATCGGGATACCCATTGAGAGCATTAATCTGCTCACAGGAGTCTCCGACATTTTTTTGATTGAACTGTTGTTTTCCATGTAAAATCTCCCTTGAAAGTGTATTGTCGGGCAGTCCTGACAGAGCAGAAAAAGAAAAAGCGTAAGCACGGATAAGATATCCGGACTTACGCTTTCACTACTCGACGATAATATTATATCACATTGCCGATGAAAATTCAAATGGTATTTTTGCACAAACAAAGCTTTGCTCAGCCCCTCTCCCCTGCTGCACTCTGACGAGGGAAGAGGGGGAAAGCGGCGGTTTTTCGTGTCGGCCGACAGTAATATGTTATATTATTATTTTATTGGATAGCTGTAAATTTTCACGTTTTTTCAGACGATAAGCGTTCCGCTAAAAATAACGTCTACTTTCCGCTATAAATAAGTAGTTTTGACGATTGACAAATATGTAACATACATTATATAATATATAGGCGAAAAAAATATTATGGAGATGTGATAATGAGTAAATTCAGAAAACAGCACATGACCATTGACTGGCACAACATTGTTGACGGCGAGTCGAGCACCCCTGCTATTGACGCTCCGCTGAAAGAAAAGGCAACGCTTGTCGGCAGGATCGGTTTCATGATGCTTTCAGTCGGTACGGGAGCATGGCGCGTTCGTGCGTCAATGAACAAGATAGCCCGAGGGCTTAACATAACCTGCAATGCCGACATCGGTCTGCTCTCAATAGAGTACACCTGCGTTGACGGAAGTGAAACTTTCACCAATGCTATCTCGCTCAGCAATACGGGGATCAACACCCACCGGCTTTCCGAGATTGAGGACTTTGCAGACAACTTTGCGGATACGGCGAAAAAGTATTCCACAGAGCAGATACATATGATACTTGACAAGTTCCAGTCCATGCCCGGAAATTACAATGCGTGGAAACTCGGACTCGCTTCGGGAGCAGCCTGCTGCGCATTTACATTTCTCCTCGGCGGCGGCATTATTGAAATGATAGGCGCTCTCTTTGGAGCGGGTGTCGGAAACTTCGTCCGCAAGAAACTGCTTGAGCGGCACATAACTCTCCTTGCAAATGTAGCGGTCGGAGTTGCGGCAGCCTGCACTGTCTACGTTGCCTTTATAAAGCTTGCCGAGCTTCTTTTCGGAGTTCCTGCATTTCATCAGGCAGGCTACATCTGCTCGATGCTATTTATAATTCCGGGATTCCCGCTCATAACCGGAGGAATCGACCTTGCAAAGCTTGACCTGCGTTCGGGACTTGAGCGAACCACCTACGCGCTGCTGATAATTTTGACGGCAACGGCAACGGGGTGGGCAACGGCGATGATATACAGATTCAGTCCCGGGGACTTTGAACCTCTCAGCCTTGACCCTGTTCTTCATGGAGTTTTCATTGCAATGGCAAGCTTTGTCGGAGTATTCGGGTTCTCGCTTATGTTCAACAGTCCTGTAAAAATGGCGGCGACCGCAGGACTTATCGGAGTTGTGGCAAATACGCTCAGGCTTGAGCTTATAGAGATCACGGGACTTCCGGCAGGAGCGGCGGCATTCATAGGAGCGCTTTCATCAGGACTTCTTGCCTCGGCTATGAAGCGCAAGGTCGGTTTCCCGAGGATCACCCTTACTGTTCCTTCAATAGTGATCATGGTTCCGGGAATGTATATGTACAAGGGAGTATATTTCATGGCAATGAACGATATCACCATGGCGGCTACATGGTTCACCAAGGCGATACTTATCGTTGTTTCACTTCCGCTCGGACTCATCTTTGCAAGGATCTTTACCGACAACAATTTCCGCAAGAGCAGTTGAGCTGACCAATACGATTTGCAGAAAAATACAGGTTGACAAAAGTTTAACGCTGTGCTATAATCAAAGAAACTGAATATTGCCTGAAACTGAGGGAAGTCGGTGAAAATCCGACACAGCAGTCACTACCGTGAAAAGGAAAACTTTAAGTCGGGTCGCTCGTCAGGCAATAAAGCTCTTACGGCAGCACAGCGCAAAGCGTATATTAAGGCTTTGTATAAAATTTGCTTGCATATTTCGCACAAGTTCCGTGTGATGTTGCCTTAAAAGTTTTTGGGCAATGAAAAACTGACCGCACACAAGTGTGTTTTCCATGCCCTTTTGCCGGATACGGCAGAGGGGCTTTTTATTGCACAGCTATAGGAAATAGTATTCATAGGATATGAATACGGATTTTAATAAAGGAGAAGATATTATGAAAAAGACTATCGCATTTGTAGCATCACTGCTTATCGCAGGTTCGGCAATGGGAATGACGGCATTCGCTGAGGAGAATGATAAGGTTTCTTCCGTAAAGACATACGTTACTATCGCAGACAAGGAAAAGAACACTCCTCTCGTTCAGAAGGAAGTTACCGTTACAGATATCGACGAGGACGGCAAGCTTACTATCAATGACGCGCTCTACATTGCTCACGAGGAAAATTTTGAGGGCGGAGCTGAGGCAGGCTACAAGACTGCTACAACTGAGTATGGTCTTACTCTCAAGGTTCTCTGGGGAACAGACAACGGCAACGGCTACGGCTACTATGTAAACAACAAGTCAGCATGGAGTCTTGCAGATGAGGTAACTGACGGCGATTACATTAATGCTTTCATTTACAGCGATACTGCAAACTGGTCTGACGCTTATACATTCTTTGACGTAAATACTGCTGAGGCAAAGCAGGGTGATGAGCTTACATTCACACTTTCAAAGGCAGGATTTGACGCAGACTACAATCCCGTTACACTTCCTGTTGAGGGCGCAGTAATAACTGTCAACGGCGAGCCTACAGAGTTCGTAACAGATTCCGAGGGTAAGGTTACAGTAAAGCTTGAAAATGCAGGCGAGGCTGTTATCAGCGCAACATCTGACAAGGAAAATATCGTTCCACCCGTATGCGTAGCAGCAGTTGCGGAGAATCCCGAGTATACAACAACGACTACTACAACAACTGCAACAGAAACTACGACCACAACAGCAGACTCAACAACAACGACCACAGCCGTAACAACAACCACTACAGCAAAGACTACAACAGCGACCACAACAACTACAGCGAAAAGCGATTCACCCAAGACAGGTGATCTTGGCGCAGGCGTTGCAGCAGCAGGATTTGCAGTATTTGCAGCAGTAACATTATTCACACTCAGACGCGATGAGGACTAAGTTAGCATCGGTACTGCTGAGCTTGATCGCAATAGTAACGCTTTTGCCGGAGACTTCTCCGATAAGCGGAAAATGTTCAGACTATACCGTCGGTGAGATACAAGCTCTTGCCGACGGTATTGTCGCATACGAGCTTGGAAACGCAGGCGCGGGAGATATTCAGGACTGGATATACGGGCCGCTCACGAGCAATGCGGGAGAATCCTCCGAGTGGTTCGTGCTGACTCTTTCGCAAAGCGGCAGCTACGACTTTTCAACATATGAGGCTGCACTTGTTGAATACTTGTCGCACGAAAACATTCAGTCCGCATCAAGCCGCGAGAAGTATGCGCTTGCGCTGATAGCGTCAGGCAGTACGAACCGGTATATTATGCAGGCTATTGAAAATTCAACAGGTCAGCAGGGAATAATGAGCTACATTTACGGCGAGCATATTCTCAACAACGGCTACACGAGCGCAAGTTTCACGCAGGAAAGCGTTGCCGAGTCTATCATTTCCATGCAGCTTTCGGACGGCGGCTGGGCAATAATGGGCAACTACAGCGATGTTGACGTTACCGCAATGGCTGTGCAGGCTCTTGCACCGCAGTACGGCAGCAGCGGCACGGTGACTGCAAGCATTGACCGCGCTATGGAGTTTCTCTCGGCAAAACAGCTTTCAAGCGGCGGATATAAAAGCATGGGCACGGAAAATCCCGAGAGTGCGTCACAGGTGCTCGTTGCGCTCTCCTCTCTCGGAATAGACTGCATGAGCGATGAGCGTTTTATCAAGGACGGAAATACGGTCGTGGACGCTATCCTGCAATACCGCCTTGAGGACGGAAGTTTCTGCCATTTGCTCGACGGCGGTTCAAATCCGACAGCGACCATACAGGCTTACTATTCGCTTGTGTCGTACCTGAGAATGAGCAGCGGTCAGGGGCCGCTTTATATTCTCGACAACCGCAGACCGCAGGACGTGAATGTTCCAAGCGGCGGCGGAAACAGCAGCAGCGGCGGAAATTCTCACCAGAGTGGTTCTGCAAACAGCGGAGGCTCCAACAATTCAACATCTCCCGCGCAGAATGTTGAAAAAGTTGGTGAAGGCTCAAATGAAACACCACAGGAGAACATAAGCGGCGAGGGAAACTCTCACCAACAGCAGGAGGCTTCGGGGCAGAAAACTTCGACCGTTCCGCCGAAAGGCTCATCAGCGGTCGGAACTGAAAAGAACGGCGGCACGGAGACAACAGTTTCCTCCGCTGAAAATACCACGTCAAGATCCGCGGCAAAGACGACTTCCACAGCAGTGGCTTCAAAAAAGTCAGCCAAAACTACGGAAACAGTCTCGGAACAGAGCGGCTCGGGAACGGAAACTCCGAAAAAGGAGAGCAAAAAGGGCGGCGGCTACAAAGTCGGCGCGGTGATAGTAGTCTGGACGAGTGCAGGCGTAGCCGCGCTGATACTCCTCATACTCAAAAAGCGCAACTGGAAAAACTTTGCGGCGGTCGCGGTGGTCGGAGCGGCGGCAACTGCTCTCATCATTATGACGGATATCCGCTCGGCTGACGATTACTACAGCGGCGAGAGCGTGGTAAAGGAAAACGCGGTCGGCACGGTCACAATGGAGATACGCTGTGATACGATAGCAGGTGAAAATGAAAATGCTCCTGCCGACGGAATTATCCTCGACACGACAGAATTTCAGATAGAGGAGGGCGAGACTGTCTGGGATATTCTCACACAGGCGGCTCAGACCTACGGCATACAGATAGACAATACGGGAAACAGCATGGTCTACGTTGCGGGAATAAACTATCTCTACGAGTTTGATTTCGGCGATCTTTCGGGCTGGATATACCACGTTAACGGAGTTGCACCGTCAGTCGGCTGCGGAGAGTACGTTCTCCATGACGGCGACAAAGTAGAGTGGCTCTACACGCGCGAACTTGGCAATGACCTTTTGCAGGAGGAAGAATGAGAAGCTTTCATGAATATGACCCGATAGCGGTCGCGCTGTATTTTCTTGCAGTGACCGGTGTGGCAATGTTTTTCAGTCATCCGGCTGTGACCGCGCTTACGCTCCTCGGAGCGCTTACCTATTTCTTTATGAGAAACGGCGCAAGGGATATGAAATCCCATGCGTCGTTATTACTGCTGTTTATAGTTCTTGCGGCGGTAAATCCGCTCATTTCGCATAACGGACGAACTGTCCTGTTCGTGCTGAATGATTCTCCCATAACGCTTGAGGCTCTGCTTTACGGAGTAAATTCGGCAGGAATGATATTGGGGATAATTTACTGGTTTCGTTCGTTCACGCAGATAATGACCAGCGACAAGATTCTCTGTGTTTTTGGAAGGCTCTCGCCGAAGCTTTCGCTTGTGCTGTCGATAGCACTGCGGTTCATACCGCTTTTTCGCTCTCAGGCGAAGAAGGTGAGCGATGCTCAGCGCGCAATGGGAATGTACAGCGACGACAATATTGTTGACAATATCAGGGGCGGCAGCCGTGTCTTTTCGATAATGGTTACATGGGCACTCGAAAACGGCATAATCACGGCGGACAGCATGGAGGCGCGCGGTTACGGGACTTGCCGCAGAACGAGTTTCTCGCCGCACAGAATGAATTCGGGCGATTGGCTGCTGATAGCGGTATCGGCGGTATTGTCTGCGGTAAGTATAGCAGGTATCGCCGCAAAAAAACTTGAATTTAATTTTTATCCTGATATCAGAATAAGTACGGGCGGAGTTATCGGCGCGGCGGCATTAGCAGCTTACGGCGTGCTTGCGTTCATCCCCGTGATAATAGAAGTGGAGGCAGGCATAAAATGGAAATACTTAAAGTCGAAGATCTGAGTTTCAAATATCCTGACTGCGGCGAGCCTGCCGTGAAGAATGTGTCATTTTCGATAGAGCGCGGAGAGTTTACGGTATTATGCGGAGCAACGGGCAGCGGCAAGTCAACGCTCCTGCGAATGCTAAAGCCGCAGTTAACGCCGCTTGGTGAGCTTTCGGGAGAGATCTGCTTCAACGGACAGTCGCTTGCCGAGCTTGACGCAAAGACTTCCGCGGCGGCTGTCGGATTCGTCATGCAGAAACCCGAGCAGCAGATAGTTACCGATAAGGTGTGGCACGAGCTTGCGTTCGGACTTGAAAACCTCGGTGTTCCGCAGGAGACAATTGCCGCAAGAGTAGCGGAAATGGCTAACAGTTTCGGTATGACGGAGTGGTTTTCGAGCGATGTTTCAACGCTTTCGGGCGGCAGGAAACAGCTTTTGAACCTCGCGTCGGTGCTGGTAATGCGGCCCGATCTGCTCATTCTTGACGAGCCTACCGCGCAGCTTGACCCCGTTGCGGCAACGGGTTTCATTGAACTTCTGAGGCGGCTGAACCGCGACTATTCGCTCACGATAATCATAGCCGAGCACCGTCTGGAGGAACTTATCCCGATATGCGACAGGCTCATGGTCATGGAAAACGGCACGATATCCGAGTTTGGCGCACCCGGGAGCGTGATGGGCAGACTCTCCGACCGACCTGAACTTTTTTGCGGAATGCCGGCAGCGGCAAGGCTCTACAGCGAGCTTGGCTTTAGGGGAAATGCTCCTCTGAGCGTGCGTGACGGCAGGCGATTCATAGAGGAAAACTTTGAGAACAGCGTCAGAGCCTTGCCCGGGCAGGAGTATACTCACAGCGGAAGTCCCGCGCTTGAATTTCGTGACGTTTATTTTCGCTATGAGCGAAACTCCGCGGATATCCTTGACGGACTTTCCCTCACCGTGTATTCGGGTGAAATATTCTGCACTCTCGGCGGAAACGGTTCGGGAAAGAGCACGTTTCTGCGCACGGCAGCAGGACTTCTCAGAGCCTACAGCGGCTCGATAAAGATATTCGGCAAAAAGCTGAAAGAGTACCGCAATCAGTCGCTTTACAGGGAGTGTCTCGCCATGCTGCCGCAGGACGTGCAGACAGTCTTTCTGAAAGACACGGTTCGCGAGGAACTTGCGGACGTTGGCGCAGATGTTGAAAACCTGCCGTTTGATATAAAACCGCTCCTTGACAAGCACCCCTACGACCTTTCTGGCGGAGAGCAGCAGCTTGCGGCGTTTGCGAAGGTAATGGCGGCAGATCCGAAAATACTGCTCCTTGACGAGCCGACAAAGGGACTTGACGCAGCGGCAAAGCAGAACATTATCGCGATACTGCGCAGGCTGAAAGCAGAGGGCGTAACGGTCGTGATAGTTACACATGATGTTGAATTCGCCTCATCATGCGCGGACAGGTGCGCGCTGTTTTTTGGCGGAAGGGCGGTCACAACGGAAACTACACGCCGATTTTTCGCGGAAAACAGCTTCTACACGACAGCAGTCTGCCGCATGACAAGGGGATATTTTGACGGAGCGACAGATGTTGGATATGCGGCTGAGCTTTGCAGGCTCAACGGACGAAAGAACGGCGGTGGAGCGTGATAGTGATAAAAAACAAGGGACTGCGCCGTGCGGTGAGCCTTGCAGTTCCGATAATGATACTTGCACTCGCACTTCTCAGCGCGCTGTTTTTCGACAGCAGGCGGCACATGATAGTTTCGCTTACAGCGGCGGCAATGACAGTCGTGCTCTTTATTTCGGGCTTTGAGAAGAAGTCAACGGGAACGCGCAGGCTTGTGATAGTATCGGTGATGACAGCGCTTTGTTTTCTCGGAAGATTTATACCGATACTCAAGCCGATAATGGCGCTCACGATAATCACAGGGATATATCTCGGCGGCGAATCGGGTTTCCTTGTGGGAGCAATGACCGCGATACTGACAAATTTTTACTTTGGTCAGGGACCCTGGACAGTCTTTCAGATGTTCGCGTGGGGAATAGCAGGCTACTGCGCAGGAATGTTTTCAACAATGTTGAAAAAGAGCAGGCCTCTGCTCATCATCTACGGAGCATTGGCAGGAGTCGTCTACTCATTTATTATGGACATCTGGACAGTTTTGTGGTACAACGGCAATTTCGAGTTAAAACTCTACCTTGCGGCACTTGTCACCGCGATACCGTATACGATCTCGTATGCAGTTTCGAGCGTGTTGTTCCTGTTGATCTTTGCGAAACCTGTCTCTTATACACATCTCCGAGCCCACGAGACTCGACGTCATCTCGT
>UQEM01000098.1 GCA_900540005.1 uncultured Ruminococcus sp.
GGTGGACTGTTTTTTAAGAGGGAACGCCCTGCAAGTGAGGGCGTTCCCTTATTAAAAGTATCTCTTTCTTATTGGGTACATCAGATATATGTGCCTGATATATATATTTTGCGATAGGTATCAAAGCTGAGCCACTTGCTGAAAAGTTCAGGCAGTGTGCTCTCGCTCGACTTATCATACTCTGCAAGGAACTGCTTGAGTTTGGCGTCATTCTTTGCAAGGACAGCAAAGCCTCTGCCATTGAGAAGCGGAACTGTTCCGTCATAGGTATACTCGTCAATAGGAGCAAGCGCGGTAATTTTCTTATCGCGTACAGTTACGGCAACGCCGTCGCGAAGAACCACAATATCAAAGCTGTCAGGATAGCTGTAGCTCTTACCCGTTGTCGGGATCTCATCGCCGACTGAGTAAACTGTATTTACGGTCTGAGCCTTGAATACGTTATAGCTGTTAACGTCATAGTAGAACTCCTCAAAAATATCGCCGCGCGCACGGAGCTTTCCGTCCGTGAATGCCGCTCTGACAGAGGAATCCTCAGCCTTCTCGCTTACTGCTTCAACAACTCCGCAAGCGGAAGTCATGTTGGTTACACGGTCAATGAGTATAAGCTCGCCGAGAGTCTTGTGGAGCTTGAATCTGTCTGCTGCAATCGCCTCGCTGAGAACTATATCGCAGCGCGCAATGCTGTTCTTTGTGAGCTTATCAGCAGGAATATGCTCGCCCGTATTGATATCAACAGCATAGCGGATAGATGAGAGCACTCCGGGAATAAGCTTTGTTCCGAGCTTTACAAGATAGTCCTTGCCGACTGTAAGCTCGCTGTCGTCCATCCAGAGAAGTGAAACTTCAAGGTGCTTGTAAGCTGCAAGGCTGTCGTCGGTCGTGAGAACACTGCCGCGTGAAACATCGACCTCGCGGTCAAGGGTAATGGTAACAGGCTGACCTGCAAATGCGGTCTTAACCTCCTTATCGGTGACAAAAATGCTCTTTACGGCAACAGTTTCGCCGCTTGTGATTATCCTTACATTGTCGCCGACCGAGATCGAACCTGCCTCGATCTGACCCTGAAATCCTCGGAATGTGCGGTCAGGGCGGCATACTCTCTGAACGGGCATATAGAATTGCTCGCTGCTGTCTGAACTTACATCGACTGTTTCAAGGTATTCGAGAAGTGTTCCGCCGCTGTACCACGGAGTGTGCTCCGAAACCTTGGTAACGTTGTCGCCCTCAGTTGCCGAAAGCGGAATGACCTTGATATCGCCGAGTGAAAGTTCCTGTGCAAGAGTATCTATATCACGCGATATTTCCTCAAAGCGTTCCTGACTGTATCCGACAAGATCCATTTTGTTGACTGCGAAAACATAGTGGCAGATACCCATAAGCGAGCAGATACGCGCGTGACGGCGGGTCTGAACGAGAATACCCTGTGAAGCGTCAATGAGAATAACTGCAAGGTCGGCAAAGGAAGCTCCGACTGCCATATTTCTCGTGTACTCCTCGTGACCGGGAGTATCTGCAACGATAAAACTGCGGTTATCTGTCGTAAAATAGCGGTATGCAACATCTATTGTAATTCCCTGCTCGCGCTCTGCCATGAGTCCGTCAAGAAGAAGCGAATAGTCGATCTTACCGCTGCGGCTTCCGACCTTGCTGTCAAGCTCAAGAGCCTTTTCCTGATCTGCGTAAATAAGCTTTGCGTCATAGAGGATATGTCCGATAAGTGTTGATTTACCGTCATCAACGCTTCCGCAGGTTATGAATTTCAAAAGTCCTTTCATCAGAAGTAGCCCTCCCTTTTTCTGCGCTCCATGCTGCCTGCGGCTTCGTTGTCGATAACTCGCGAGGTACGCTCGGATTCTACACTGCTGAGTGTTTCGTCGATTATTTCGTCAAGTGTTGTAGCTGTTGATTCAATGCCTCCGGTAAGAGGATAGCAGCCGAG
Source organism: uncultured Ruminococcus sp. (assembly GCA_900540005.1). Classification (GTDB taxonomy): domain Bacteria; phylum Bacillota; class Clostridia; order Oscillospirales; family Ruminococcaceae; genus Ruminococcus; species Ruminococcus hominiciens. Next base: position 1,943 of record UQEM01000098.1, read on the forward strand.
AGTTCTGAATCTTACGGATTTGAGCTGCGGCTTTTCTCCCTCACGGAGCGGGAAACGATCGTCATCAACCATGATAAGGTTTCCGTCACGTTCAACAACAGGACGTTCCGCTGCAAAGTAAAGCGGTACAATGTCGATATTCTCGCGCTTGATATACTGCCAGATGTCCTTTTCAGTCCAGTTGGAGATCGGGAAAACGCGGATACTCTCGCCCTTGTTTATCTTGGTATTATAGAGCTTCCACATCTCGGGACGCTGATTCTTCGGATCCCATGCGTGTGAAGCGCTGCGGAATGAGAAAATTCTCTCCTTTGCGCGTGACTTCTCCTCGTCACGTCTGCCGCCGCCGAATGCTGCGGTAAAACCATACTTGTTGAGCGCCTGTTTGAGCGCCTGAGTTTTCATGATATCGGTGTAAGCTGCGCCGTGGTCGAACGGGTTGATACCGCGCTTTACACCGTCCTCGTTTATGTATTCGAGCATTTCAATGCCGAGTTTCTTCGCGGTCTCATCGCGGAACTTTATCATCTCGCGGAACTTCCACGTTGTATTGACGTGCAGAAACGGAAACGGCGGTTTCTCGGGATAAAAAGCCTTCATTGCAAGGTGGAGCATTACCGAGCTGTCCTTGCCTATCGAATAGAGCATTACGGGTTTTTCGCACTCTGCGGCAACCTCGCGTATTATGTATATAGCTTCGGCTTCAAGCTCGTCAAGATGTGATAATTCAGCCATGTTATGCCTCCTCAGTATTTATTCGATTCCTTTCGGTTGACCGCGATGACCTTCGCGGAACCGTCAGAACGTTCAATTATCCAATTTAAAATGTCGCCCTTTTCCTCGGTGTGGACAAGTCCGCCCATTCCGCCGATATCAGCGCCGAGGTAAAAGCGTATCGCGTAAACGGGACACTCCTTTATGCAGGAAGTACAGCCCCAGCAGTCGCGCGGATATTTTATATATGCGCGTTTGTTTTCGTCAAGCTTTATAAGCGTTCCGGGACAAACTTCATGGCATTTTCCGCAGCCAATGCACTTTGATCTGTCAATCATTATGCTCATAGACCGTACCTCCTCCCTTTACAATATCGCGCAGAATGATCTTTATCTCGCCGTTTTCAAGGCGGGAATTCACATATTTGTACCAGTTCTTGTCATCGCGTTCGGGATAGTCAACGTTTTCAGCAAAACTGTGCCAGCGTGTTTCGTGGCGGGCTTTCAGGTGAGCGATAACACTTCGGCATACCGTAAGTCTCTCGCGCAGTTCGTAGATATACATAAGCTCCTGTAGATCATCGGCGCGGAGCGTATCCGAAAGCTTGTAAAGCTGTGCAATTTTGAGATCCGCGATCTCAAGCTGTTTTTCGTTGAAGCGATAGTCGCAGGCGATCCCGCCGGCGTATTTATCCATAACAGTCTGCATAGCCTCCTCAAGCTGTTCCGTTGAATAAACAGGTTCGCGGTCGTGGGAGAGGAATCTGCTTACCTCCGCCATATGCGCGGAAACGCTTTCCTCACTGAGCTTTACAGGGCTTGAACTTTCAAGGAATTTCAGAACCGACAGGGCAGCTATCTCGCCTTCTGCAAGTGCGCCTGTGACGTATTTCTGCGGAGCTCCGCCTGCAACATCTCCTGCGGCATACAGTCCGTGGATAGTTGTTGCTCTCGCGGTATCTACCCAGTAGCCGCTCGCGGTATGACCGCCTACTATATACGGCTCTGTTCCCTCGATCTCAACATTCTGCTGGGACGGCATTCTGCCGCTCTCTATCCATTTGAGCGTCTGTGAGGGCGCCATATTGAGGTACGCTTTCAGCAGCGATTCGTCCTGCTCTGTGCTTATCCCCTCAGTCCTGAGGTAGCAGGGGCCTCTGCCCTCGTGATTTTCATTTACAGTTCCGTAAACTCTCTCCGACGTGGTAAGACCGTACTTCTGTTCGTACACCTCACCGAGAGAATTCACCTGCTTTGCGCCGACTCCCTGAGCAAGAGTGCCTGTGGGAGCTATGGTGTCCTTACATCTAAGAGCAATGAACCTCATCTCGAACGTGGTCATTTCCGCTCCGTGGCGGATTCCCATTGCGTAGCCTGCTCCGGTATTGAACGGAGGATACCACATCTTGTGGCGTGAAGAACCGGGATTGTTCGGTTTGTAAAGACCGGCTGCTCCGCCTGTCGCAATGATGACGGCATCTGCCTTTATCGCGTAAAATGTATCATTTTCTATCCCGATCCCGAAAGCTCCGTTTATGCGGTTTTCAGTCACATCATAGTCGATCACATTCACGCGGTTGAGCACCGTGACGTTCGGCAGAGCCTCAACAGCCGCTGCAAGTATCGGCTTTATATTTTCGCCGTTTATCTTTATATTGCGGTTTCCGCGGGTAACATACTTTCCGTTTTCGTCCTTGAGGATGACCAGTCCGAGCTGTTCAAGCTTTTCGGTAACGGCATTTAGCCTTTCGGACATTGTAAGCAGCAGGTCCTCACGGACGATCCCTGCCGCGTCATTTTTGCAGTAGTCAACGTAGTCCTGCGGAGTTCTGCCCTCGGTTATGTATGCATTGAGAGCATTTACGCCTGCCGCAAGACAGCCGCTTCTTCTTATATGCGCTTTTTCGCATATAAGAACCTTTTTATCCGAATTCGCGGCAAGAGTCATGGCAGCATAGCAGCCTGCCGTACCTCCGCCGATTATAAGTACATCGGTGCTGATATTTTCTGTTTTCATGCTCTCACTACACTTTCTGAGTAATTATATACAGCGCTGTTATTCTATTACCAGCTCTTCCTTCTGAGCGTCATCACCCTCGATATGGAACGAATTGAGCACGGGAGCATTTTCGTCCATGAGCGAGAGTATGAGATAACTTGCCCTGCTGTCATAAGCCAGACGCTTATCCTCCTGAGAGGGGCGCGAAGGCGATACGGGGTGGGAATGCCAGTTGCCGAGCGGAACAAGTCCGTTCGCGCGCATATCCTTGACTGCGGCAAGCTGTTCCTTCGGGTCAAGAGTGAAATGTTCCTCAGCGTGGTCAACATTTGTAAGAATATAAACCTTGTCGATCAGCTTGTTTCCGTCCTCTATCCTGCCTGCGATAAGGCCGCAAGCCTCAACGGGAGCTTCTGTCCTTGCATGGGCAAGGATCTTTTCAAAATCTGCCTTGTTAAGCTTTATCATAAACCGAGTCCCTCGCATTCAGCCTGTTCATAGTCGATAAGAGTCGTTATTGTGGGATTCTTTCCGCATACGGGGCAGGTGCTCGTGTCGTGCGGAAGCTTTACCTTGCGGAATTCCATTTTAAGTGCGTCATAGGTGAGAAGATAACCCGTGAGGAGCTCTCCCTGACCGATGATGTACTTTACTGCCTCCATAGCCTGAAGGCTTCCGATAACTCCGCCCATAGCTCCGATAACGCCTGCCTGTTTGCAGGTAGGAACAGCGTCCTTCGGAGGCGGATCACGGAATACACATCTGTAGCACGGTCCCTGACCCGGAACATAGGTCATGAGCTGACCCTTGAAACGGATAATTCCTGCGTGTGAGAAAGGCTTCTTCGCCATTACGCAGGCATCGTTAATGAGAAACTTTGCCGGAAAATTATCAGTACCGTCAATAATGAAGTCGTAATCCTTGATTATATCGAGGATATTCTCCGAAGTGATGAACTCGTGGTAAGTAACTACCTTGACATCGGGATTAATAGCCTCCATTGTCTCTTTCGCGGATTCTACCTTCGGCTTGCCGATGTCGGCAGTGGTGTGGATCACCTGACGCTGGAGATTGGAGAGGTCTACATCGTCCGCATCTGCAATGCCGATAGTCCCCACGCCTGCTGCTGCAAGATACATTGCCACAGGAGCACCAAGTCCGCCTGCTCCGATGATGAGGACGCTCGAATTGAGGAGCTTCTTCTGTCCCTTAGCGCCGACCTCCTTGAGGATTATGTGGCGCGAATAACGCTCGATCTGCTCATTCGTCAATGCCATAGCTGCCACCTCCCATGAAGTAGAGGAACTCTATGCTGTCACCGTCCTTGATAACGGTTTCAGCAAACTGTCCGCTCTCTACAAATTCGTCATTTATTGTAACTGTAACGTACTGCGGAGTCTCGACATTCTCGTCGATTACGAGCTGAGCAACGGTGAGTCCGTCTGCAACTTCCTTTTTAACGCCTGCAACTGTGATAGTCATGATAATTTCTCCTTTATAATAACTTTTTGATCACTGATTCGATCTCGTCCTGTGAAACTGCGCCCTCAAGCTTTTCCTTGACTTCTCCGTCCCTGAAGAACAGCAGGGTCGGTGTAGACGTGAGACCGTAGCTCTCTGCCAGCTCTCCGTCATAGAGCACATTTATCTTGACAGCCTTTATCTGTCCCTCGTAAGCCTTTTCCACCTTGCTGAGCGTGGGTGAAAGCTTTTTGCAGGGCACACAACTGTCGGAATAAAAGTCCGCAATAACGGGCTTTTCGGATTCCAGCACCTTTTCGTGGAATGCCTCTGTATTGATACGCTCTGCCATCAGTCGCCCACCTTCTTTACAATAAGCTCGTAAGTACCGTCGCCGTTGTCGTTGAGCTTGAGTATCTTGTGGCCTTCTTCCTTTATGCTTCTCGGAACATTCTGAACAGGCTCGCCGTCATTAAGCCTTATCGAAAGTATCTCTCCGTCATCAAGTTCTTCAAGAGCGACCTTAGCCTTTACGAAAGTTACGGGGCACACCACATCGGTGATATCCACGGTATCTGCTATGTTAAAATCAGCCATTGTATACCTCCAGTATTTTCTCAATAAACTTATCTCTGCCCACGCGGTCAAGAGTGAACTTGAATCTCTCCGAGGGCTTAGCGTTGTCTGCAAAGAACTGAATCGCCGCATCGCAAACTTTGAGGAGCTTATCGTGATCCTCAATGAACGGGATAATGGTCTCGCCCTTTGCTATGTGATTGCCGAAAAGTCCGCCAAAGCTTACGATATAACCAAGTGTCGTATCCCAAGCCTCTGTGGGACAGGCTTTGAAACAGCGTCCGCAGTAGTTGCACTTGCTTTCGTCAACGGTGATTTTTCCGTCCTCAAGCGTAATTGCATTTGAGCGGCAAGCCTTTACACAAACGCCGCAGTTGATACAGTCGTCCTCGCGCCACTTTACTTTCATGCCGCCCTTGATTCCAAGGTCGTTTTCCTCGGTTTTAAGGCAGTTGTTCTGACAGCCTGTGATACCGAATTTAAACTTGTGGGGAAGTTCACGTCCAAAATAGCGCGCGTCGATCTCCTTTGCAAGAGCGTATGTGTCGATACAGCCGCTGGGACATACCGCATTGCCCTGACAGGCAGTCGTTGTGCGGACTCTCGGGCCACAGACTCCCGGCTGAACTCCGCCTTCCGCAAGAGCCGCCTTTACTGCGTCGATATCTTCAAGCTTTATAAAAGGTATTTCCACACTCTGTCTCGATGTGAGGTGAACGTGACCGTCACCAAATTTTTCCGCGACCTCCGCAACCTTTGCAAGCTGCTCTGCCGTAAGATTTCCGCCGACGACCCTGAGACGGAGTGAAAAGTTATTCTTCTGTTTCTGGCGCATGAAGCCGCCTTTTTTAAGTACTGAGTAATCTACCGCCATTTTATTTGCTCCTTTCGATCGCCTGACCGAAGTCCTCGATCAAATCCTCTATATCTTCAATTCCCATGCTTATCCTTATTGTATCGTTATAAACTCCTGCGCTCAACTGTGCCTTTTCGTCACTGTGAGTGTATATCGTGCTTGCAGGGTGAATAACAAGAGTTCTCACATCGCCGATGTTAGTGGCATTGACTGCATATTTCAGGCTGTTTATAAGTCTGAACGCTCTTTCCCTGCTGCCTGCGCGAATGGTAAGTATAGCTCCTGCCATGCCTTTAAGCTGTGACTTTACAAGTCCGTTGTAGGGATTATCGGGAAGTCCGGGATAATTTACGGTTATTCCGTCCTGAGCAGAAAGGAACTCGGCAAGCTTCTGTGCATTGGAACAGCAACGCTCCATTCTGAGTCCCAAAGTTTCTGCTCCGACATTGTTCAAGAAAGCGTTGAACGGAGCAAGACAAGCTCCCACGTTTCTCCAGAATCCGTTGCGAAGCTTTGCAAGGTACGCAAACTTTCCGAATTTGCTGTACTCATCAAATCCGCTGTATCTGTCAGAATTGAAACTGAAGCTTCCGCTGTCGATTATAACGCCGCTTATCGAATTTCCGCCGCCGTTTATGTATTTCGATGTGGAGTGGATAACGATATCTGCTCCGAATTCAAACGGCTTTACAAGATAAGGAGTAGCCGTTGTACTGTCTATTAAAAGCGGAACGCCCTTGCTGTGACAGAGTGCCGAAACGCTTTTCAGGTCAACTATGTCAAGCTTTGGGTTACCTATAAGCTCCGTGAAAACCGCCTTTGTGTTTTCATTGAAAAGCGGCTCGATGTTCTCCGCGGTAACAGACTCGGCAAATCTCGTCTTAATGCCGAAAGCCTCAAGGTCGCGGAAAAGGTCTATCGTTCCGCCGAAAAGTCCTGCTCCGGCGATTATCTCATCACCCGTGTGAAGTATATTTAAAAGAGCCATTGTAACAGCCGCCATTCCCGAAGCACAGGCAACTGCTCCTATGCCGCCTTCAAGCGCCGACATTCGCTTTTCAAAAGCATCGACTGTCGGATTGCCGATCCTTGTATATGCAAAGCCGGGAGCCTTATTGTTGAACACCTGTTCGAGTCTCTCGGCGGATTCCTGTGCAAATGCGCTTACCTGATATATCGGTGCAATGGTCGCGCCGTTTTCGCTGACCGGAGCGCTGTGCACTAAAGCTGTATTGAATTTCATTATTACCACCGCCTGTGCGTTTAATATGTCCATATTATATCCTACTTTTCATAGTAAGTCAATAGGAATGATGGATTTTCTGCAAATTAAACATATCTGTATGGTAGGAGATACTCATATTTCATCATTTTGCCAAACAAAAAATACTTGAAATTTCCGTAAAAATATGTTATACTTATAAAAACTATCTATTTAGTATGTATTATGAGTTAAGAGGTGATATTATGAAAATTTCAACAAAGGTCGAATGCGGTATCATCGCTCTGGTCGATATATGTATAAATTCCGGAAACGATGAAGTCGTAACCGTTATAAATATTTCAAGGAGACAGGATATCTCGGCGAAATACCTCGAACAGATACTTCCGCTCCTGCGCCACGCAGGTATAATAAGAAGTGTCAAGGGTGCAAAAGGCGGCTATACGCTAACAGCTCCCGCAGATCAGATCACGCTGAGGGAGGTCATTGACGCGCTTGACAGCGGGGTGCTTGAGGACGTGAATTTCCGCGACCGCGAAGATTCCCTTATAGCCGATGCGGTATCGGAATGTCTGTGGAGCAAAATGACGGACTATCTCCAGCGTTTCTCCGAAAGCGTAACGCTCAAGGACATTACAGACCGCTTTGAGGATCTCGCCGATAACTCCGAGGCTGAACCAATGTACTATATATAATGAAAAAAGCTCCCGAGCAGGGAGCTTTTTTAGGGAGTGTTGACACTAAGATAATATGCAGATTTTCGAGCATAAATTTT
>UQEM01000099.1 GCA_900540005.1 uncultured Ruminococcus sp.
GAGATGACGTCGAGTCTCGTGGGCTCGGAGATGTGTATAAGAGACAGCATACAAAGTGTGCTTTTTGTCAACGGTCAATATCCATGAGGCATTGCAGGATCTCCGCCGTCTTGAAGATGAAGACCCACAGCTTCATATTCTTTGGAACGAACAAAGCCGAGAGATCCACTTGCAGCTCATGGGAGTGATCCAGCTTGAAGTTCTGACTAATATAATCAAGGACAGATTCGGATATGATGTTTCGTTCGTAAACGGTGCTATTACATATAAGGAAACCATTACAAATACCGTTGAGGGAGTCGGTCACTATGAACCCCTCCGTCACTACGCGGAAGTTCACCTGCTGCTCGAACCTCTGTCTCAGGGCAGCGGTATACAGATCGCCTCGGACTGCGCTGAAGACAAGCTCGACAAAAACTGGCAGAGGCTTATCCTTACCCACCTCGCAGAAAAAACTCACATTGGCGTTCTGACAGGCTCGCCTATCACGGATATTAAGATCACGCTCGTTTCAGGAAAGGCTCACCTCAAACATACAGAGGGCGGAGATTTCCGACAGGCTACCTACCGCGCTGTGCGGCAAGGTCTCAGAACTGCTGAATGTCAGCTTCTTGAACCTTTTTACGAATACGAAATTGAACTTCCGACAGAAAATGTCGGCAGAGCCATTTCTGATTTGCAGCAGATGTCGGCTGAATTCGAGCCGCCCGAGACTGTCGGCGAAAACTCAATAATACGAGGCTGTGCTCCTGTCTCTGAGCTTAGCACATATCAGGGTGAACTCATTGGCTACACCAAAGGCAAAGGAAAAATATCCTGCACGCTAAACGGATACCGTCCGTGCCACAATTCAGATGAGGTTATTGAAAATTTCAGTTATGACTGTAACGGCGATCTTGAAAACAGTGCGGACTCGATTTTCTGCTCACACGGTGCAGGGTTCGTGGTCAAATGGAATGAAGTTCCCGAACATATGCATCTGCCGTCTATTCTCGATACCGATGACAGCGACAATGAAGAGGCAATGCAGCAGAAAGCGCGTAAATTCATAGAAAGAGCCGTTTCGGACGAGGAGCTTATGGAGATTTTTGAGCGAACCTACGGAAAACCCAAAACTGCGCCTCACAGAGCCTTTCAAAAGACAAAGGCTGTCAGTTTCGATGATAAAAAAGTAAGACTTCCCGAATATTCCGGCCCTGATTATCTCCTCGTTGACGGTTACAATATTATTTTTGCTTGGGACGAACTGAAAAAGATCGCTGAAGAAAATCTTGACGCAGCACGCTCTGAACTCATCAACATGATGTGCAGTTATCAGGGATTTTCAGGTGACGAGCTTATTCTCGTTTTCGATGCCTATCGTGTCAAGGGCAAACACCGTGAAGTTGAGAAATACTACAATATCAATATCGTATACACCAAAGAATCCGAAACCGCCGACTCATACATTGAGCGCACCTCTCACGAGCTGTCAAAAAAGCACCGCGTTCGTGTAGCAACTTCCGACGGTGCAGAGCAGATGATAATTCTCGGCAACGGCGCTATGAGAATTTCTGCGGCAGAATTCCAAAAGCGATATCAGGCTGCGCAGAAAGCTATCCGAGAATACATGGACAGGTCATAAATTTTTCCAATGAGCTGTTTAACGGAAAATAGTGATATAAAGCGAGGTATTTCCAATGAAAAAATGTATGTTTACTGCAATTGCATTATGTTTTTGTCTGATTATAAATCTCTCGGGTGTATTCGGAATTAACGCGCAAGCGCAATCTTCTCATATTGAAAAGATCGACGGAACATTTATTCAGCCTTAATTGACTGGTACGCTTTCGAGCGATGTGAAAAGCTGAGATCCGTTGTCATTCCCGATACTGTAACGCACATCAGTCGTTTTGCCTTTGCACACTGCATTTCATTGGAAACGGTAAATATGCCGAAGTTCCTTTATTCCATTGAACAGTATGCATTCTATGATTGTCCGAAACTAATTGGCGTTGATTTGCCTGATTCTCTGCATATCATCGAAGAACGTGCATTTTGCGGCTGCAAATCTATCTCTGATTTAATTATTCCCGAAAACTGTCAGAGCATAGGAAACTATGCGTTTTTGGACTGTGATTCGCTTTACACTGTTACGATAAATGGAGAAGATACGAGCTTTGGCATTAAGTCCGTCGGATATGAATACGATAACGGTTATAAAATTAAAGACGGATTCTTGTTGACCTCAGGAAGTAAAAATGCCGCTGACTATGCAAATGACAACGGCATAGATCTGATATCTGAAATGATAAAAGGCGATGTAAATGCTGACGGTTCATTCAACATTGCAGATGTGGTTCTAATGCAGAAATGGATTCTGGCTTCATCTGATGTAAAACTGACAAATGCAAAATCCGGAGATATCTTGCAGGATAATATTCTGAATATATTCGACCTGTGCATGATGAAGCAAATGATTTTAAATAAAATTTAACTAAATGACATAAAAATCCTCCTATGGTATAATATAAACCATAGGAGGATTTTTATGTCAAAGAAAGAATTGTCAACACGCCAGTTTATATGATGTGTGCCTTATCTTTTTTTACGAAATTTAGGCAGAAGCCGTTTGAGGTAAAATTTATATATCATACTTAAATTCACATCATATAGCAAAAATACCGCATTAGCCATACCCAACATAACAATCGCGCCGTATTTTCCAAACTCATCAAACTCCTCAAGCATCTGGTCAAGTCCGAAAATATATACTGTTACATAAAAATAAGCTATTGCACAAACGTTGAAAATCACAAGTTTTGCCGCGAGTATCATCGGCTTGAACCGCAGTTTTTGCAGGTACGGGCGAATTATCGGATAGTGACCGAAAACCATTATAAACACAAGTGCAGCTTCCTTATCAAAAGTCACAAAAAGCGAGAGCAGGCTCACAGATACATAAGTAAGCAATGCCCAACCTGTGCTGACTTCTGCCGCAATTATCATGAGCAGGACTCCTGCTATCATCGGCAGCAGAAGATAAAGAGCAGGCAGGATTCCTGCAAGGAACATTGTCACAAGGCACAGCGCCGACACTATGCCTCCCAGCGCGACTTTATAGCTTATGTCCCTCATTTGCCCTCCGTTTTGCTGACAGGCTTTTTGGCACGCTGAATATTATACGTTATTGCTCCAAGGATCCTGTCGGGAACAAGCTTCGCGCCAAGGATCCCTGCTTTCACCGTAAATCCGGGGATAGCAAACAGCTTTCCTGCAAACGCCCTTTTCAGAGCATATTCTGCCGCAAAATTCGGACTGATAGGCTTTACGCTGAAATTTACTCCTGCGCGATTATTGAAATTCGTATCCACAGGGCCGGGACAAAGCAGGGTTATGGTGACATTTGACCTGTCTCGGCGCAGTTCTTCATATATCGCAAGAGAAAGGCGAACCACATAGTTCTTTGAAGCGTAGTAGGACGAAAGGAGCGGGCCGGTCATAAAACCTGCTGCCGAAGCGACATTAAGTATGATCCCGCTGTCTCGCTTTTTAAAATCGCGCAGAAAAAGCTTTGTCAGAATATGCAGAGCTGTGATATTTACATTTATCATATTCAGTTCATCATCAAGGTCGGTCTCGTCAAATTTGCCGAAAATTCCATAACCTGCATTGTTGACGAGCATTCCAACGCTCTTGTCTCTGCAAAATTCATAAACGCGGAAAACATCTTCCTTTTTTGAAAGGTCGGCTGCAATTATCTCTGTATTTCCTCCAAGTTCCTGCTGCAAGGATTTCAGGGCAGCTTCATTTCTGCCTGTAAGGATAAGCTCCCAGCCTTTCATTCTCAGTTTTCTTGCCATGCTCTTTCCTATTCCCGAGGTAGCTCCTGTCACTAATGCTTTCATTTTCAATTCTTCCTTTCCCATATATTTTCGCTGAAACTCTCGCTGTTCATTTCGTCAATCCCAAAGAGGAAAAGCGTTTGCTCAAAGTCTGAGGGATCAACATAATCACTGATATCTCCATTCATATCCTCAAGCGAAAGAACAGTTATTAAGCTGTAGTGCTGAATCAGAAACGGTATAAAACAATCCGCATAGCTATCCTTTACAACAAGCAGACTGCGCTCATTATTGACAGAAGTCTCGATCTCAGTCATCGGCGCATTGTTTCCGAGGTACATATCGTACATATAACCTGATCTGAGTTTTTCGCGGTCATAAAGCGAACTATTGTAAGGATAGCCGTAACTGTCATATGATATGCACGAAACAACGTCCGCACCATCGGGATACTCATATATATCAAGGATATCCGGCTTTGTGTCGGTATAGAGAATGCGGCTGTAAAGATTTCCAAGAAACGAATCTGTAACGTGCTCTATGGTATATTTATCGTAAGTAGTCGGGATAAATCCGAGTTTCTGAATAACTGTTCTGTAAACACAGTATGCCCCGTAGCTTGTCCATTTAGTATCACTTCGGTAATAAATGTAGCTGTCTTTCATCATTTTCAGAATATTGTAGGCGTCAATGCGCCTGATATCCGTATCGAGCATATCATAGAAAGCGGATATTCGCTGATTTTCAGGTTCGCTCTGAAGATAAATCGGCAGAACATCGCTGTAAACTCCCGAAGATGTTGGAACAACCGTAATATACACCGTTCCGTCATAGGACGAAGAATAGCGGTTTATCGAATTGGCATAGTCGGGCAGAGTGTTCCGCAGCGGCTTTTCGGTATCAAGCAGCATTGTGCTGTCGATGTAGACTCCATTGACGAGACTCTCGCTTATCTGCGGCTCATACTTTGACTTGAACGAGAGCCAGCTCGAACGTCCGGCAAAGTGGTCGGCAACATATGTTCCAAGTTCATGCGTAAATGTACCGTCACTAATGGTATGTTGATTCGGAAGCTGTGCATGAGCAAGCTCTATGTTTTCCTGCTGTGAAAAATACTGTTTCGGTCTGAAAAAAGTCAGCAGAGAACATACTGAAATAAACGTCAGCAACAGAACTGCCGTCAGTACTCCCGTAAGCTTTGACATACACACTCTCCCCTTTCTTATAATCTTATCAGAATCATGTCGGAACTTCCGCTGTAAGAGATAAATGCCGTGCAGAGCATAAGAAGTACAAGCATGAATACCGGTGTAATAATATCTATCACACTGCGCATTCCTGTTTTTTCAGCACGGACTATCATATTGCGGAAAAGGCTTGTTGAGGCGTAAACGGCTGCAAGGATAAGCACGATATAGGACTTGAGAAGATAGAACGACAGCTCATCTACAAGAATTCCGCTGCGCCCGAACATAGTGAGCAGGTATTCAAACGAATCTGCAAAACCGTCATTTAAAAAGAACACTCCGCCTATAACTGCAAAGATCACCGTGTAAAATATTCCCGTAAAACCGTGTGATTTTTTCTGAATGAACCTATTTTCAAACAGGATCGCCGCCGCGCTTATTACTCCCCAGACAAGACCTTTAAGGTCAAACTTATACCAAAGTCCGATCATTATCCATGCCAATGCAAAAATCACTCTTTTGTGGAATTTATCCTTTCTCAGCGAAGCAAGTGGCTTGAAAAAGTATCTCCTGAACCACAGCGTAAGCTGTATATTCCAGTTAGAGGCAAATGCTCGTACTTTGGTCGAAAACAGCGGATAATTAAGGCTTGGCGGAAGTTTTATTCCAAAACAGCGGCTTATTCCGACTCCCATATCCGCAAATCCCGAAAAAGTAAAGTACAGACAGAGGATATAGGCGATAACTCCGAGCCATGCCGTCATGGCAGACATATGTCCGATATCAGTACTCTTTACCGCGGTATAGAGCATATAAAGTATATCAGCGGCAACAACTTTTTTTACCAGTCCCTTGATGAAAATACTGAGTCCCATGCCAATTGAGGCAAGTCCTGCCTTTCGGTTTGCAACAAGCTTGCCGAAAGAGTCATACCGCACGATAGGTCCCATAACAAGGCGCGGAAAATAAGTGATATACAAGGCAAACCGCGCAAAACTTCCTGCGGATCTCACTCTGCCGATATACACGTCCGAGAGAGTTCCTATCGCTGAAAGGGTAAAGAAAGAGATCCCTATCGGGAAAAATCCGTATGGCATACCGAGCATATCTGCGAATTTCAGAGAAAATTCAGACCTGAAACCAAACATCACGGATATATCCGCTAACACACAGACTGCAAACGTAACCGTAGCCGGTTTGCCTTTTGGGCGAAGCTTTTGTATAAGCAGGCAACCTGCATAGTTCATTGCAGCATATATCGCCATAAAGATTAAATAAGATGTTCCCCATGACACACAGTAAACAAGACTTATAAAGAGAAGCGCATACTCGCGAAATTTATCAGGACACAAATAATAAACAAGAAGCGACAGCGGCAGAAAGGCGTATATAAATATCAGAGAGCTGTAGATCATTCCCCGTTCTCCTTAATGCTCAGCACCATTGTTTCCAGTTCTTTGCGGTCTGTCATCGTATTCAGCACCTCAACAAGCGATGCTGTTGAAAGCAGTTCCGGCAGTCCGAGTTTTTTTTGCAATCTGTGCCTTAACTCGCTGCTGTTTTTGCCGCCGCTGAGTCCGAGTTCAAAGAGCGTGAGTTTGGTTATTCCGCCTGATGAGATGTTTTCGGAAGGAGTTATCCCTGACTTTTCAAATGCGGCAAGCAGGATCTCCGGTTTTATGCCCTCAACCCCGAGTTTTCCCTCCGCAGAAGGTTTTTCCTTGCGCTTTTCTTTACCGAAAATATCGGGAATGTATACATTTGTTATCTTGCCATTGCTTACCGCTCCCTTGATGTAGCCGCGAATCTTCCTGCCCGCGCTGTCTGAGTCAGTAAGGATTATTATTCCGGTTTTTTCGGCATAATAGCGTATAAGTGCAAGTTTTTCGGTATCTTTGAATATTCCGAAACCGTTAGTTACGATTATGACCGCGTCAACTATTGAGGCAAGCTTTATTTTATCGTATTTTCCTTCAACTATTATTGCCTGGTCTATCTTTATCATTGAGACCTCCGCTAATTCTTCGTAATGAGCATTTGTGTTACTGCCTGCTCAAGTACAGTTTTTTCGTCAGCGCCGGTTGAATTGAGCTTTACGTTGGTATCGCGCAGTATTTTTATACAAGCACGCAGTCTACCTACGCTCATGCGCGAACTGTCGCGAAAAGCATTCTTCACCTTAAAGCTCCACGCGTATGAGAAGTCTTTCTCAACGTCTGTCTGCGAATGTCCGCTTGACCGCGCGCAGGCTGCACGATACATATCAAGAAATGAATTCGTGATAGCCGCAAGAACTGCTCCACGATTATCCTTATCGGACATCAGCTCATCAAGAGCCTCGAATGCCGCACTTTTGTTCATTGCCGCAACCGCGTCCGCAAGCTTGAATATATCCACGTCACTGTTAGCGTGAACCATTTCGTGTATCATCTCTGCGGTTACTTCTCTGCCATTTGCATAAGCGCACAGCTTATCCACTTCATTATTGATAGTCAGCGTATCATTAAGGCACATATCCGCCAGAAGCCTTGCGTTGTTAAGCGATATCTCTGCTCCCCTCGCGGAAATTCGTGCAGCTATATCCTTTGCAAGTTCCTGCGGAGGCTTTACCGCACATTGAACCGATTCGCCGTTTTTTGCCGCAAGGTCAGATAATTTCTTATTCTTATCCTTTATAATGGTCGCGCGAGTCTTATAGTCAACTCGCACAGGAACATCAAATCCCGTTACGTTGAAAATAACAATGGTGTGAGAGGGGATCTCTTTGAGGATCTCAAACAGCTTTTTATTGACGTTTTCGGCGCTTTGACCGCGCATATCTTCAAATGGTCTCTCGCAATTATAGTCATTGATGAGAATACAGTTGTAGTCCGTCATCATAGGCATAATACCTATCATATCGTAAAGCTGAGAAAGGTCGAGTTTCTTGCCGTCCAGACGAGTTAGACCAAAGTCCTCATTATCGCCGACTGCCGCCTTTATTATCAGCTTTGTGAGCTGTTCCACTTCCGGCACGTTGTTTCCGTATATGTAGTAAAGGTTCTTGAGGTCGCCTTTTTTTACCGCGGCTTTTATTGCTTTTACATCAGATATTGGCATCAGAGTCTCCTTATTTTATAATCGCCGTTTTCAGCAAGAATTATCTCAAAATTGTTCACTCCGCGCTCACAGCGGATATCTGTATAAATAACGCTGTCGCTCTCGGAAAGTTCGCTGTTTTTCGGAATATTGCCGTAAAGAACTGTTACTCCGTCATCAGTCATGATCTCGCTTTTAATTGGAGCAAATACCACGGTTTGTCCTCTGCAAGTCAGCTTGACCGCATGGTCAGCGTATTCTACAATGCAGTCGCCGTGCTCTATCGTGAAACTGCTATCCCCTACCGCTCGGACTTTTTTCTCACCTGCTGTCAGTACATCGGTACACAGTATCCACTCATCTGCGCGTTCGATATCCTCAAAGTAGGCTGAATACTGTGAGTGAACATTTTCTGTCAGTATAACATCTGAAACGTGATCTTCTCCGTTATCCTTCAGATATTTTCTCACATAATCAGAATTTCTGTAATTTCCGCTGAGATCAATAACGTCAGTATTTCCGCGATATGATACCACAATTGCCATATCTGAACCTCTGCCGACTACAGCCGCAATACAGTATCTGCTGCGGATATTTCTGCGAACTCCCGAACTTATAAGCGAAACTGAACAAGCCGCTGCACACGCTATGCAGACCGCGGTTCGGCTTCTAATCATAAAATATACGATAAGCACAATGAGTGCTGCACCAAAAACAATTGTTATTACTTCTTTTCCGGGCGATGAAAGGTATATAAAACGCAAACGCGAAAGTTTATCCGCTATATGTAGCACAAGCTTTACCGTCATTCCCGCAAATTCTATTACGGGAATAAGTCCACCTGACAAAACGTAAGCTATCCCAAGCAGCATAGCAAAAGTACATATTGGAATCATAACTATATTGCTAATGGGAGATATCAGTGAAATTTCGCCGAAATACAGCAGACTGAACGGAAGAACCGAAAGCGTTGTGCATATCATTACCGCAATACTGCGCAGAAATCTGTACGCTGCATTGCTGCTTGGAATGTTCTTTACCATAAACGGGCCAAATACGCCGATCCCGAAAGTACCCGAAAGAGACAGCATGAATCCGCTGCTGAAAATCGCGTATGGATTTACAAGGCAAATTATCAGTGCCGCGGCAGCAAGTGAATTCAGCGTGTCATTCTGCCTGCGAAAAAGCTTCGCAGAGCAAATAAAATCCATCATTATAACGGCTCGTATCGCTGATATCGGTGAATTTGCCATGAGTACCAGCATTGCCATTAAAACATTTGTCAGCCCGAACGACACATATTTATTTATCCGCAAGAGGCTGAAAACAGCCTGTCTCTTATACACATCTCCGAGCCCACGAGACTCGACGTCATCTCGT
>UQEM01000100.1 GCA_900540005.1 uncultured Ruminococcus sp.
GTCTACGTAAAATTTATGCTCGAAAATCTGCATATTATCTTAGTGTCAACACTCCTTAGTTTTCGCTGTTCTCATCATTGCGGTAAATGATGTCGATATCTCCGTCAACAAAGCCGACTCCCACAGCAGTTGCAGCGGTGAGTATGTTTCCGTATTTTCCGTTTTCAAGGTATTCGCTTATCATTTCGGTAATGAGTTTCTGTGCACCCTGCCATGATCTGTCGTCCTCATCGGCAGTACTTACGCAGAAAATGTCCTCTTCTGACGACCATGCCTCACAGCACGCCCAATCGTCGCCGTTTTCGGGGTCGAACCGGTCAGCGGCGATAAGCTGTATCCCGCAAACGCTGTCCTCCTCGGACTCCTCATAGAGATTGAAGTTAAAAGCCGCTGTATTTTCGGGCATATCATTATTTTCGAGGAGCGAATCGAGCCAATGGCTGAATTCCTCATAAATTTCTGTCTGCATAGCAGTTTCCTCTCTGAATGTGAAAAATTTACTTTATTGCGCCTATCTTGCACTGTTCCTGACAGATCCCGCAGCCGACGCACTGTGTATGGTCGATAACAGCCTTGCCGTCTCTCATCGAGATAGCGGGACAGCCGAGTTTCATGCACATCTTGCAGCCTACGCACTTATCGCTTTCAACGGCAACAGGCGGATTATGCTTTACATATTTGAGCAGAGCGCAGGGACGGCGGGAAATAATTACGGAAGCTTCGTCTGCTGCAAGTTCTTCCTTAATTGCAGCCTCGGTCTCGGCAAGGTGATACGGATCAACCACGCGCACCCTCTTTATGCCGATAGCGCGGCAGAGTTCTTCGAGATTTACTGCGGCAGCGGGATCGCCCTTGAGATTCTTGCCCGTGGTGGGGTTCTGCTGATGGCCAGTCATTCCCGTGATAGAGTTGTCAAGAATGATAACGGTTGAATTTGAGTTGTTGTATGCGATATTTACAAGACCTGTCATACCGCTGTGCATGAAGGTCGAGTCGCCGATAACTGCAACTGTCTTGTGTTCAGCCTCAGCGCCCCTTGCCTTGTTGAATCCGTGGAGTGCGGAGATCGAAGCTCCCATACAGATAGTCGTATCAACTGCGAACAGCGGAGCAACTGCGCCGAGAGTGTAGCAGCCAATATCTCCCGAAACTGTGATGTGGTTCTTGCTCAGGCAGTAGAAAACGCCTCTGTGGGGACATCCGGGGCACATTACAGGGGGACGGACAGGAATGTTTTCCTCAAGCTGAGTGTATTCCTTTTTGATACCGAGAAGCTTTTCTGCGATGACGGACTGCGGAAGTTCGCCTATGTAGCCGAATATTTCCTTGCCCTTGATGTTTGTTACGCCGATATTGCGGCAATGCTCCTCGATGATGCCGTCAAGTTCCTCAACAACGTAAACGGTCTCGTATTTCGCGGCAAAATCCTGAATAAGCTTTACAGGCATGGGATTTACGATACCGAGTTTGAGCACGGATGCCTTGTCGCCGAGAGCTTCCTTAACGTACTGATAAGCTGCGCCGTTTGTGATAACGCCGAACTGAGCATTCTCCGAGATCTCAGTTCGGTTGAGACACGAGGTCTCTGCGTATTCGATGAGCTTCTGTGTGCGCTCCTCAACGAAAACGTGTCTGCCCTTTGCAAATGCAGGCATCATGACGTATTTCTGTGGAGTCTTTACATATTCTTTCATCTCAGGCTCAACTCTGTCGCAGATCTCGACAATGCTCTGTGAGTGAGCAACGCGGGTTGACATTCTCACGATAACAGGTGTGTCGAACTGCTCGGAAAGCTCGAAGCCCATTTTGACAAATTCCTTGCACTCGCCGGAATCGGAAGGCTCGATCATGAGAACCTTTGACGCGATAGCGTGGTGACGGCTGTCCTGCTCGTTCTGGGAAGAATGCATACCCTGATCGTCTGCAACAGCAATAACAACGCCGCCGTTCACACCGGTGTAAGCAGCGGTATAGAGCGGATCGGCAGCAACATTGAGACCAACGTGCTTCATTCCGCAGAAAGAACGGACGCCTGCGATGGAAGCTCCGAGAGCTGTTTCCATAGCGACCTTTTCGTTCGGTGCCCACTCAGCGTATACCTCGTCATATTTTGCAACAGCCTCTGTGATCTCTGTTGAAGGTGTTCCCGGATAGCTTGAAACGACCTTGCAGCCTGCCTCGTAGAGACCTCTTGCAAAGGCTTCATTTCCTAACATGAGTTTTTTCATATATTTGATTCCTTTCTGTCTGAATCCGAGAGGATTCGTTACTTTATATTATCAGCGAGCCACTTTGCAACACCGTCCTGTTCGTTGGACAGCGTTATAAAGTCAGCGGCGTTTTTTACTTCGTCTTTGGCATTTGCTACGGCGATCTTTAAGTCCGAGCGCGCAAACATGGGGAGATCGTTGAGATTATCCCCGAATGAGACAACGCGGTCAAAGCCGTACTGCCTGCAAAGAAACTCGATACCGTTTTTCTTTGAGGCATTTGCGGAAAAGATCTCAAGATACCATTTTTCGGTATATGTGTCCTGATAGAAAGCAAAGTCAAGTTCGGCAATGCGTTCGGCAGCGTCTTTTACGGGCAGAAGCCTTTCACGGCTGTCTATTATCGTGAAGTAAACGGTTTCGCCGTCAGCCTCGTCCGCAAGGTCGCGGCACTTTACAAACGGCTTATTGTAGCGGTTTCTGCGAACCTCGGCAAAGCTTTGCATGACCCGCTCGGTGATTTCGGTATAGTAGCAGGTGAGGACTCCGCCGTGGATCTTGTACATGAAACATTCAAGACTGCTCTCTTTGAACGCCTTGATGATCTCGCAGGAAGCCGAGGGCGGGATATACTCGTTCTTTATATATGTATCCGTTTTCAGGTCGTAGACGCTTACTCCGTTCATGAGTATGCACGGAACGTTTATATTTATTGCCGAAGTTATCGGAGCGGCTGAGTAGACTGAGCGCGCCGTTGCAAATGTAAAGCGTATTCCTTTGTCTATTGCGGCATTTATCAGCTTTGCGCTTTCGGCTGAGACCTGTGCGTCCGAGTTGAGAAGCGTTCCGTCCAGATCGGATATATAAAGTGTGTCAGCGATTTTTTTCACCTCCGTGTCCGAGGACATAAGTATCAATGTTATCATTATAACATATAGTCAAAAAAAAGTGAAGAAGATATTATTTCCTGAGGGAAGTTTTGTTAAATCTGTATAAAATAGGCGCGGCTTAATGTTAAAAATGACGATATGCTTTGAGCGGCGCTTACCTGAAAGCCGCGCAGTAATTTTCGCTCGGCCTGATCTCATATCCGTATTCGTGCAGAACGAGCTCATCGTCAATAATATCGGTGAATATGCCTTTTGCGCGGATAAAGCCGTTCTTTTCGTAGAGCGATATTGCGGGTGAGTTTATGTCTACTACGAAAAGTCTGAGGCAGTCCGCCCCGAGACTGAGTGCGGTCTCCTGAGCCTTTTCGAGCGCAAGACTTGCTATCCCGCAGCGGCGGTATTCTGTGTTTACGCCGAAACGGTCGAGATAGATCGGACGTTCGCTGCTGAGCTGCCACTCAACGGAACTGCTGCCGCTGATGTCATCGAGCAGGGTGAACGCAGAGACTATAGTTCCGCCGTCAGTCAGGACGTAAAGCTGCTGATCTCTGATATCATTTTCAAAGAGTTCGCACGGGTAAAAGTCGTCCCATATTGCAATTCCGTCGGCGTTCATCTTTTCAATTATTCTGCCGTACATAGCTTTCAGCTCGGCAAGGTCTGATCCGGCAGCCTTCCTGAGCCGGAATGAGTCGTTGTTCTGATAGATTTTCTGCATGATATCCTCCTTTTTCGTGTCGTAGTATTGTCAGTATAGCATATTTTCAACTTAAAAGCAATGTGCGGAGACTGATGAAAATAAACGGAATACTTGTACCCGAAAATGAATATCATTGTATAAAGCTTTTTCAAGGAGGTACCCTATGGAACTAAAAATCAACAGAGAAACCGTGCCTGCCGCTGAGTGCATATATGAGGCTGTGCAGGAGCAGGGGATAGAACTTGACTATATCCTGCCGGATTATTATCCCGATATTTTTCGGCTTGTCAGGTGTGAGGTTCTGCCTGTTGTCTCGGACTGCTCGGTGAGCGGCGGCAGACTTTCCTATGAACTGAGGTGCGATATCCGCATACTCTACTGCGGCGAGGACGGCTCGGCAATGAGATGTGTGAGTCAGCGGCAGACATTCTCCAAAACTGCGGAACTTGGCGCGGACTGCGAGAATCCCGAGATACGCGTTGTCCCTAAAAGCGACCATGTTAGCTATCGTGCCGTGAATAAGCGCAGACTTGATGTTCGCGGAGCTGTTTCCGTGAATATCCATGTAACGGGCGAAAAGTCGCAGGAGGTCGTTTCGGACGCTTTCGGAATGAATGTTCAGTTGAAAAAGATCCCCGTTCGCTATGCTGCAAAAAAACTCTGTGCGGATAAGCCGATACAATTGTCTGAGGAGACAGAACTTTCCGAGGTCCAGCCGCCTGTGCTCGGTATAATAAGCTGCCGCTGTACTGCTCCTGAGTGTGAACTGAAAATGATCTCGGGAAAGCTTCTTGCAAAGGGAGAGGCTGACGTGAAGCTGCTGTATTCCTGCGAAAAGGACGGAGAGGGAGCTGTCGAACCGCTTAGCTTTTCACTCCCGTACAGTCAGATAATTGATATTGACGGCGCGGACGATACCTTTACCTGCACGGTCGTTCCCGAGGTGGTCAGCTGTGACGTTACTCCTTCCGCGGGCAGAAACGGCGACAACCGAACGCTGAAATGCGATATTGAACTGAAACTGCTTTGCCGTGCTGTAAAAGTGGCTTCCGCAATGCTCTGCACGGACGTTTATTCAACAGTATATCCGTGTGAGGCTGTAGTTTCGGATATACGCGCAGAGCAGGCTGCGAATGACTGCACCGAGAGTTTCCGCCACAGCGCAAAGATCGCGGAGGGCGACGATGTTCCGCAGACGATATACGCAATGTGGTGTACTCCGAAAAATATCAATTCGCGCAGGGGAGACGATGGCAGGACTGTCGTGATAAGCGGTATGCTAACTTACTCAATGGCGGCTAAGGATAAGTCGGGAATGATAGTAATGCCCGACCGCGATGAAGCTTTCGAGGAGACTATCGCGCTCCTGGAAGGAATGGAAAACTGCACGGTGACGGCACAGATAATACCGGGGGACGTTTCCTATAACATCTCCGCAGAGGGTGCTCTTACCGTCCGCACGGATATTACTGCCAAATTATCGCTCTCGGACTGCGGTATCATTTCGGCTGTGACGGACATAATAATTGACGACAGCGTGAAAAAACAGCGTGACGGCGACTATGCGGTTAAGCTTTACTACGGCTCTGCCGATGAGGACGTGTGGGACATCGCCAAACGCTACAGCACCTCCGCGCAGGCTGTAATGGAGGAGAACGACCTTGGCTCGGAGACTCTTTCCGACGGTGGAATGCTTCTTATTCCGATAGTAACATGAGGGAGATAGGTATGGTTAAAGATATTTACAGCGACATCGCCGAGCGCACAAACGGCGATATTTACATAGGCGTAGTCGGCCCTGTCCGCACGGGAAAGTCTACGTTTATCAAGAAATTCATGGAGACGCTCGTTATTCCGAATATCCAGACGAATGCGATGCGTGAACGCGCCCTTGACGAACTTCCGCAGTCTGCGGCGGGAAAGACTATCATGACCACAGAGCCGAAATTCATTCCCGAGGAGGCTGTTACTGTTGACCTCGGCGGCGGAGCTTCGTTCAATGTTCGCCTTATCGACTGCGTGGGCTATATCGTTCCAAGCTCGATAGGCTACATAGAAAACGAACAGCCGCGAATGGTCATGACATCGTGGTTTGATGAGGAAATTCCTTTTAATATGGCTGCCGAGATCGGTACGCAGAAGGTGATCACCGAGCACTCCACGATAGGTCTTGTTATTACCACGGACGGCTCTATTTCGGACATTCCGCGAAGTGAGTACGAGGAGTGCGAGGAGCGTGTCATAAATGAACTGCGCGAACTCGGAAAGCCTTTTGTGGTCATACTCAACACGGAGAATCCCGATTCCGCAGAGACTAAAGAACTTGCGCGCGAACTTACCGAGCGCTATGACACAAAGGTAATGCCCGTGAACTGTCTTGATCTTGGCGAGGAGGATATACGCGCCATAATCAGCGAGATACTGTTCTCTTTCCCGATAAAGGAGATAAATATCCGCATGGCACGCTGGATAAATACGCTCGAAAAGGGACACAGACTCAGGGAGGAGATACTCGGTTGTATCAGAAACGCGGCAAAGGATATCCGTCTTGTGCGCGAGGCTAAGTTTGCGGCGGAGGCGATAGCACAGTGTCCGCATATCATGAGCGCAGAGGTAAGCTCGGTAGATCTCGGCAAGGGAGCTGTTACCATAACTGCCGAACTGGACGGCAGCCTGTTCTACAAGATACTCGGCGAGGCGGCAGGAATAGAGATCGAGAGCGAGAGTGATCTCCTGCCTCTGCTCAAGGAACTCAATGAGATCAAGCGCAAGTACAGCCGCATAGAGCCAGCACTTGAGGAGGTAGAGGCTACGGGCTACGGAATCGTAATGCCCGAGCTTGAGGAGCTTACCCTTGAAGAACCCAAGATAATCCGACAGGGCGGCAAATACGGCGTAAAGCTTAAAGCCTCCGCGCCGTCGATACATCTTATGAAAGCGAATATCAACACAACGGTAAGCCCGATCGTCGGTACGGAGCGGCAGTCCGAGGAACTTGTCATGTACCTGCTTGACGGATTTGACGACGACCCGACCAAGATATGGGAGTCGAACATCTTCGGCAAGTCCCTGCACGAGCTTGTCAACGAGGGACTGCACAGCAAGCTTTATAAAATGCCGAACGATGCGCGCATGAAGCTTCAGGAGACTCTTGAACGTGTAATAAATGATGGCTGTTCGGGACTTATCTGCTTTATACTGTAATAATATGAAAAAGGACTGCTGTACGGTTACAGCAGTCCTTTTTGTGCTTTTACTGCTATTGATTTATACAACATCAACTTCTGTATAAAACATTAAGCAGTATAAACATAGATTGTTATGTAGTGAGGCGAAATCAATTAGGGAGTGTTGGCACTAAGCCTAACAACGCATCTTTTCGGCAAAATTTTACGCATCCTGCGTTAAAAAGTCTTGACAGGCGACAGCCTGCCTGCGACTTTTTGCCTTGTCTACGTAAAATTTATGCTCGAAAATCTGCATATTATCTTAGTGTCAACACTCCCTAAACTTCCCAAACATTGCAGTCGATAAGATTTATATATTGTTTCTTTAATATTGCGATTGCCTCTTCTGCAGATTTGAGGTTTGTGAGAATTCCCGTGAAAGTTTGTCTGACTCCATTGGGAAGTCTGCAAATAGCCTGATAACGATAATTGTGGTACATAAAAAGCACTCCTTTATTTGATTTTTGCACCTATATAAGTGCAATTATATTGTAACACACGGATATAATATAGTCAATATCTTTTGCACCTGAATAGGTGCAAAATTTTTAAGCGAGGATTTGTGAAATATGAACAAAGAGATCGAATTAAGAGTAGGAATGAACGTAAGAAACCTTCGGGAAAGCAAGGGCATGACACAGGATCAGCTTGCCGCAAAGCTCCAGTTGAGCGGCTGCGATATCACAAGGAGTGCGGTTGCCAAAATAGAAGTGGGGCAGAGACACTTGTATCCGGACGAGATCATTCTCATAAAACAAATATTGAAAGTAAGGTACGAGGATATTTTTGCACTCGACTGATTGTCCGCCACTCGTGCACAAGCGTATTCACCAAAAACACAACATAGGGTGCGCACAAATTTGGCTTATCTATCAATTGATTTTTGGTGCGATTTGGGATATAATCTTTATTGTGACAAAATTGTCAATGTGAGATTATTATATAAGGAATGATATATATGGCTAATAAAGTTGTTAAATTTGGCGGAAGTTCGCTTGCGGACGCCAATCAGTTCAGGAAAGTCGCTTCTATTATAAAGAACGACGAAAAGAGAAAGTATGTTGTGCCCTCTGCTCCCGGAAAAAGATTCAAGGAAGATATCAAGGTCACAGATATGCTCTATAAATGTGCAGAACTTGCAGGCAGCGGCGTTGACTTCTCCGAGCAGTTCGCTGTAATTAAGGAGAGATACAACAGCATTATCGCTGACCTCGGCATAGATATGAGCCTTGAGGACGAATTCAAGGCTATCACAGATGAACTCCGCACACGTCCCACCAAGGACTTTGCTGCGAGCCGCGGCGAGTACCTCAACGGCAAGGTGCTTGCAAAGTATCTCGGCTACAATTTCGTTGACGCGGCTGACGTTATAGTTTTTGATACAAAGGGAACCCTTCTCCTTGACGAAACTGTAAAGAAAGTACGCGAAAAGCTCAAGGAGCTTGACAATGCCGTTATCCCCGGATTCTACGGCAGAACAACAGAAGGCTTCATCAAGACATTCTCTCGCGGCGGTTCGGACGTTACAGGTTCTATTATCGCGAATGCCGTAAGAGCTGAGATATACGAGAACTGGACAGATGTTTCAGGTTTCCTCGTAGCTGACCCGAGAATAGTTGAAGATCCCGATGTTATCGAAACCATTACTTACCGTGAGCTTCGCGAGCTTGCTTACATGGGAGCTTCCGTACTCCATGAGGAGGCTATTTTCCCTGTACGTTCGGCAGGTATCCCGATCAATATCAGAAACACTAACCGTCCCGAGGACGCGGGCACGATGATCGTTTCCAACGACTACGATTTCAGCCGCGAGAGTCTTTCACATACTATCACAGGTATTGCGGGACGCAAGGGATTCTGCACTATCAACATCGAAAAGGCTATGATGAACAGTGAAACAGGTTTCGGCATGAAGGTTCTCAGCGTGCTTTTCAATAACGGACTTTCTTTCGAGCATATGCCTTCGGGAATCGACACAATGAGCATTATCCTCGATGCCGAGAAATTCGAGCCTGTGCGCGAAAAGGTTCTTTCAGAGCTTAGAAAGACCGTTTCTCCCGACCATCTTGAGGTCGAGGAAAACATTGCTCTCCTTGCAGTTGTCGGACGCAGAATGAAGAACACACGCGGTACTGTTGCAAGAATATTCGCATCTATGGCTCATGCAAGGATAAATGTCAAGATGATAGATCAGGGTTCAAGCGAGCTTAATGTAATCATCGGCGTAAGCGAGCATGATCTCCCGGAAGCTATTCGCAGGATCTACGATATGTTTATCAATTCCGAGAAAACAGCATAATTAACAAGGGACGGCGTTGAGCCGTCCTTTTTAGTTTATAGAAAACATTAATTTTATAAGGGAACGCCCTCACTTGCAGGGCGTTCCCTCTTCAAAAACAGTCCACCGGACTGTTTTTGAATTCACC
>UQEM01000101.1 GCA_900540005.1 uncultured Ruminococcus sp.
GCTCTGCCTTTGGAATCCGCTAAAGGGTTAACAACCCTTTAGAATCCCATTATTATTTCAACAAATCGTAAACCGGTATGTATTTATCGGCTATTTTTATACCAAAAGCAATAATTCTTACATAGTAGACAAAATATTCTAACTATCGCCAATAATTTCGCTACTTTATCACCTAAATTTAATAGTTTGTTAACACATTAGCTAAAGAATGGTGATATAATATCCTTACAAATGTAAAATGTTCATGATATTTTGAAAGGATGAATTACTATGATTAAATCAATCTCAAACAGAATCAAGGCATCTGTTATGAGCGTTGCCATGGCAGCTACCGTTATCCCTGCTTATGCGGTAACAATGCCCGCAACAGCAGCAGTTTCCCCCGCGGCTGTTTCTGCGGCTGCAAAAGCTGCTTCAACTGAAATGGATGCATCAGCTTCAAAAAATACCGCTGCCGGTACTTTTCCAGCAGCAGGAGCAAAAAGCATTACTTTCACTATCGAATCCGATTATGAAGGTCAGAGTTTCTCCTACGGTCTCGGCGTTGAGCTTAACGAATCTCCTTACTGGACTGAGCACAATGCTACAGGCGGCTGGGACGATGACGGAGAAGGCTATGCTATAAAACTCAAAAAGGGCAGCAACACAGTTACTGTTGACCTCTCAAATCTCGATATCAAGGCAGGCGGCAGATATGAGTTCAGATGCTACTACAGCGCACACTGGGACAACAGCACAAGCTCAATGATAGATAACTCTGTTACTCTCACAGGTGTTACTTTCAACGGCTCAACTACTACCGATCCCAGCGATCCTGACACTCCCTCTGAGATAAAGAAAACTCACAAGCAGAGCGGCGAGTGGAGCTTCACCGACAACAAGGACGGTACAGCTACTATTTCCGCTACTGTTGCAAAGCAGCTCGATAATCTTGACTATGCGCTTACACTCGGCTACGACGAGGACTACTACGTTGCACACCCCGATGAAAAGAGCGATGACGCTCCGATAAACAGCCACAAGTTCACTTACAAGGACTTCGGTCTCAAGTCAATGGACGGCGTTACTATCGAGTCACTCTCAGTTGTTTGTGAATCCGTCAAGGATCTCGATGTATTTATGTATGGCGGCGGTATGAACGTTAAGGCTCAGTCTCCTTCCGACCTTGAATATGCTAAGCAGATCGCAGGCATTGAGAACAAGGAAAACGCAGGCTACTGGTACAACGATATGGGCGACGATGAAAAGGCCAAGTTCGAGGAAGCAGGAGCTAAGTTCCTTATCGACGATATCGGCACAGGCTGCACTATCAACGGCGCAGGCACCTACATCGAAGCTTACTGGGAGATGCCCGACAGCGTTCAGCAGGATCAGGGCAATCTTACAACAGATGCTATCTCCTTCCAGTTCTGGTACGGAACAGAAAAGGCTGACGATTACACTCCCCTTGAGGACGGCGAGTCAGTAACTCTTACAAGCGCAGTTCTTACATACACGATCACAAAGACTGTCCCCTATACAAGCTCTATCAAGACAGCTCTTTCAAAGACTCTCACACACTCAGATACATCCAAGAACAGCCTTGAAATAGACTACGCTGACCTCGGGATCAAGGAGGATATGGACGTTTACGCTATCCGCTTTGACGTTTCCAGCACATCAGATATCGGCAAGAAGCTCGTTTACAACACAGGTACAGGCACAACCGATGAGGCAAACGGTTACTGGTATCAGGACGATGTTGATTCTGTAGTGATCGAACCCGGCAAGTCCGCAGAGATCATGTGGATCATTCCTGACGGAATCGCAGCTAATGAGTCTAACGGCAACCTCGTAAATCCTGAAGGCAAGGTTTACCTCGGATATTACTACGGCGAGGCTGATTCTATCAAGGTTGACAACATTGAAGTTTACTACAATGTTCCCGAAACGACCACAACTACTACCACTACTACGACAACTACTACAACAACAACCACTACTACAACAACTACTACCACTACTACAACATCGACCACTACAACTACCACAACAACCACAACTGAGCCTAAGGTTTCTCTCTACGGCGATGCCAACTGCGATGGTAAGGTTGATCTTTCCGATGCTGTAATGATCCTTCAGTCTATCTCGAACCCCGACAAGTACGGTGTTAACGGCTCAAGCGAAAGTCACATCACAGCACAGGGCGTTCTCAATGGTGACGTTTATGCAAACGGCACAGGTCTTACTCCTCAGGACGCACTTTCTATCCAGAAGTACGTTGCTGAGCTCATCAGTGAACTTCCTGAGTCCTAAGCTGCTATAAAAATATCTGCTCCTGCGGTTTATCCCGCAGGAGCATTTTTATATGAAAACAGCCGTCCGATAGAGATATCTCTCCCGCTGTAACGCGGTGCGCCCTTGTCAGAAAGCTATTCTCGGGCTGAAGGCCACTTTCGGACGGCGTACATCATATTGCTGCTTACATTATTTTATGCAGAAAATCAGGTTTTGCAACAAAGAAATTTCTTACAGAACAATATTATTATTGTCAATTTAAACATTATTATGTAATTATAGCAATACGATAAAGGAAAAGCTCCGCAAACCATATGGCTGTCGGAGCTTTTCCATTTATAGGGAAGTAATGTAAAGTGGATAGCATTTTTAAGCTTTTCATTAATTATTAGATTCCAGCTGAGCGGCACTGCACTCTTCGTGCAGTGCCGGCTAAAGTAAATCTTTTCCCAAACCTACTTTAATGCGTCTCACATATAAGTGATTTTTAATGGGCAAAATGACGAAGCTTACAAAAATATTTTTGTTTTAATTATGTTTGAGCAGTATAGTACACTTTTGCACTTTTGCAAAAGATTATTGTACACACCTTATCATTATCCCGTTAACATTTCTGTAACATAAAATATCCACTTTCTGATAGGAAAGTACTATTTTTCATTGTCTTTTTCACCAAAATAATGTATAATATCAGTAAAGGTAAAAGTAAGACTATCATTTGCATGGAGGAAAATATATGAATAAGGATCTCAAAAGACTTTCAGCTTTGCTGACGGGTCTTGTTACCGTTTTTTCGACTGTCGGCGGATATACGCCCTCTGAGAAAAGATCTGCCGCAAACAGCGTTTCAGCCGCTTCAGGAAATATTATCGCTTTTCCCGGAGCTGTCGGCGGAGGCAAATTCGCTACAGGCGGACGCGGCGGAGAAGTCTATCACGTTACAAATCTCAATGACAGCGGCACAGGTTCGCTCCGTGATGCCGTCAGCAAATCCAACCGTATCGTAGTTTTCGACGTGAGCGGAACTATCGAGCTAAAGAGCAATATTATCTGCCAGAGCAATATTACGGTTGCGGGTCAGACTGCTCCGGGAGGTTCGGGAGTCACCCTCAAAAACTACAAATTCGGAATGAGCGGAGACAACATAATCGTCCGCTATGTAAGCTCACGCCCCGGCCCGTATGCTTCCACAAGTTCAGGCAATGATGCGTGGGGAGGCGCGAAAGGCTCAAACTCTATTATAGACCACTGCTCCATGGGCTGGACAACTGATGAGCAGTGGGGGCTCTACTCCAACAACGAGAATTACACCGTACAGTACAGTGTGCTCGGCCCTGCCGATTCATGGGGCGGACACAAAAAGGGTCTGCACGGCTTTGGAATAATGATGGGCAAGGGCAATCTCACATTCGACCACAACCTCATTATCCACAACGTTTCGCGCAACTTCCGCGGAAAAGTTGTCGGAACTGCAACCGCAGACTTCACCAACAACATCATTTACGACTGGGGTTATCAGACAGCTTACGGAACTATAGGTCATCTGAACTACGTCAACAACTACCTCAAGGCCGGAAAATCCACAACAGGCGGTTATCATTGGATGTACGTTGACAGCGGCACAAGTCCGCAGAATTTCAAGGTCTACTGTTCGGGCAACAAAATGATAAACAAGGACGGCTCGACACACGCTATCACCAACGACAACTGGTCAGGAGTTACTCTGAAAACCGCTATAGGTATCACTAAGGACGATCTCTACAGCGCGTCGCCCTTTGCTACGAACATAAACGGCGAAAATGTTTCGACCGCAACCACCTGTGAAAATGCAGATGCGGCATACGACCATGTTATCGACTTCGCGGGAAACGGTATCTCCTCAGACAAGAGAACCGCTATAGACCAACAGTGCGCTTATGAAACCAGAACAGGCACAGGCTCTTGCAGCGGTACAGCCGAGTACGACTCCACCAAGACCGACCTCGACAAGTACAGCATTCAATGCGGAGTTACCTATGAATATCCTGCCGCAGTCCTCAAAAAGGAAATCGTTGACAACGACAATGACGGAATGGACGACAACTGGGAACTTGCACGCGGACTTGACCCCAATGACCCGACCGATATTAATGGCGACTACTGCGGTAAGGGTTACACAAATATCGAGTACTACATTAACGACCTTACTGTTGATTCTTTCCCCGAGGGCGTTGTTGAACTTTCACCCGAAACTGCTGTTGAACCTATTTCTGCCTTTGAGACTATCGAGGCTGAAAGTTTCTCTTTACAGGAGGGCGTAAGGACTGAAGATCTATCCGCAGGTGGTCAGAACATCGGCTTTATCGAAAATGGCGACTGGGTAATGTACCGCAATGTTGATTTTGCTGACGGTGCGAAAACTTTCAGCGCAAAGCTTTCGGGAAATGCCGCAAATATTGAAATTTATACTGACAGCCTTGACGGAACTCCTGCGGCTAAGATCGCCTTCAAGGGCACAGGAAGTTTCGGCAGTTATCAGGACTACACTTTCAATATTCCCTCAATAACTGGCACGCACGATCTCTATCTGAAATTCACCGGCGGCGATGGCTACCTGCTGAATATGGACAACTTTGTTTTCGGCAAAGAGACTCTGTCGCTAAACGGCAAGCTCTTCACAAATGTTTCCGTTAGTGATACCGCTATTCCGTCAAGCTGGGACATAGGCAGCAATGCACAGGTCGACTCTGCCATTTTCGGCGACCGCACTTTCACAATATCGTCTATAAATCCTGCCCTGAGCGGTGCGGAGATACTCATGACTGCTTGTGACGCAAAGGGAACTACTGGCGATACCGCAGTTTTCACGGCAAGTCAGGATATCGACCTGTATGTCTGCCTCGACAGCAGAGTTTCAGAAACTCCTGCGTGGCTCGCAAATTACGAGAAAATGTGCTCAAAGACCGAAAACTTTGACGCTTCGTCGGACATCATATTCACGACCTCGAACTCGCTGACCTTTATCCCTTACAAGCTCTCGCTGAAAAGCGGTGACAAGGTCACTCTCGGAAGCAACGGTCAGTCCTATCAATGCGTGAACTTCACCGTTCTTGCGCTCCCTGCCGCACCTCCTGCTGAAACGACAACTACCACCACGACAACAACAACAACAACTACTACTACTACTACCACCACTACCACTACTTCGACAACTCCGCCAACCACAGAGACTGTGATCAATTACGGCGACTCAAACGAGGACGGAAAGGTTGATATCTCCGATGCTGTACTCGTTCTTCAGGCTATCGCCAACTCCGACAAATACGGCGTAAACGGCTTTGACCCCTCACATATCACGGAACAGGGCTTTATAAATGCCGACTGCAACAAGAGCCGTGATGGTGTTACGACCGCTGATGCGCTCAGCATTCAGAAATACGTTGTTGAACTCATCACCCTACCTGTTGAATAACGTGGTTTTCCGCACAGAATTCCCCCATTGTCTGAATGGGGGAACTTTTTTGCCGCCGCATATCCCGACGCGAAAAAAAAAGCGTGACAAATCATGTAAAATGTTGTATAATATATATACTGACCTCTTTTTTCATTCGGAAGAGGAAATTATTCAGATTGGAGCGATAAATTATGTCAAAAACACCCTTTTACATTACCACCCCGATATATTATCCGTCGGGAAATCCGCATATCGGTCATTGCTATACAACTGTAGCCTGTGATTCAATTGCCCGATATAAACGAATGCAGGGTCATGACGTAATGTTTCTTACAGGAACCGACGAGCATGGTCTCAAAATCGAGCAGAAAGCTACTGAAAAGGGCGTTACCCCCAAGCAGTACGTTGATGAGATCGTTGACGTCTTCAAAAAACTCTGGAAGTATATGAACATTGATTATGACCGCTATATCCGCACTACTGATGATTATCATGTAGAATCGGTACAGAAGATATTCAAGGCTCTCTACGACAAGGGTTATATCTACAAGGGCGAATATTCCGGAAAATACTGTACCCCATGCGAAAGCTTCTGGACGGACTCACAGCTTGACGAGAACGGCTGCTGTCCCGAATGTCACCGTCCCGTAACAATGGCTAAAGAGGAGGCTTACTTCTTCAAGATGTCGCCGTTTGCAGACAGGATAGAGAAGCTTCTCCTTGAGACCGATTATCTCCGCCCCAAGACAAGAGCTATCGAACTTGTAAACAACTTCATAAAGCCCGGTCTTGAAGATCTCTGCGTTTCGAGAACCACTTTCAAGTGGGGCATTCCCGTAAGCTTTGACGAGGGACACGTTGTCTATGTCTGGATCGACGCCCTCTCAAACTACATCACCGCTCTCGGCTATGAGAACTCAAGGTACAACGACTTCGACCACTACTGGGCA
Organism: uncultured Ruminococcus sp.; assembly: GCA_900540005.1. Taxonomy (GTDB): domain Bacteria; phylum Bacillota; class Clostridia; order Oscillospirales; family Ruminococcaceae; genus Ruminococcus; species Ruminococcus hominiciens. The sequence continues at coordinate 6,661 of UQEM01000101.1, forward strand.
AACAACGGTGACGGCGAAGTTATTCACATGGTTGCCAAGGATATCATGCGTTTCCATGCGATCATCTGGCCTGCAATGCTCATGGCTCTCGATCTTCCGCTTCCGGATCACCTTGCTGTTCACGGCTGGATAACCTTCAACGGCGAGAAGATGTCCAAATCTCTCGGAAACGTTGTTGACCCGTTCGTTCTCGGCGAGCGTTATGGCTGTGACGCTATCCGCTACCACATTCTCCGCGAAATGGCTCTCGGCGCTGACAGCTCTTTCTCGAACGAGATAATGATAAACCGCATAAACTCAGACCTCGCGAACGGTTTCGGAAACCTTGTTTCGCGTACAGTTGCAATGGTTGACAAGTATTTTGGCGGAACTCTCCCGACAGAGCGCGAATCCGCTCCTATCGACGATGACTTCAAGGCTTGCGTAACTCAGCTTCTTGCAGTTGTTGACGGCGAAATTGACAAGACCCGCATAAAGCAGGCTCTTGAGGCTATCTTCACCGTTGTCGCAAGGGCAAACAAATACATTGACGAGACTGAACCGTGGAAACTCGGCAAGGACGAGACAAAGCGCGCACGTCTTGCATCGGTACTGTACAATCTGCTCGAATCCATACGCGTTATTTCCGCTCTGCTCGCTCCTTTCATGCCCTCGACAATGCCGAAGGTATGGGAACAGATCGGCGCTTCCGAAAACGATGTAAAGTATGAAAAGCTTGATAAGTTCGGAGTTCTGCCCGAGAATGTAACTGTCCACAAGGGAGAGATACTTTTCCCAAGAATTGATGTTGAAAAGGAGATCGAGGAGCTTAATTCCATTATTCAGAAGAATATGGAAGCTGCACAGGCTAACCTTTCCGCTGAAGAAAAGGGTGAGGAAGCTGTCGAGGAGAAAATTGAACTTGCTCCCGAGATCACTATTGACGACTTTGCAAAAATCGAGATACGCGTTGCAAAGGTAACAGCCTGCGAAAAGGTAAAAAAATCCGACAAACTCCTTTGTCTCCAGCTTGATGACGGCATGGGCGGCAGACAGGTCGTTTCGGGTATCGCACAGTACTACGCTCCCGAAGACCTTGTCGGCAAAAAGGTTCAGATAATTGCAAACCTCAAACCCGTAAAGCTCAGGGGCGTTGAGAGCAACGGCATGATCTGCGCAGCCGACACCAAGGACGGCGTTAAGGTCGTTTTCGTTGACGACAGCATTCCCGTAGGTTCTAAGGTAAGATAATATGACAGAAGCTCCCCTTTCAGAGCCTGTATTCACAAGAATAAAAGACACTTTTATATGCTTGTGAATACAGGTTCGCAGAGGAGCTTCTGCAATTTCACCCATTTATGGAGAACGCCATGAAAAAAAGATATATTATCCCGACCGCCGTTATGCTCGCAATGGTTCTTCTGAATGTTATCGCAAAGCTCAGCACGGCGTTTTCGGACTTCTATGTCACGAATATTTTTCCTGCAATCACCAATGCGCTATCGTTTGTAAGCGGAATTCTCCCCTTTTCACTCGGCGAGATCCTGATCATCCTCGGGATAATACTCGTCATTATCGGAGTTCCGCTGACCGTGATACTGCTCATCTTCAGGAAAAACAGCCGCCGCAAAACGCTCGGTATCGCTGCCTGCACCGTTTTATGGGTTATGTGCTACATAACAGTCACCGAAACAATGAATTGTTTCATCATGTATCAATGCACACCGTTTTCAGAGCGCTATTTTGACTCCGCACAGCACACAGAAGAAGAACTCACACAGCTCTATGCTATGCTGATAGATGACGCAAACGATCTCGCAAAGCAGGTTCCGCGCGATAAGGATAACCGATTCTACCTGACAGCAGACGCAAACGCGGAGACAGCGAAAGCCATGAAAGCTGCTGCCGAGGATTATCCGCAGCTCAAAGGATATTATCCAAAAGCGAAACAAATCCAGTTTTCCTACTTCATGAGCCAGTCAAATCTGCTGGGGATATATTTTCCGTTCACGCTTGAGGCAAACTACAACGGCGACATGGTCGAAACCAACCTTCCCTCCACCTTATGTCACGAATACGCCCACCTGAAGGGAGTTATTCAGGAGGACGAGGCAAGCTTTATTTCCTACATAGCAACGCAGAAAAGCAGCAACGCGGAGTTCCGCTACTCGGGAACTCTTGACGCGCTTGAATATGTTCATAATCAGATCTACGAAAGCAACATCACGCAGGCGTATTACCTTACGGGGACTATCTCAGAAGAAGTCACCAACGACTGGTTCCGTTTTCTGCCTGATGATTACTGGGAAGTAAATGCCGAAAAGGAAGTTCTGCCCACAGAGTCCGTAAGCTCCGCATCGGAAACCTTTATCGACACCAACATAAAAATGAACGGCAGAAAAGACGGAATAAAATCCTATTCTCACATTGTGAATCTGCTGTTGGACTACTACTTCGGACAAAATTAACTATAAAGCGCAAAAAGAACATATACAGACTCCCTTTCATCATGCCAAAAAGATAATTTTAATAAGGGAACGCCCTGCAAGAGAGGGCGTTCCCTCTTAAAAAACAGTCCACCGGACTGTTTTTTAATTCACCCTTTG
>UQEM01000102.1 GCA_900540005.1 uncultured Ruminococcus sp.
AGATGACGTCGAGTCTCGTGGGCTCGGAGATGTGTATAAGAGACAGCTTCTTTATGCTGCTTATCCGAGCGGCTCTGCGCTGCTGTTCGGATAATTCATTTTTGTTTTCGCTCATTGCTCTTTAATCGCCTCCAGGAGTGCTTGTTTAACGGTGCTGAGTGCATAGAGTGCCGCACTCTGTCTGATACTCTGCCTGTTCAGTTCGGGTATGCCGTCCAAAGGGAGAAGCCGCACGAACTGTTCCCCGCAGATATCAAAGCCTATATAGACTGTTCCGACAGGAGTTTGCGGAGTTCCGCCGCCCGGCCCTGCTACTCCCGTGACGGAAATGCACACATCAGCGCCCGAGCGTTCTTTCAGTCCTCTTACCATTGAAAAAGCGACCTCCCTGCTCACAACACCGTGCGCATTTATCACCTCCATCGGTACGCCGAGATACTCGTTCTTTATCCGCTCCGAGTAGGTGCAGATCCCAAGCTCAAAGACTTTTGAAGCTCCTGCGGCAGAAGTTATCTCCGCGGATATCAATCCGCCCGTGCAGCTTTCCGCCGTTGAAACAGTAAAATTCATTTTATCCAATAATTGTACAACAATTTCGGCTTCTTTGTCAAGTTTTTCGCTCATACATTCACAGAATCCACTCATCATATCTGTATCACCGCCTTGTTTTTGTCCGCAATTACAGAAATGAGTTGTACTTTCTGTAAATTAGGTGTAACATTTACATCAATTGCAGTCCCCGAAATTGAAAACCTTCATTTCCGTATTTTCAACAGCTTTCTGTATAAGAGGTTCAAAATCGAAACTGTTCTGAGCCTTTTCAATATCTCCAAGCTGAGGCCTTACCTTTGGGTGGCGGGGAGTGAACACCGTGCAGCAGTCCTCATAAGGCTCGATAGATATATCGAATGTGTCGATCTTACGCGCGATCTCAATTATCTCGGTCTTATCCATTCCAACGCATGGGCGGAATACCGGGATCCTGCAAACCGCATCTGTGCAGGCAATTGCAGCCATGGTCTGGCTTGCGACCTGTCCGACGCTCTCACCCGTAATAAGCGCAAGGCAGTTATCCTTTGCGGCAATGCGCTGGGCGATCTCCATCATGAGCCTTCTCATTATAATGGTAAAGTACTCCTCGGGGCAGTTGTCCTTGATAGCCTCCTGAAGTTCTGTAAACGGGACACAGTAAAACGCGATACCACCGCAGTAGTCCGTGAGTTTCTGGCAGAGCGACTCGACCTTGAGCTGAGCACGGTCGGAGGTGTAAGGAGGACTTACATAGTGAATAGCCGCTATGTGAACTCCACGCTTGGCCATCATGTAACCTGCAACAGGACTGTCAATTCCTCCCGAAAGCAGGAGCATAGCCTTGCCGCTGCTGCCTACAGGAAGTCCGCCTGCGCCCTTGATATTCTCAGCGTGTACGAAAGCATTCTCATCGCGCACCTCAACAGTTACCGTAACCTCGGGGTTCTTTACATCAACGCTGAGGTGAGGAAACTTTTCGAGAAGTCTGCCGCCGAGCTCCATACATATTTCGGGAGATTTCATGGGGAAAGCCTTGTCCGAACGCTTTGCGTTCACCTTGAAAGTCTTTGCCCTGCCCAGAACGTCCTCAAGATATTCATAACTCTTTTCGCAAATGTCCTCGAAGTTCTTTTCACAAACACAGGCACGGCAGAGAGCAGCTATCCCGAAAATCTTCCCGACCACTTCAACGACTTCGTTAAGATCGATATCCTCATCAAGCGGAGTAATATAGGTGGTAGACTGCGCGCTGGTAAGCTGAAATTTTCCAAGAGGTTTCAGTCTGCGCTTGATATTTTTTGTGAGCATATCCTCAAAAGACTTTTTATTCAGCCCTTTGAGCGCCATTTCTCCGTATTTTACAAGTACTATTTCCTTCATATATCTTCTCCTTTATGGTCAAGCCGTACCGAGACTGACTTACCCTCTGATTTTCGTCATTCCCTCTGCAAGAGCCTCCGCGAACTCATCAAGTTCCTCCTCGGTCGTCTGAGCGGTAATGCTTATGCGAACAGCTCCGTCAGCGCGTTTGCCGCTTATGCCGAATTCTCCGAGGACTCCGCTCTGCTGTCCCTTTGAGCAAGCCGAGCCGCTCGAAACATATATCCCCTTGCTTTCAAGGAAGTGGAGCATTATTTCCGACCTCTTACCGACTGCCGAAATATTTATAACATAGGGTGAACCGTCAGAGGGCGAATTCACAGCGACATTCTCTATTCCGCCTATCTTTTCGAGCAGATGTGCCTTTAGCTGAGAAACCCTCTCGTAACGTTCTGCTATCGTGGGTCTGAACTTGTCCACAGCCGCTCCGAATGCGGCAATAAGAGGAACGCTCTCTGTACCCGAACGGATACCCTTTTCCTGTTTTCCGCCCGTAACTATCGGGATAACGCGCACGCCTTTTTTAATGTATATCGCTCCCACACCTTTTACTCCGTGAATCTTGTGGGCACTGAGCGAGATCAGGTCTGCTCCGAGCGAAGCCGCCTTTATCGGGAGCTTCATATACCCCTGAACGCAGTCGCAATGTGTGATAATTTCGGGGAAACTGCGCTTTACAGCCATAAAAGTCTCCCTCACGGGCATAATATATCCGGTCTCGTTGTTGACGAGCATCATGCTCACAAGGCAGGTATTCTCATCGCAGGCGGAAATAAAATCGTCCGCATAAAACCGTCCGTCATCGCGCGGAGAGATCCGCACTATTTCAAATCCGCTCTTTTCAAGAGCCGAAGCAGTCTCGTCTACGGACGCGTGCTCAACAGATGAAATGACGATCTTTCTGCGTTTTCTTCCATAAGCGGCAGAAATCCCCCTGAGCGCAAGATTATTGCTCTCGGTAGCTCCGGAAGTGAAATATATCTCAGAGCTGTCAGCTCCGATCGAAGCCGCTATCGCTTTCCTTGCCTTGTCCACAGCAAGCTGTGCGTCAAGACCTGCTCTGTGGAGCGATGAAGGGTTTCCGTAATTTTCAGTCATAGCGTCAACTGCGGCACTTACCGCTTCCCCGCAAGGCTTTGTTGTTGCCGCATTATCAAGGTAAATCGACATTTTTCCATACCTTTCGTTACGAACCAACACAGGTTCTCATTTTGCATACCCTTTATTATATCATACATTTATAAAGAAATCAACATCAAATCAGCAACTTTTCACAGCAGCCGCCCGTTTTGCCAACGAATGAAAACAAAAGAACATAAATTTCATTTTTTCCTTGCAATAGCCGCAGCAATATGATATAATTAATAATGTATATTCTTGGGAAGCTTTGGAGGTTTCAATGTCAAATAAACTGCGCGGGTTTTCCCGCTGTTCAAAAGAAAAATATCTTGCGGCGTTCCTGCTTGGATTCGGCTGCATGATGCTCACGCTGATACCGTTCATGATAGCTGAAAAGGGCTATTTCATCTACTATGGCGACTATAATGCACAGCAGATACCCTTCTACAACCTTGCCAATGACGCAGTCCGTTCTCATCAGACAGGTTGGAACTGGTTCACCGACCTCGGCTCGGACTTCATGTCATCATACTCGTTCTACCTGTACGGAAGTCCCTTTTTCAGGCTCTCAACTCTCCTTCCGCGCGCATGGGTCACATATTCAATGACCGTGCTCCTTGCACTCAAGCACGGAGTTGCTTCTCTGACAGCCTACGCATATATCCGCAGATTTGTACGCAGCAAGAACGCGGCGCTCGCAGGCGCTCTTGCGTATACTTTCTCGGGATTTCAGATATTCAACCTTTTCTTCAATCATTTTCAGGACGTAACTGCTCTCTTTCCGCTTATGCTCATCGCTATGGAGGAGAACATCAACAACCGCCGCAAAGGTGTTTTCGCACTTACCGTTGCACTCATGGCGGTGGTAAACTACTATTTCTTCACGGGTCAGGCAGTGTTCCTCGTTCTCTACTATCTTTTCCGCATGAAGTGCCCCGACTTTAAGACTTCGTGGAAAAAATTCTTCGGTCTTGCTTTCGAGGCTATAGCGGGAACAATGCTCTCGGCATTTGTTCTTCTGCCGTCCGCGCTCGCGATCCTCGGCAACTACCGCGTGAGCGAGAGACTTTACGGTCTTGACGTTCTCTCCTACTTTGACAGAACTCTGCCCCTGCGCCTTATCCAGACCTTGTTCATGCCCGCAGATACTCCTGCTTCCCCTAACCTTTTCACCTCGGATTACGAGAAATGGGCTTCTATCGGCGCATACTTCCCGCTTTTCGGCATGGTCGGCGTTATCACCTTCATGCGTTCCCACAAAAAGCACTGGGCTTCAAGATTCACGTTTTTCCTTGCAATATGCGCATTTATCCCGATCCTCAACAGCCTGTTTCAGGCGGCAAACGGCTATTACTACGCGCGCTGGTTCTATATGCCGCTTCTGATAATGGCTATGATGACTGCACGAACCTTTGACGAGGAGGGCGCTGACGTAAAGCCTGCCGTTATTATCTCCGCGATAATTCTTGCAGTTTTAGCCGCAGCGTCATTCATTCCGACCAAGGGCAAAAACGACAAGATAGAATTCTTCAAATTCGCAAGCGACCTCGGCTATTTCTGGATAACTATTGCGATTGCCGCAGTAAGTCTTGCTGTTGCCGCTTACATCTTCCACCTCAAAAATAAGGGACGCTCCTACGAGCAGCTTGCGGTCGGCGTCATGGCTTTCGCGTGTGTCGGCTGTATCTTCACAACGACTCTTTACGGAGCAAACAGTACAAATTCCGCCAGGGAATACATCTCACGCACCATTGAAAGCCAGCCTTACGAAAAAGTATCGGAAGATAATTTCTTCCGCGCCGATATCTCCGAAAACTGCGACAATATCCCCATGATGTGGGGGATTCCCTCAATGCGCGCTTTTCAGAGCGTTGTCACGACTTCTATCATGGACTTCTACGACTCTGTCGGAGTTCACCGTGATGTTGCCTCACGCGCAGAACTGTCGCACTACACGCTACGCGGACTTCTGTCTGTAAAGTATTACTACAAGCAGATAAGAGAGGACTGCCGCTATGAGGAGCTTAAATCAAAATATGCAGGCAGCAGCAAGCCATCGCTCAAAAATGAAAACGGAGATGAGGATACCGCAGAGGCGATAATTCCCGATGAACTCCCCGGATTTGAGTATATCGGCGAAAAGGACGGATTTGAAGTCTACGAAAACACCCTGTACATTCCAGTGGGTTTCGCTTACGACAGCTACATCACGCAAAAAGACGCTGACGCAAAGAAAACCGCTCAGAGGGAAAAGCTTATGCTCAAATCGCTCGTTCTTACAAACAAGCAGGCGGAGAAATATTCCGATATTCTGAACGAATACGACCCGACCGCTCACTCCGCACTCACGACCGAAAGCTATAAGTCATTCTGCCGCGAAAAGCAGGAGAACAGCTCCTCATCATTCAGCTATGACAGTCACGGATTCAAGTCCGAAATAACGCTCGATAAGCCGCAGCTTGTATTTTTCAGCGTCCCCTACAGCGACGGCTGGAGCGCAACAGTCAATGGTAAGTCGGTCGATGTCGAGAAAGTAAACTACGGCTTTATGGCTGTCGAAGCAGGCTCCGGCGAGAACGAAATAGTTTTCACCTACGAGACTCCCGGACTGAAGGTCGGCACTATCATCAGCATTGCAGGAGCTTTGATGCTCTCAGTCTATATCGCGCTCGCATATATTTTCCGCAAAAATGACGAGCCGCGCCACACACATTACTACGATTACGTTTCAACCCACAAGATCTCAGCTTCGCAGGAATACTGCAAAAGCTTTAAGGAAAAATAACGGAGGTATGCAAAATGCATTTACAGGAAAAAACAGTCAAAAGCGATGTGGTCTATGAAGGCCCTATCTTCACAATAACCCATGATATCGCAGAACTCGAAAACGGCAAGAATTCCGTGAGAGACGTTCTTCACCACCACGGCGGAGTATGCGTTGTTCCCGTTACCGAAAACAACGAGATATACCTCGTGCGCCAGTTCCGCTATCCGTTTGCAGCGGTCACAACGGAAGTTCCCGCAGGAAAGCTTGAAAAGGGCGAGGATCATGCTGCCTGCGGCAGGCGCGAGCTTCTTGAGGAAGTAGGCTGTGAGTGCTCCGAGTTCATTTATCTCGGAGAAATGCTCCCGACTCCTGCATATGATACGGAGATCACGCATATGTACCTTGCAAAGGGACTTTCGTTCAGCTGCCAGTCCCTTGACGAGGACGAATTTCTCGACGTTGAAAAGATACCGCTCGCCGAAGCTGTAAAGCTTGTAATGGACGGAAAGATCCGTGACGGAAAGACTCAGCTTGCGATCCTCAAAGCAGCAAGGATACTCGGAATATAAAAGCTCATATTCACAGGGAAAGCCGGCGTTTTTTGAAAACCCAGCCGTATCGGTAAGCAAATTCGTATAAAAAAATCCTGCCGCATAAACGGCAGGAAAGTTCAGCTTAAATTAAATTTATGCCTCGTGAGCGTTAGCTGAAGCAGCATCTTCTTCAGCTTCGAGCAGTGCAAGGTGCTTGGAGTAAGCATCAAGGATAGTATCCTCGATAAGTCTCCTTGCCTCGCCTGTGATAGGATGAACAATATCGCGGAAAAGTCCGTTCTCGTCCTTTCTGCTCGGCATTGCAACGAACAGCCTTTCATCTCCCTGTACGATCTTTATGTCATGCACGGCAAACATATTATCTATAGTGATTGAAATAACTGCTCTGAGTCTTCCCTCCGATAAGATCTTTCTTACCCTTACATCTGTAATTTCCATAAAACAGCCTCCTTGAGCATTTTATATGTGTGTGACAATGAATATTTTCGCCCTTAACCTAAAAAATATTCACATTCGACACTCCTCAGCTGTAATTATAGCTTATATTCATTAAAAAATCAAGTGTTTTTTCAAATCTTGATGTTAAAACTGTAAATTTATTCTGAAAGAAAAGGTGATTCTCTTGGATAATAATATTTTAAAAGACAAAAAGCACATCCACTTCATCGGTATCGGCGGTTCGGGTATGTATCCCCTTGCACAGATACTCCATACACAGGGATATTTTCTGACAGGCTCGGACAATAACGAAACCGAGACTCTTGATGCAGTGCGCAAAATGGGCATTCCTGTTTTCATTGGTCAGCGTGCTGAAAATATCGAGGGTGCAGACCTCATAGTCCACACGGCTGCCATAATGGAGGACAATCCCGAACTTATGGCTGCAAGAGCAAGCGGAGTTCCCGTGCTCGAACGAGCAGACCTCCTCGGAATAATCACACAAAGCTACAATAACGCGGTCTGTGTTTCGGGAACTCACGGTAAGACCACGGCTACTTCAATGATAACCCAGATACTGTACACCGCCGGAATCGACCTCTCGGCATACATTGGCGGAAAACTCCCCTGTATCGGCGGCAGCGGCATTGCAGGCAAGAGCGATATTCTCGTATGCGAGTCTTGTGAGTTTGAGGACCACTATCTCAAACTTTCCCCTGATATCTCGATCATTCTCAACATTGACGCCGACCACCTTGACTACTTCGGCACGCTCGAAAACATTATAGCTTCATTCAGAAAATTCGCGCAGAACAGCTCAAAGCTTCTCATCGTGAACGGTTCTGACGCGAACACTATGAAAGCGATCAATGGCCTTGACAAGAATATCGTTACATTCGGCAAGGACAGTTCATGCGACTACTATCCTGAGAATGTAAAGCACATAAACGGTATGCTCACAACTTTCGACGCTATGTATAAGGGCGAAAAACTCGGAGAGATCACACTCCATGTTGCAGGTATCCACAATGTCCTCAACTCCCTTGCGGCAATTGCGGCTGCACGTTATCTCGGCACGGACTTCTCCGCTATACAAAAGGGACTTGATGAGTTCCGCGGAGCAAAGCGCCGTTTTGAAAAACTCGGCTTTGAAAAGGGCGTTACGGTCGTTGACGACTACGCTCACCACCCGACAGAGCTTGAAGCTACACTCAGAGCCGCAATGGAAATGAATTTCAACCATGTATGGGCTATCTTCCAGCCGTTCACCTTCTCGCGCACCAAGCTTCTGCTTGACGATTTCGCAAGAGTACTGCAAATCCCTGACCACGCAGTCCTCACCGACATCATGGGAAGCCGCGAAAAGAACACATACGGAATATTCACACGCCACCTTGCAGAGAAGATACCAAATTGTATCTGGTTCCCGCAGGACGAAACGGCAGAGTGGACTGACGAGAGAAAATATGCCAATTTCGCACAGATATGCGACTATGTATGCGACCATGTGAGCGAGGGTGATCTCGTTATCACGCTCGGCTGCGGAGACGCTTACAAAATCGCAAAAATGATTCTCGAGAAACTCGCCCGAGAGGAGAAATAAAAATGCTTAAAGAAAAGGAACTCGCCGTATTTAACTACATCAAATCGCGGATCAGCGAGGGGATCTCACCTTCCGTAAGGGAGATCATGGACGCGATGGGCTTTAAGTCAACTTCGACTGCCCACCGCTACATAGAAACGCTCGTCAATGAGGGACTTATTGAAAAGACGGGCAATCTCAACCGCACGCTCAGACTGCCGAACAGCGATACTCTCTCCGTTCCTGTTATCGGCACTGTAACGGCAGGACAGCCGATAACCGCCTATGAGGATATCACAGGCTACATAGGCTTTGAGGCTCACGGAGTAAGCGCGGATAAGCTCTTTGCGCTGAAAGTTCGCGGCGAAAGCATGATAAATGCAGGAATACTTGACGGAGACATCGTAATTGTCGAGAGCACTCCCTATGCCGAAAATAACGACATCGTAGTCGCTTTCATTGACGGCGAGGACGCCACCGTAAAGCGTTTCTTCAAGGAGAACGGACATTACCGCCTACAGCCGGAAAACGACACCATGGATCCGATAATCCTCGACCATGTGGAAATTCTCGGCAAGGTCATCGGACTTAAAAGATACTATTAAAACCTGTTTAGGGAGTGTTGACACTAAGATAATATGCAGATTTTCGAGCATAAATTTTAC
>UQEM01000103.1 GCA_900540005.1 uncultured Ruminococcus sp.
ATCTACACAAGGCTATTCGTCGGCAGCGTCAGATGTGTATAAGAGACAGCCTGTATTCTCATAGTCCAATATACTTTTCATCGGACAATTAGGATACTTTTCTTTTATTTTATTATCTATATATTCTACGCTGCGATGTTCAGGTTTAATGCCAAAAATTCGGCGATAACATATTTCTTTAGTGCCTTCTCTAATAATTTTCATCAGCCACTCTTCTACTTCTTTCGTATTTTGAGGATTTTCAGAAGCATACTGTTCTATTTTTGAGATTAAATCAGATTTGTTACCATCTAATTTCAAATCGTGGTCTGACAAAAACTTTCTCATTATCGGAATTTGCAAATATTCCTCAGTATCGAAAAAACTTGGAATTGTCATTAGCGTTATATCCTCCAAAATTTTAAGTATTCAAGTGAAACCTATTCTATTTTATTATAGCACAAAGTTGTGATTTATGCAATAAAAAATGAGAATTTTTTATTGGAGAATATTTTACTTGTTTTTTTGACGAAACTTGACAACACTTGACTAAACTTGTCGGATTTCACCATAGCAATTTTGCTAAACTGAAAATAGTAAGCGGGAAAGGAGTGAGCGTATGACCTTATCGATCATTTCGCAGGACAGAAGCGTGTTCAACTATACCAATGCGGTTTCCTGTGTGACCTGCGGTGAGTACGATGATGGAAGCGGATACGGCTTCATGGTCTATCTGAAAGGCGATACGGAAAACGGTATCGTGATTGCAGAGTATGACGATGCAGAAAAGTTTCATGCTGTCAGAAATGATTTTTCCAGATGGCTTCGTGAAAACATCGACGCAGTATTTGAGTTTCCGGAATGAGTACAGACTTTGAAAAAGGCTTGCGAAAAACCATTGATCTGTCTGTGAAAAGCAAGGTCTTTACAGCCGATGTTCTGAGATCAGCCATGCAGGATTTTCTTTCAGGAAAATCACAGAGAAAAGGAAAGGTTAGCATAAAACAGCTGTCGGAGCATTCCGGCAAGCTGGAAAATGTGGAGATCAAATGCATTGCGGACTTTCTGAGCGTGGCAAAGAAATATGACATTGACTATGCCGTCAAAAAAGAAGCAGGCAGCGATACTTTTCATGTTTTCTTTCAGGCAGGCAAAATGGAAGATTTCAGGAGGGCTTTTCAGGAGTTTGCAAGCAGAAAACAAGAGGAACTTCTCAACCCCCGTGCCGAGATTACCCGACAACAGATCAAAGATATGGCAAAGCAGGTTTCTCATGAGCCAAAGAAGAAAGAGAAAGTCCGTGAGAAGTCTAAGGAAATGACGCATTAAGGTGGTCGGAATGGATTCACGAAAGATAAAAAAACTCGTTCTCAATAACCTTGCTTATGTCATTTTCGGTTATGCCGGTAACATCATCAGCTTTTCGTTCAGAACGGCTGAGGGTAAGGACATTTCGGAAAAGATACTCCCTGCCCTGAACAATCTCGGCACAGCGTTTGCCCATATCATTCCATCTTTTCACCCGGTTGATCTGCTGGTTGGAATTGCTGTTGGCGTTGTTATGAAATTTGTGATGAAAATGAGAGCAGCCAACAAAAAGAAGTTTCGGCAAGGCACAGAGTATGGCTCTGCCGTATGGGGTACGGAAAAAGATATTGCACCGTACATGGACTTCAAAGAGAAAGACAACAACGTCATTCTCACACAGACAGAGGGCTTGACCATGGGAAAACCCTCTCACCCGAAGTACGCCAGAAACAAAAATATTCTGGTGATCGGCGGTTCCGGATCCGGTAAAACGAGATTCTTCGTAAAGCCGAATCTCATGCAAATGCACAGTTCCTACATCGTGACAGACCCAAAAGGGACAGTACTGATCGAATGCGGAAAGATGCTGGAACGTGGCAGACCGTACAAGGACGAAAAAGGCAATCTATCCTATCAGCCGTATCGGATCAAGGTGTTCAATACTATTGATTTTGGCAAGTCCATGCACTACAACCCCTTTGCCTACATCTCCAAAAATAACAGAGAAAAGGACATTCTGAAATTTGTGGGCGTTCTCATTAGGAATACGCAGAGTTCTCAGCAAAACGGCGGCGATGACTTCTGGGTAAAAGCAGAAAAGCTGCTTTACACTGCATATATCGCTATGATCTTTACGATCAATCCGCCGGAAGAACAGAACTTTGAAACGCTGATTGAAATGATCAATTCTTCGGAATGCCGTGAGGATGATGAAACATTTCAGAACGCGATCGACCGACTATTTGCGTTTATTGAATGCTGGATCAACGATGATTTTCCTAACGATGTAGAAATCAGCAATGAATTTCAGGAAATGAAAGCAAATCAGCCGAACGAAGAACAAAAACGACTGGGTGCATTCGCCTGCAAGCAATATCACGCTTACAAACTTGCCGCAGGAAAAACTGCAAAGTCGATCCTCATTTCCTGTTCTACACGCTTAGCCCCCTTTGCCATTGATGAAGTCTTAGAAATCACAAGCTATGACGAACTTGGTCTGGACAAGCTGGGCGATGAACTGTCTGCACTCTTTGTTATCATCTCGGATACCGATGCAACATTCAATTTTCTGGTTGCGATCATGTACTCGCAGTTGTTCAATCTTTTATGCACAAAAGCGGACAATTCAGAGGGTGGCAAGCTGAACTACCATGTACGCTGTTTGTTAGACGAGTTCGCCAATAGTGTGACACGTTCCGTACTGAAAAGGTACGGCACGTAACAAAAAGTAAATATAGTTACGTAGAACTATTATTCTGATGAGTCGAATGAAGGTGTAACGCCCAGAAAGGCTCACGTTAAAACTACGGACGGCTAAGCAGTGTGAAATGCAGATGTCGTAAGCCCGTGGAAGTCACACGAGAGCAGTCCTAACGGATAAAGCCGAGGAAAGCGTCACAGAGGTGTGATGTACTGCCTATAGTGCGGACGGCGGTGCAATATGGTTAGAATGGCTTAAAAAGCCCGACGAAAATCCGAGTGTACGGTTCTATACGAATGACCGATAGAAATGTCGAGGTGCAAATTTGCACGCAAACGGGGTGGAGTAAAAGTTGTTAGTATGAAACTCCCTATACTGTTACAGGCAGTAAGTACCGTAAGGTATGTTTGCAGGACTAAAGGATTGACCTAAGTTGCACCAATGCTAAGAATAATGGAACGTGGAAAGCAGTCCGACCAGTGGAGTTCACAATCCGATACTGATTTCAGACGAAAGCGGTTATGCCGTATAAGCTGATTAAGGACTGTGAGAGTAGTGCCACAGTACCGATGAAGCCGTGATAATAAGCGGTGAAGGGATAGGCACAAGTCGTAAAAATCAAAATTTAATATGTATGCGTAGTAATCACAAAGTGATTTCATAGCTTCGAGTAAGAATGATAACTAAAGTTATCCAGAAAAAGCACGCTGAAAGGCGGTGGTTACTATGACAAAGGAAACTGTAAACAAATCAGAGAAAAATATGTATAGGTACGGCTTGCAGGAAAAGTTATACGGAATGTATGAACAGAGCAAGCAGGGCAAGTGCTTTAAACATCTTATGAAACTCATAGTTTCGGAGGAGAATATTGTGCTTGCGTACCGAAATATCTGCAAAAGCAAAGGCAGCTTTACTGCCGGAGTTGACGGAAAAATCATTACGGATATTCAAAAGTATCCAATTCAGACTGTAGTCCAAAAGGTCAGAAACAAGCTGAATTACTATCAGCCGAAAAAAGTTCTCCGTACCTACATTGATAAGGG
This sequence comes from uncultured Ruminococcus sp., assembly GCA_900540005.1. Classification (GTDB taxonomy): domain Bacteria; phylum Bacillota; class Clostridia; order Oscillospirales; family Ruminococcaceae; genus Ruminococcus; species Ruminococcus hominiciens. The sequence continues at coordinate 3,751 of UQEM01000103.1, forward strand.
CAACGGAAAACAACGTCCTCTCGGTATTCCGAGTATATGGGACAGGCTGATACAGCAATGCGTATTACAAATATTAGAGCCGATATGTGAAGCTAAATTCCACGAACGCAGTAATGGGTTCAGACCATACAGGTCAGCCCAAAATGCAGTGGCACAATGCTACAAAATGATACAGCTTCAAAATCTACACTATGTTGTGGATATTGATATTAAAGGCTTCTTTGACAACATAAATCACGCAAAGCTGATACGGCAAATATGGGCAATGGGCATACAGGATTTGAAAGTATTAGCAATTATCAAAGCAATGTTAAAAGCGGATATTCTGTTTAATGACATTGTAATATCTCCCGAAACAGGAACACCACAGGGCGGTATTTTATCACCACTGTTATCCAATATCGTTCTGAATGAACTGGATTGGTGGGTGGCAAGTCAGTGGGAAACCATTCCTACACGGACAAACCGAGAATACAGCAAAACCGATAAAAAAGGCAATGTTGTAATTGACAGGTCACAGAAATGGAGTATGCTTCGGGAGAAAAGCAAGCTGAAAGAAATATATATTGTAAGATATGCAGATGATTTCAAAATCTTCTGCCGTGATTACGGTACAGCAAAGAAAACCTATACAGCAGTTGTAAAATGGCTGAAAGAACGGCTTTCATTGGAAATCAGTGAGGAAAAATCGGGAATTACAAATCTTAAAAAGAACTATATGGAATTTCTCGGCATCAAAATCCGTGCTGTTTCCAAAAGCGGAAAATATGCTGTAAGGTCACATATGACTGATAAGGCGAAAGAAAAAGCGAAAAAGAAAGCCGCAGAGAGTATTAAGCGTATTCTGAACCACAATGACCAGAAATCTATTGATAAAAATATAAGTCTGCATAACTCTTTGGTAAGCGGACTGCATAACTACTACAAAACGGCTACTCACATAAGTGCTGATTTTGCGGAAATAGGTTATCCGATACAAAAGAAACTGAATGGAGCAAATCACAACAACAAAGGGTGTCAGGTAGATAAATCGGGAGAGATACGGTCAAGGTTCATAGCTGAAAACTACGGTAAATCAAGCCAAATGAGGTGGATAGGCGGACGACCGCTGATACCGATAGCATATGTACAGCACGATTATCCGAAATACAAGCGGAGAGAGGTAAACAAGTATGTTCTGAAAAATTATGAGGAACATCAAGTGCCGAACTCTGTAAATTTTGAGGTTATCAGATACCTTATGGAAAATGCGTACAAATGGGAAAGCATTGAATTTGCTGACAATATGCTCTCAAGGTATATTGCACAAAAAGGAAATTGTGCGATAACGCATAAGCCCTTGTATCTTCACAATATGGAATGTCATCATATCAAGCCGAGGCTTGGCGGACGTGCAGAAAACAACAGCTACAGCAATCTCATAATTTTATGCACAGAAGCACACAGGCTTGTAACAGCAACCAATGAAACGACGATACGCAAATATGTGCAAATGCTGAAATTAAACGAAAAACAGCTTGCAAAACTTAATAAACTCCGTAAATATGCAGATTTACAGCCAATAGAAATTTGATTTAATGAAACAGTAAACAAGACTACGTATGCACTAAAAACTTGATTATACGATGGAACGCCGTATGACGGGAAACTGTCACGTACGGTGTGGAGCGGGGGAAAATTCGGAGATGATTTCAAAGAATTACCTATCGCTATTCGGCGAAATACCACAGTTTGAAAAGCTGATTGCCACGATCCGAAGCCGTGAAATATCGGCAAGTATTATCTTGCAGGCAAAATCTCAGCTAAAGGCAATTTACAAAGACAATGCGGATACCATTGAGGGCAACTGCGATACCACCCTGTTTCTTGGAGGCAAGGAGAAATCCACTCTCAAGGAAATATCGGAATCGCTTGGAAAAGAAACGATCGACAGTTTTAACACCTCCAACACGAGAGGTCAGTCTGAAAGCTATGGGCTGAATTATCAGAAACTTGGCAAAGAATTAAAGTCGCAGGACGAATTAGCCGTCATGGACGGCGGCAAATGTATCTTACAGCTGAGAGGTGTTCGTCCGTTCTTCTCAGATAAGTTTGATATTACAAAACATAAGCACTATCACCTTTTGCTGGACGATAATCCGAAAGCGAAATTTGACATTGCAGCCTTTGTCGGAAAACGGGAAAAACGTTATCTGACACTGAAAAGCACCACAAAGGTAGATGTGTACGAAACGGACGAAAACGAAGATCTTGCCTGAAAGCAGCGAATACCGAAGAAAAACCACAGCATAGACATAGCTTTTTGATTTCTGTTTTCAGCAACAGATAAATACTTATACAGAATGGAGAAATTACAATGAAAAATGTAAATGTCATGACAGCAGTTTCTGATGCTGCGGTCGAAAGCACAAAGCCAAAGCATAAGTGGCTTGCCAAAGGAAGCCGCTTCGCAAAGAAAGCAATCCTCACTGCAACAGTAATGTCCTCTATGGCTGCGATGTGTACCACACAGGCTTTTGCTGCTACCGGTGAAGTGGATACTTCTTCTTTCATCAGTACGGCTTGCACTGTACTCAAGTCCGTGATCTGCCTGATCGGTGCAGGTGTCGGTGTCTGGGGTGTTGTCAACCTCCTTGAAGGTTACGGTAACGATAACCCCGGTGCGAAAGTATAATAGTGATATAGAAGTTTTTCTTCTCTTAATGCAGACTGCGTAACACTTCGGTTAAGCAGTCTTTTTTCCATATTTTCCTGTTTCGGCAGTAACTGATGAAACGGCAACATCAAAGCGATAATAAATATCAATCTGCTGTACACGCTTTCCGCTTGTCTTGTCTGCTTCATGCACCACGATTTTTTCAATCAGTTCGTGCATGATCTCAGGTGTAAGCTTTGTGATATGCTCATATTTGTGTACTGCCTTCAGAAATGCAGTCACATCAGAAGCTTGCTTCTCAGCATGAGCGGTAATTGCACGCAGCTCTGAAACCGTTTCTTTCAGCATTTTCTGCTCATTCTCATATCCTGCCGACATGACCGTGAATCGTTCATCGGATATTTTACCAAGAATATTGTCCTCATAGAGCCTTGTAAAAAGCTTATCCAATTCAGCGATACGCTTTTCAGCCTGTTTTATGGTTTTCTTTGCCTTTGTAAGTTCCGATGATTTTTTCTGAACGGAATGATTCATAGCTGAATTGATGAATTCTTCTTCATTTTCCTTAATGGTTTCAAGGAGCTTATTCAGTTCTCCGAGGACAATCTCATTTAGAACACAAGTTCTGATATAATGCGCTGTGCATTTATCCTGTTCTTTGGCGTAGGTAGAGCATCTCATATGTTCCTGTTCGGGACGTTCATTCTTGCGGCGACTCAGATACATCTTCTCACCGCAGTAAGCACAGTACACCATTCCTGCGAACGGATTGACCGTCTGCATCTTTTGCGGTCTGCGTTTGTTCTTGCGGAGTTCCTGCACTAAGTCAAACTCCTGCTGCGTAATAATAGGCTCTTGTGTGTTCTTAAAAATCTGCCACTCATTCTGCGGATTATAGACAATCTTATGCACCTTGTAAGACTTCATGTGAGTGCGAAAATTGACCGTATGACCGCAGTATTCAAGCCTTTCAAGAATGTGACAGATCGTATTTGCTCCCCAACGATGCAGTTTGGCATTATGCTGTCCATTATCTCTGCCTTGCGACAGAGCATAAGCGGTAGGTGTTGGAATGCTCTGTTCTGTGAGAATACGGGCAATCTGTACCGGACCATATCCCTCAATGCAAAGCCTAAATATTTTGCGGACTACTTCGGCAGCAGTATCATCAATCACCCACAAGTTTTTGTCTGTATCGGACTTTTTATAGCCGTAAACAGGTGGACAGAGGTGTTTGCCTGATTGTCCCTTAGCCTTGAAAACTGCACGAATCTTTTTGGAACAGTCACGAGCATACCAATCGTTGAAAATGTTCTTGAACGCCATAAACTCATTGTCGCCCTTGAAAGTGTCCACGTTATCGTTGATAGCGATATACCGCACATCGTGATCAGGAAATATAATTTCTACGTATTCGCCTGTTTTAAGATAATCACGTCCAAGTCTGGAGAGATCTTTTGTAATAACAGTTCCTACCTTGCCACTTTCAATATCAGACATCATCGCCTGAAAGCCGTCACGTTCAAATGTTGTGCCTGAAATGCCGTCATCAACGTAGAAAACTATGTTTTTGAATCCGTTGTCATCAGCATATTTTTTCAAAATCAATTTTTGATTTGTAATACTGTTGCTTTCACCGTCAATCATATCATCCTGTGAAAGTCGGCAGTATAAAGCTGTAATCTTGTCTGTCATAATATCCTCACTTTCCGACAGATACAGCAAGCTATGTTATTATTATAGCGCACTGCACTGCTGATTGCAATACAGTTGCACTAAAAATTTACACAGCCTGCAATTCACAGTCCTGTTGGCTTTCACTGAGGAAGCTTTCACATTCACGAATGATAAGTCTTTTCAGAATATCGGAAAGACTTTCCTGAAAATCAGGATTGAATATTGTTTTTACCATATAGGTTGTGTGTCCGATTTTGTATTCAGTATACGTCGTACTTTCTTTGTTCATAGCGAATTTTTCTCCTTTATCTGAGGGTTTCGCTTTCTCTGTTTATCCCTCGCTTGTGTTCATTGGTCTGTGGTTCTGATATTTTGTAAGTTCGTAAATCTGGTTGTAGTCCATGCCTCGTTTTTTGAACATTTCCATCAATTCATGTTCAGCAGTTACAGCATCAATCAGTTCCTGTCCCTCTAACCCATAAAGTTCAGAAAGAATATCATAGGTAATCCGCTTGTTTTTCTCAACAAGTTTACGCTTTCGTTCATTGGCTGCCCTGATTGATTTTTCAAGATTTTCAAGTTTTGCATTATTGTCAGTTAAAGTTGCACGCACTTCTTTCACCTCTTTTCGATTCGGCAATAGTGCATTCCCGTAGTAATATTATAGCGCAGATACGTTGTTTCTGTCTATTCGCAAGGCGCATAATCTTTCTGTTCCAGTTGACTTTTTCAGTTCGGCATTTTGTATGAGAAAAGCAAAAAACTGCAAAGCAAATTAATGCTTTACAGTTTTTAGGGATATTTAGTTTATATCGAGGTTGATAAACTGGAATTTTCAAATTAGTCTTTGCAAATAACCTTTGAACCTTCACCATCAATTACA
>UQEM01000104.1 GCA_900540005.1 uncultured Ruminococcus sp.
TAAAATTTATGCTCGAAAATCTGCATATTATCTTAGTGTCAACACTCCCTAAAAAGGACTTGCATTTCCTGCAAGTCCTTTTGGTTATTCATACTACATATTAATGATATTTTCTGCACGGAGACTTTTAATTTACTTGTAAAGCGGGCCGTAAGCTTCGCAGGCTCTGTAGTCTGCGGATTCGAGGTCTCTTGTGCCAAATGCAGCCCATGTATTCGGATGATAGATCTCCTCATCGGGAACATTGTGCATAGAAACCGGAATTCTCAGCATACTTGCGAGTGTGATGAGGTCTTTTCCTATGTGGCCGTAGGTGATAGCGCCGTGATTTGCGCCCCAGTTGGCCATTACGGAGTAAACATCGCGGAATGCTCCCTCACCGGTGATTCGCGGAGCAAACCAAGTGGTCGGCCATGTCTTGTCGGTGCGCTTGTCAATTATCTCGTGAACATTTTCGGGAATCACGCAGGTGTAACCCTCTGCGATCTGGAGGAAGGGCTGAGTGCCGTTGAGAATATTCAGACGAACCATTGTCATTGGCATTTCGGCAGCAGTTCTGAAATGAGAAGAATATCCGCCGCCTCTGAAATAGCCGAGATTTGCACAGCACCAGTCTGTAGCCCCGAGCATTGCGTCGATATCCTCATCGGTAACGTCCCACCAGCGCTTGATGATCCCGTTTCCGTTTTCGTCCTTGCAAGCACCTGTTGCGTCAAGAGCAGCAGCTCCCGAGTTTATGAGGTGGATAAATCCGTTTTCCGCCAGTCCTTCGGGTTTCCAGCCTGAAACTCGCTCTACGGCTTCGGGGCTCCAGTAGGTGCGAACGTCCGCAAAGAGAGGCGCTGTGCCTGTGAGCAGCTTGCCAAAGAGCATGGAAAGTCCGTTGAGACCGTCGTTTTCGGTTGCGAGAGTAACAGGCTCTTTTTTGCCGTTCCAGTCAAAGCTTGAATTGAGGATAGCCTCGGTGAAGTCTCCGTTGGGGAGCCAGTCAGTCCACTGTCTCTGACCCTGAAATCCGCCGAGTATACCGTTTCTGCCGCGTGATTCCTCAAGCCAGCCCATTTCGGCAAGTTTTGGATTGCCCTGTAAAATATCGCGGACAATAAGCGTCATCTTCACGCAGAATTCCCAGCTTTCTTCCTTATGATCGGGAGTGTGCGGCTTTTTGAATCCGAACGGGTCGATATTGGTGTCAAGGGGGCTCTCCTCGTTGATGTCCATTCCCTCCGGGCATTTGAGAAGTGCCCATTGGTAAGCCTTTTCGTATTCGTCATGGTCGTATATTTCAAGGTTTATGCGGCGCAGTATCTCGGTCATATCGACCCATTCTGCGCGGATCCCGAGATAATTCTGGAAGAAATCGCTGTTGCAGTAAGAACCGCCGATACCCATGGCAACTCCGCCGATGTTGACGTATGCGCGGTTTCTCATCTGACCTGCGGCAACTGCACATCTTGCAAAGCGCAGGAGCTTTTCCTTTACGTCCTCCGGAATGCTCTTGTCGTCAGCGTCCTGGACATCATGGCCGTATATTGAAAATGCGGGCAGACCTCTCTGTGCATGGAGAGCCATTGCCGCCGCGAGATAAACTGCACCGGGACGCTCTGTTCCGTTAAATCCCCATACAGCCTTGATAGTAAGCGGATCGAGATCCATTGTTTCGCTGCCGTAACACCAGCAGGGAGTTACTGAGAGCGTTGCGCAGACATTCTGAGAGGAGAAGTATTCCTCACACTTTGCAGCCTCAGCTCCGCCGCCTATTGTAGAGGGTGCAATAACGCACTGAGCTGGAGTTCCGTCCGAGTAAAAGACATTTTCCTCAATGAGCTGTTTTGCAGCCTTAGCCATGTCCATTGTCTGAACTTCAAGCGACTCGCGTATTCCGAACTGTCTTCCGTCAATGATCGGTCTTATGCCTATTTTTGGATAATTCATGTTAAACTCCTTTCGGGGATTCAATAATATTTTTGAATTTTTCGTATTCTGTATCGTAATTTCGGGAGGGTGTGAAAATTTTTCTTTCATTCCGTGCGGTGCAGGTATTTTCAAGGATTTCCGCGCGCATGGATCTGTCGGGAATACTGCCGTTCCTTATCAGTTGGATAAGTGCATTTCCCGTGACTGTAGCCTCAACAGGTCCGGTATAGACGGTGCAGCCGCAGACATCTGCGGTCAGTCTGCACAGCATTTCCGCTTTGATTCCGCCGCCGACCATGAATATTTTATACTGCTTATTTTCGGTATTAGTGAGCTGTTTTATCTGCTCGACAGCGTATCGGAACTTCATGGCGAGACTGAGGTAGATAGTCCGCATTATCTCGCCAAGCGTCTGCGGAACTGCCTGACCTGTTCGCTGACAGTAGTTTCTGATTCGTGAGGGCATATCGCCTGCGATAGAAAATTCGGGTGCGTCAGGGTCAAAGTATGCCTCAAAATCGGGACATTCACGCGCTAAGGCTTCAAGTTCGGCAAAGGAATATTCATCGCCGCGTGATTCGAGAAAAGCTTTTGTTTCCTGAATAAGCCACAATCCTGTGATATTTTTCAGCAGGTCGATAGTTCCGTCTGCGCCCACTTCATTTGTCAGGTTCAGACAGGCAGCTTCGGGAGTAGTGACAGGCGAGGAGAGCGTTGTTCCCACAAGCGACCATGTTCCCGTGCTTATTATGATGTGATCACCGTGAAAGGGCGCGCCGTAGAATGCGCACTGCGTATCGTGACCGCATACCGCGACAACCTCTGCGGTCGGGATATTCAGTTCATCGCAAAGTTCCTGCGAGAGGAAACCCTTGCTGTCGCCCGTTTTAACTATATTGCGCAGGAGATTTCGCGGGATCCCGAGTGCGGAAACAGCTTCGTCCGACCAATCAAGAGCAGCAGGGTCGAGCAGTTGGGTGGTGGAGGCGATGGAGATCTCTGACGATATTTCGCCTGTGAGCATGAATGCGAGCAGGTCGGGAATATTCAGCATAGCGCCGCCGTTTTCGAGAATGTACGGGCGGAAACGCTTTTCCGCAAGGAGCTGAAAAGCCGTGTTGATCTCCATTATCTGCGTTCCTGTGAGCGCATAAAGCCGCGAGGTATCTATGAGCGTTTTTGCGTGATCGACCATGCCGTCGGTGCGGTTGTCGCGGTACTGAACGGGATTTCCGATGAGAAAGCCGTTTTTGTCGATTATTCCATAGTCAACGCCCCATGTGTCAATGCCGATCGAGGAAAAACCGCCGGCTTTGTGCGCCTTTACAAGTCCGGTCTTGACCTCGCTGAAAAGCGCGAGAATATCCCAGTAAAGCGTACCGTTTACCGAAATTCCGCGGTTTTTGAAGCGGTGAACCTCTTTTGCCGTGATTATTTTTTTTGCGCTGTCAAATTCAGAGAGTACAGCACGTCCGCCCGAAGCTCCGAAGTCGAAGCAGAGAACGCGCTTATTCATTTGTTACAACGCCCTTCTTCAGCAGAATATTGGCGTATATAGCAGTTTCTCCCGTTGCAATGACCGCATAGGCTTTTTTGGCACGCTCGTAAAAATCAAATCGCTCTATAAACTCGATCTTGCAGTTTTCGGGTTCGTATTTGTTTATCACGGATTTGTAGTCCTCCCAGATAACGGGTTTTACATTGTCGCCCGGCACGACTGCCATAAGTCCGATAGGTTCGGGAGTGTATGTATCGAGGGGGAAAAACTTCATTACGGCGTCAAGAATTTCCGTTACACCATGACCGTCGAGGCGGATCAATCGCTGAGCGATTGCTGCTGAGGGAAAGTTGCCGTCCGCGATCACTATTTCATCGCCGTGCCCCATTTCCATGAGTATTTTCAGAAGCTCGGGCGAGAGGACAGAGGGGATTCCTTTAATCATATTGAGACTCCTTATTTGTTGTATTTTTTATATCCGGGGTGCTTGCCCGTAACGCCGTACTGTGCACGCATATTGCAGAGACGGTCGATGTTTTCGCGTGAAATTTCCTGTGCACCGCCGAGAAGGTGAGCGGTAAGGCTGATCTTTGCGAACAATTCAAGCGTTTCCATGCGATAGTAGGCTGTGATAAGATCAGAGCCTACCGTGAGCGCTCCGTGATTCTGTAAGAGCATAACGTCGTGCTCTTGCAGATAAGGTGTTATTGCTTCGGGAACTTCGTCTGTCGAGGGGGTTCCGTAGGGAGTAACGGGTACTGAGCCGATAGCAATGACCGATTCTATCATGGTGTATTCGTCAAGTGCTTTGTTTGCGACCGCGTAACCTGTAGCCGTTGGCGGATGAGCGTGTACAACTGCGCCTACATCAGGACGTTCGCGGTAGCATCTGAGGTGCATTTTGATCTCGGAGGAGGGCTTTCTTCCTTCAGCAGCTTCGAGAACCTCGCCCTTGTCATTGATCCTGACGAGAATATCGGGCGTGATAAAGCTCTTGCTGACGCCTGTGGGGGTTGCGATGAAAGTTCCGTCATCGAGTTTAACGGAGACATTTCCGTCATTTGCGGCAACCCAGCCAAGCTGCCACATCTTGTGGCAGACATCGCAGATCTGTTCTTTGATCTCATTAACGTTCATGGTAAACTCCTTTTTGCTGCAATTGAAGCTTATAGTACTATATTGCTCTGTAATTGTCATAATATTGCAGCTATTACAATGACATTATAGCATATCTTAACAGATAAATCAACGGTTTATGGGAATTTTTCTGTGCAGTAACCCTATTGCTCCGTAATGAATATAATACACTATGGACAGTACCGAACAAAGCATACTCTGCGCGGCGCTGACCATAAGAATTTCTGGAGGTGCAGTATGGACACAGCTCTTTTGGTAACTATTCTGGTTCTTGCGGTAATTGCGGCGGTTGAGATGCTTTGCCTGTTTTTATGCTCAAAGCTGAGAACTAACGTGCTTCCGATAGTTGCAGCCGTTCCTGTTCACGGCAGCGACAAATGTCTCGCAGAACGGCTGGAGTTTCTCGGCGAGCTTATGCTGCGCAGCTCATCGGCATTTGACAGGGTAGTTTTGATCGACATGGGAGCGTCTCCTGAGCAGTCGGAGATGTGCAGGTTGCTCTGCAATAATTATCCGCGCGCGTCATTCGTCAGCAGTTCGGAGTTGCAGAGCACTCTGTTCAATGAATTTTCCATAAAAAAAGAACCTTGAAATCATAAACACTGTCTACATAGGGGAAATGTGAGGATCTACGGGCATAATTCTGGATAAAAGACGTGCTGTCCATATGTGAAAGGCTCTTACTGCCGCGCGCAGCATTTAACAGTTGATTTACGGAAATTAATGTGCTATAATATAATGTAGCATATTGTAAGGAGGCTTGCGCTGTGGAGGAGAAAACTCTGCATATCGAGGGAACAGTTGAAAATGTTCTCTATAAAAATGAAGATAACGGCTATGCAGTTGTTGATCTTGACGCAGGCGGCGAGCTTATTACGGCTGTCGGAATGCTCGGCGACGCGGAGGAGGGCGAGGTGCTCATCCTTGAGGGACAATATGTGACTCACCGAAAATTCGGCACGCAGTTCCGTGCGGAATACTGCGAGCGAAAACTTCCGAGTGACACGGTAAATATTGAAAAATACCTTTCTTCAGGAGCAATCAAGGGTATAGGCCCGGGACTTGCATCAAAAATCGTGCGTGTATTCGGCGAAAAGACTCTCGATATCATCGAGAATGAGCCGTTTCGGCTGAGCGAGATAAAGGGGATCTCAGCGAAAAAGTGTGAGGAAATAGCTGCGGAGGCGAAAAAACTTTTTTCCCTGCGCTGTATAATGTCCTTTTTGTCGCAATACGACATTAAGTCGCAGTTTGCCATGAAAACCTATCACAAATTCGGCGGCGATTCGCTCGAACTTCTCAAGGTCAATCCGTACTTGCTATGCGGCGATGCGATAGAGCTTGATTTTGACAAGGCGGATACCATAGCGAGCGACATGAATATCGAGAAAAACTCCAATAAACGCGTGATCGCGGGGATCCAGCATATTCTGCGCGCAAATACTGCGATTGGTCATTCGTGCCTGCCGCTTGATATCCTGCTTAAAAAGGCGGAAGGCTTTCTTGAAATTTCCGAGCAGGACTTTTACAGTTCCTACAATGCCGGACTTGACGAGAATGAGCTTTTTGAATACATAAAAAATGAGCGTGAGTATGTTTACCTTCCCGACTACTATTACGCGGAAAAGTTTATTTCCGACAGAATCTCGATCCTGCACGATTTTACTTCTCCCGAGGACTTTGATTATGATGTTCTGATAGATATCGAGGAGGAAGAACATGGCATACACTATGAAAAACTCCAGCGAAAAGCCATAACTTCGGCTATTTCAAAGGGACTTATGATAATGACAGGCGGCCCGGGTACAGGTAAGACGACCACCCTGAACGCGATCATTTCCATTTTCCAAAAAAGGGGCAGCCGCGTAATGCTCACAGCTCCGACAGGGCGTGCGGCAAAGCGAATGGCTGACCTCACGGAGTGCGAGGCGAAAACCATTCACCGTCTGCTCGAAGTGGCATACGGCTCTGACGGTAAGCTTACGTTTGTGCACAACGAGAATAATCCGCTTGAATGTGATGTGCTTGTCATTGATGAGATGTCAATGGTCGATGTGCTGCTGTTCGAGAAACTGCTGCGAGCCGTGAAACTCGGGTGCAAGCTCATTATGGTCGGCGACAGCAATCAGTTGCCCTCGGTGGGCGCAGGAAATCTCCTGCGTGACCTCATCGACAGCAAAGCTGTTACGGTGATCGAACTGAAGGAGATCTTCCGACAGGCAAAAATGAGTCGTATAGTAACAAATGCGCATAAGATAGTTACAGGAGAATACCCTGAACTTACCAATGAAAACAAGGACTTTTTCTTCTTTAACCGTCCCGATACGGAAAAGGCAATGCAGCTTACGGTAGATCTCGTGAAAACGCGCCTGCCGAAAGCCTACAAGTATTCGCCGATCGAAGATTTGCAGATACTTTCGCCAACAAGAAAAGGGCCTCTCGGAACAATTGAGCTTAACAAGCTGCTGCAAAACGAGCTGAATCCGCCCTCGCAGAAAAAGCCCGAATGCAAAAGCTACATATATACGTTTCGGCTTGGGGACAAGGTCATGCAGACACGAAACAACTACGATATCGTGTGGCGGCGTGACGAGTCCGAGCAGGGAACGGGGATCTATAACGGAGACATCGGCATAATAGTTAACATAAACCATGCGGCTCAGACAGTTGTGATCGACTTTGACGGCAGAATAGCAAAGTATCCATATGATCTACTGCCGCAGCTTGAACTTGCTTATGCGGTTACGGTTCATAAGAGTCAGGGCTGTGAATTTGAAATAGTGATAATGACTTTGCCTGACGGCTTTGACAAGCTGTATTACCGAAATCTTCTGTATACGGCGGTCACAAGAGCCAAAAAGCTGATGATACTCATCGGCACGGAGGAGCGCGTACACAGAATGGTTGACAATAACAAGCGGACAAGGCGTTATACCTGCCTTAGAGAAATGCTGAGCGGCGGCAAAAATACTCCGCCTGAACAGCTTCCATTTGAGAATAAGCCTGAGGATCTGTCCGACAGCGCCGAGGCGCGAGCAATACTCGGACTTGAATAGAGAAAGGATACATAAAAATGGCTAATACGGATATCGGAATAGATTTAGGAACTTCAAATATCGTTATGACCATGGGCAACAGGGGAGTGGTTCTCAGTGAACCGTCGGTCATTGCGTATAATACCCGAACCGAGCGCGTTCTTGCAGTAGGGAGGGAGGCTTATGAGATGATAGGCAGAAATCCCGATTATATCGCTGTGGCACGGCCTATAAGCGAGGGAGTTATTTCCGACGATGACCTCACTCACAGCATGATACGCGAGTTTATTTTAAAGGTCTCGGGACATCAGCTTGTAAAGCCGAGAATTATTATCTGCGTCCCCTCATTTATCACGGATATCGAGAGCCGTGCTGTGGTAGATGCGGCAAAGAGTGCAGGTTCGCGTCAGGTATACCTCATTCAGGAACCTATCGCGGCAATGATCGGCGCAGGAGTCAACATCACCAAGGCAAAGGGTCATATGATCGTTGATATAGGCGGCGGAACTACTGATGTGGCTATCGTTTCAATGAACGGAGTTGTAACTTCGTACACGATAAAGACGGCAGGAAATGCGATCGACCGTTCTATCATCAAATATATGCAGAACAAGTACAAGCTTCTCATAGGGGAGCGTACTGCAGAGCGCGTGAAGATCGAGCTTTGCAACCTTTATGACCCGAGCGACGAGATAACGTATATGGTCAAGGGAAGAAGTCTCCTGAAGGGACTGCCTGCACAGGTTCTCATCAGCGAAACCGAGCTTTTTGAGGCTATCGAGGACGATACTTTCGCTATTATGGAGGCGATAAGAAAGGTTCTGGAGGATACTCCGCCCGAGCTTGTCGGTGATATCTATGATAACGGATTGCTCATGACTGGCGGCGGCGTACTTCTTGGCGGACTGCCGCAGCTTATCAAGAGAACTCTTGGAATAAACTGCAATATCGCCAAGGATTCGATAAACTGTGTTGCAAAGGGCACGGGAATGGCGTTCGGCAGAATGACGACACTGCTTGACGGATTTGAGTCGGCTACGGTCTATAAGTACAGATAAACAGTAAAAGCTCCCGTTTGGGAGCTTTTGGTTTGTCAAAAAGTGTAAGTTTGATAAGGGAATGCCCTCACTTGCAGGGCGTTCCCTCTTTAAAAACAGTCCACCGGACTGTTTTTAAATTCACCCTTTGCGGCGATTTGCGGGGCTTTGCCCCACACCCCACCAAAGGCTCTGCCTTTGGAATCCGC
>UQEM01000105.1 GCA_900540005.1 uncultured Ruminococcus sp.
TCTACACAAGGCTATTCGTCGGCAGCGTCAGATGTGTATAAGAGACAGATCTTGCACTGCTCGGCAGCCTTGATGTCCTTATTCGGTGCAAAGTGGTCCATGACCATTGTTATCTTGTCTTTGTTGAAAACTCCGTTTTTACCAAGCTTGTTGAATTCCTTGATAGCAACGGGAGAAGTAATGTCGTTTCCGAGAACGAGGTCGAGGGAGGCGAGGATAAGCTGTCCTGCCTGTACGGAGCCAAGTCCTGCGTGAGCCGCGAGGATCTTCTGAGTCATTGTCATACCCATTGTATTCACCATTCTTTCTTTTGAGGATGTTCTCAGATTTATTTTTGCGGCAGCGTACTGCCGATGATTTTCAGCGATCATCTCTTGTTGATGATAGCTCCCTTGTCTGCGCTCGAAACCATAGAAGCGTAACGCTTGAGGTAGCCTGTGATGTTTTCCTTGCGCTTGATAGGCATGGTCTTTTTACGCTCCTCAAGCTCCTCGTCGGAAACTTCGAGCGTTATCGAGTATTCGGGGATATTGATCGAGATCATGTCTCCGTCCTTGACGTAAGCGATAGTACCGCCGTTTACAGCCTCGGGTGAAACGTGACCGATAGCCGCGCCTCTTGTTGCGCCTGAGAAACGTCCGTCAGTGATGAGTGCGACCGTAGAGCCGAGACCTGCACCCTGAATAGCAGAAGTAGGCGAGAGCATTTCTCTCATTCCGGGGCCGCCTGCAGGGCCTTCATAACGGATAACAACGACATCGCCTGCCTTTATTCCGCCCTCATAAATGACCTTGATAGCTTCTTCCTCGCTCTCAAAAACTCTTGCAGGGCCGCGGTGAACGAGCATTTCAGGAGCAACTGCGCTTCTCTTTACAACGCAGCGGTCGGGAGCAAGATTGCCCTTGAGGACAGCGATTCCGCCTGTTTCGCTGTATGGGTTGTCGATAGGACGAATGATCTCAGGGTTCTTGTTTATGCAGCCTGCGATGTTTTCTCCTACGGTCTTGCCTGTGCAGGTGAGGCAGTCTGTGTTGATGAGGTTCTTTTTGGCAAGCTCGCCGAGAACCGCATAAACGCCGCCGGCTTCATTAAGATCCTCCATGTATGTGTGACCGGCAGGAGCAAGGTGGCAGAGGTTAGGTGTCTTTGCGCTTATCTCGTTAGCCATGTCGAGGTTTATCTCGATCCCGCACTCGTTTGCGATAGCGGGGAGGTGGAGCATACTGTTTGTGGAGCAGCCCAGAGCCATGTCAGCAGCAAGAGCGTTGTAGAAAGCCTTTTCCGTCATGATGTCGCGCGGACGGATATTCTTGCGGTAAAGCTCCATTACCTGCATACCTGCCTCCTTGGCAAGGCGCAGACGGTCGGAGTAAACTGCGGGGATAGTGCCGTTTCCGCGGAGTCCCATGCCGAGAACTTCGGTAAGGCAGTTCATGGAGTTGGCAGTGTACATACCCGAACATGAACCGCAGGTCGGGCAGGCATGAGTCTCAAAGTCCTCAACGTCCTCTGCGGTGATCTTGCCGGCAGTATAAGCTCCGACAGCCTCAAACATTGAAGAAAGGCTTGTCTTTTTGCCCTGAACGTGACCTGCGAGCATCGGGCCGCCGCTTACGAAAATTGTGGGGACATTTATTCTTGCCGCAGCCATGAGGAGTCCCGGAACGTTCTTGTCGCAGTTCGGAACCATTACGAGCGCGTCAAAGTGGTGTGCGAGCGCCATGCACTCGGTCGAGTCAGCGATGAGGTCACGGGTCACGAGAGAGTATCTCATGCCTGCATGACCCATTGCGATACCGTCACAGACCGCGATAGCAGGGAACATAACGGGAGTTCCGCCTGCCATTGCAACGCCGAGCTTTACAGCCTCAACGATCTTGTCAATGTTCATGTGACCCGGCACGATCTCGTTATATGATGAAACGATTCCCACGAGGGGACGCTTCATTTCTTCCTTAGTAAATCCGAGCGCATTGAAAAGCGAACGCTGTGACGACTTTTCAACACCCTCGCAGAAATAATTTCCGCTCATTTTATTTCACCTCATATAATTTAATTAATTTTCACATTAACATCGGATACGGATACGTTTCCGGTATCAACATTTACATTAGTTTTAACTTTAATTTTATCATCGTTATCATTTTTACATCCTGTAAGACAAATGATGCAGATCGAGCACATTAGAGTTATAAAAAACAACCCTCTTTTTTTCATACGATATCCCATTAATCGATTTCAATATATGTTGAAGCTGCTTCATCAAGAGCAGCCATAAGCTTTTTTTCAAGTGGAGTGCCTTCAATATCCTTATTGTAAGTAAGCCCGAACGCTTCACGTTCTCTTGCTGTACCGTCACGGAAACCGTAGCAGTAAAGGCGCTTTCCATAATAGGGAAGTTTTGTTTTAAATGCAAAGTATTTATTATCAAGCTTTTCGTATTCTTTTCCGACAGGCTGACCGTTTTCAACGGCATGGTAAACATCATTATAGGGACCTATGAATATAGTAGGATGATTTTCAAGGTATTCGGTATAATTATTGCTGCTGTACGGTTCATACTGGTAAGAAGGATTCAGTTCACAGTGACTGTTGAACTCGATAAAATCACTCGAAAGCCGGAAAGTATATTTTTTGTCGCCGTATTCATCTTCGATAAGTATGGGCTTTTTTGCAGGAACATTTCCCGAATCAAGAATATCCTGCGAGGCTCTTTTTACAGGAGCATCGGAGACGGCAGGTTCTGGATTTTTCCGGACTGATGATGATGAAGCGGAAGAACTAAGCTGCTTGCTGACAGTTTCAGCCACATTAACTATTTTTTTTAATGAATCAAAAAATCCCATAAATTATAAACCTTTCATAAAAAAACGCTGCTCACCCGAAAAATCGGGAAAGCAGCGAGTACATTCCGATTATTCAATCGGAGAATATTCAGTTTTACGTTGATCAGTTGTTGATGAGCTTGTCCTCGTCGCTCCAGCTATAGAGCTTTCTGATCTCAGCGCCTACCTTCTCAGAGGGGTGCTCAGCAGCAAGCTTTCTCATAGCCTTGAAGTGGACCTGTGAACCTGCATCGGACATATCGAGGAGGAAGTCCTTAGCAAAAGTACCGTCCTGAATATCGGAGAGGACCTTCTTCATAGCCTTCTTTGTATCCTCTGTGATGATCTTGGGGCCTGTTACATAGTCGCCGTACTCTGCTGTGTTGGAGATAGAGTATCTCATGCCTGCAAAGCCGCTCTGGTAGATGAGGTCAACGATGAGCTTCATCTCGTGGATGCACTCAAAGTAAGCGTTTCTCGGGTCATAGCCTGCCTCAACGAGAGTCTCAAAGCCTGCCTGCATAAGAGCGCAAACGCCGCCGCAGAGAACAGCCTGCTCGCCGAAGAGGTCGGTCTCTGTCTCTGTTCTGAATGTAGTCTCAAGAACGCCTGCACGAGCGCCGCCGATAGCAAGACCGTAAGCAAGAGCAAGCTCCTTAGCCTTTCCTGTTGCGTCCTGCTGAACAGCAACGAGGCAGGGAACACCCTTACCAGCCAGATATTCACTTCTTACTGTGTGTCCGGGGCCCTTAGGTGCGATCATTGTAACGTCAACGTCAGCAGGGGGAACGATGCAGCCGAAGTGAATGTTGAAGCCGTGTGCGAACATGAGCATATTGCCGGGTTCGAGGTTAGGCTCGATATCTTCCTTGTAGAGCTTAGCCTGCTTCTCATCGTTGATGAGGATCATGATGATGTCAGCCTGCTTTGCAGCTTCAGCGGCTGTATAAACCTCAAATCCCTGAGCTACAGCCTTGTCCCATGACTTGGAACCCTTATAAAGACCAATGATAACCTTGCCGTTATCTCCGAGAGACTCCTTTGCATTGAGTGCGTGTGCGTGACCCTGGCTTCCGTAGCCGATAACAGCGATTGTCTTGCCGTAGAGGAGCGAAAGATCGCAGTCCTGTTCATAGAAAACCTTTGCAGTGTTAGCCATTGTAATTACTCCTTTTCAGAATATAATAAAATGTATTTATCTAATTGCCTGTTGGCAATTATTTAACGGTTTTAAGGCACTTTTCGCCGCGCTGTATAGCGACGATGCCTGTGCGGCACATTTCCATTATGCCGTAGGGTTTAACGAGGTCGATGAAAGCGTCGATCTTGGAAGTTTCGCCCGTAAGCTCGCATATGAGAGCCGTTGAGGAATAGTCAACTATCTTCGAGCGGAATATCTCGACAGCCGTCATGATATCCTGTCTTACCTCGGGGCTGTTCTTAACTTTTATAAGAAGAAGTTCGCGGATAACAGTCTCCTCCTTGTCAAGAACCTCTACTTCCTTAACGTCGTGGAGCTTCTTGAGCTGCTGGAAGATCTGGTTCTTGATCTCGGAGTTGCCGTGGAAAGCGATAGTGATCCTTGAGAATCCGCTTGATTCCGTTTCACCGACAGTAAGACTGTCGATGTTGAATCCGCGTCTTGTGAACATTCCCGATACTCTTGAGAGAACGCCGGAAATGTTTGATACGAGAACTGAAATTACATACTGATCCATTATGCTCACCTCACTTGATCTCTGTGATAATATCGTCTATCGAACCGCCGGGCGGGAGCATAGGGAGAACGAACTCGTCGCAGTCAACCGCGCAGTCGATAACGAAAGTGCCGTTGTAAGCGAAAGCCTCCTTTGCAGCAGCCTCAAGCTCGTCTGTTGTGAAAGCTCTTGCGCTCTTTGCGCCGAAAGCCTCAGCAAGCTTTACAAAGTCTGTCTGACGGTTGAGTGTTGTGTTCGAGTAGTGCTTGTCAAAGAAAAGCGTCTGCCACTGGCGAACCATTCCGAGAACGCCGTTGTTCATGATCACGATAACGAGCGGAGTTCCCTGCGAAACTGCGGTAGCAAGTTCGTTGAGGTTCATGCCGAAGCTGCCGTCGCCCGTAAAGAGAACAGCGCGTTTGCCCGTGCCTGTAGCGCCGCCGATAGCTGCGCCCATGCCGAATCCCATTGTACCGAGACCGCCGCTTGTGAGGAAAGTTCTCGGCTTTTTAAGGGGATAGCGCTGAGCAGCCCACATCTGGTGCTGTCCGACATCGGTAGCGATGACCGTGTCGTCATCTGCGTGTGCGCTTATGATATCAACGATATCAAAGGGAGTGAGTCTGTTTTCGGATCCAAGACCTGCATTGCCGCACTTTGCAGCACAGTTTGCACAGCTCTTTTCGTATGCAGATTCAAGAGCCTCCTGTGTTCTTCTGCTCTCCTCATCGCGTAGTTCCTGAATACGCTTGCTCCATTCGGGATGCTCGGTTTTCTCCACCATAGCGGTAAGGCGTTCGAGAGCGTCTGCGAGATCACCCTGTATTCCGAGCTGGACCGGAATATTCTTCTGGAGTTCTGCTCCGTCGATATCTATATGTATAAGCTTGAAATTCTTTGAGAATCTGTTCTTGTCGCCCGTAGCTCTGTCGGAGAAACGTGCTCCGAGAGCGATCACAAGGTCAGCCTCGTCCTCAGCAACGGAAGATGCATAGTGACCGTGCATACCCTGCATTCCGAGAAAACGCGTATTGTCCGAGGGAACAGCGGAAAGTCCCATAAGCGAGCAGCCCATAGGTGCGTCTATCTTGTCGGCAAGAGCCATGAGCTGTTCTGAAGCCTTGCTTGCGATGATTCCGCCGCCGAAGTAGAGATAAGGTCTCTGCGACTCTGCGATAAGCTTTGCAGCCTCCTCAAGCTTGCTTTCCTCAGCGAAAGTCATAGGCTCGGGGATAACGGGCTGCGGCTCGGGAGTGAACTCGCACTTTGCGACCTGAACGTCCTTGGGGATATCCACGAGGACAGGGCCGGGACGACCTGACTTAGCGATCTTGAAAGCCATTCTCAGAGTGTCCGCAAGCTCGTTTATGTCCTTGACAATGAAATTGTGCTTGGTGATAGGCATTGTCACACCGACAATGTCAACCTCCTGAAAGCTGTCCTTGCCGATGAGCGAGCAGGGAACATTTCCCGTTATAGCGACCATGGGGATCGAATCGAGGAATGCGGTAGCGATACCCGTTACGAGATTGGTAGCGCCGGGGCCTGATGTTGCGATACACACGCCGACCTTGCCGGTAGCTCTTGCATAGCCGTCTGCGGCGTGAGAAGCGCCCTGTTCGTGGGCAGTGAGAATGTGATTGATCCTGTCGCGGCAGAGATAAAGCTCGTCAAACAGATTGATTACCTGACCGCCCGGATAACCGAAAACGGTGTCGCAGCCCTGTTCAATGAGAGTCTCTACAGCAATTTTTGCACCTGATATGTTCATAGCAACCTTCCTTATGTTATTATATAATAGTATACAAGCTGCCGGCAGCTCAAAAAACCTCCGGTATTCTGCTACCGGAGGTTTACACTTTTGCTTATATGATAAACTATTAATATCAAGCAAGAGAGCCATTCGGGCAGAATGAAGCGAGACTGTGATCAATGGTAATGACCACGCCTGTGATAATGACTATACCAATGTTTGTGTACAATGATTTCATCATAATCGCTCCTTACCGATACCTATAGCTACATTTTATCACTTCGTTATTACAAAATCAATAAGGAACGTCACATTTCTATTTAATTGTTCTGATCGCGGGGTTTTCCACCTGTAATTTTGTGGATTTTGCCGACTTATGCCTGCTTTGTGAGCATATTGTTTACTGCGCTGACGAGAGCCTTTATCGAGGACTTGATGATATCGGTGTCGATACCCGTTCCCCAGAAGCTTGCGCCGTTCTTATCCTGTATCTCAACGTAGGACACAGCCTTTGAAGCAGAGCCGATCTCAAGAGCGTGCTCTGAATAAGTGCAGAGGTTGTATTCGAGGTCTGTGCATGAGCGGATAGCGTTGCTTACTGCGTCGAGACGGCCGTTGCCGGTATTTGCCGCAAAAAGCTCCTTGCCGTTGAATACGACATTGATCTTTGCCTCGATATCGTCCTGCTGAACGAAATGAGCCTCGGTAACATTGAGGGGAGTCTTTATATCAACGTAATTGTTCTTGAATATCTCGTAAACCTCATCGGGGAGGAGTTCCTTGTGCTTGTGGTCGGAAACGCCCTTGACAAGGTAGCCCACGTCCTCGCGCATTTTCTTGGGGAGGTTGTAGCCGTAGCGTGTTTCGAGGATATATCCTATGCCGCCCTTGCCTGACTGGCTGTTGATACGGATAACGTCTGCCTCGTACTCTCTGCCGACATCTGTGGGATCGATAGGCAGATAGGGAACTGTCCAGTACTTAGTGTGACCTTCCTCACGCCACTTCATTCCCTTGGCAATAGCGTCCTGATGTGAACCGCTGAATGCTGCGAAAACGAGCTTGCCGCTGTAAGGCTGACGGTCGTTGACAGTCATTCTTGTAACGCGTGTGTAGAGTTCTGTGATCGACGGGATATCGCTGAAGTCCAGCTCGGGGTCAACGCCCTGAGAGTACATATTCATAGCAAGAGTGATTATGTCAACGTTACCTGTACGCTCGCCGTTGCCGAAAAGAGTTCCCTCGACACGGTCAGCGCCTGCGAGCAGACCCATTTCAGTATCCGCTACCGCGCAGCCGCGGTCGTTGTGCGGGTGGAGTGAAACTATCACGTTCTCGCGGCAGTTGAGGTTCTCGCACATATACTCGATCTGATTTGCGTAAACATGAGGCATTGAGTTCTGAACTGTAACAGGGAGGTTGATGATGACTTTGTCCTCGGGAGTAGGCTGCCAAACGTCGATAACAGCGTTGCATATTTCGAGAGCGAACTCAGGCTCTGTGCCTGTGAAGCTTTCGGGCGAGTATTCAAATCTGAAATTGCCCTCGTACTTCTCGCGGTACTCCTTGCAGAGCTTTGCACCGGTAACAGCAATGTCGATTATCTCCTGCTTGCTCTTGCGGAAAACCTGTTCACGCTGAGCGACTGATGTCGAGTTGTAGAGGTGGACGATAGCGTTCTTGCAGCCCTTGAGCGCGTCAAAGGTTTTCTTGATGATGTGCTCGCGCGACTGTGTGAGTACCTGTATCGTTACATCGTCAGGGATAAGTCCCTCCTCGATGAGGGTGCGGCAGAAGTCGTATTCCGTCTCGGAAGCCGCGGGGAAGCCGATCTCTATCTCCTTAAAGCCGATATCAACGAGCTTTTTGAAGAATTCGAGCTTTTCGCCGAGGCTCATGGGAATGATAAGCGCCTGATTGCCGTCTCTCAGGTCAACGCTGCACCAGATAGGAGCCTTGTCCACATAGTTTTTCTGAGTCCATTTCATAGAAGTTTTCGGTGCAGGGAAAAATTGCTTAGTGTACTTGTTTACGTTTTTCATAAAAATTCCTCCGATAATCAAGATTTGCCATAGAGGGCAACAAAAAAGTCTCCCCCATGCATTGCATGGAAGAGACGAAGATCCAATATAACTCCGTGGTACCACTCTTCTTGGCGTATTGAAAATACACCCACTCATCCGCGTCCTGTTAACGCATATCTCTGTAACGGGAGAACCCGTTCAAGCCTAATTGCTGTAACGCAGATGAACCGCGCTGACTTTCAGCCGACTGCTCAGGGAGGAGTTATGACCCGAATCGATATGCTGTCTTTCACCGACCGACAGCTCTCTGTGTAAAGCTCAACGGGCTTTGTTTCCCTTCATTGCATTTATTGACTTTATTATATACTCCTTTTTATGATTTGTCAAGGTATTTTTCCAAAAAAATGTGTATGTTTTGTTAAGGCAATACCGCACAGAGCTTGTGCTGAAGATGCGCTGTCAGATTTTTCG